>JAVBJD010000086.1 GCA_030756715.1 Conexivisphaerales archaeon
TTAA
The DNA here is from genome assembly GCA_030756715.1 of Conexivisphaerales archaeon. GTDB lineage: Archaea > Thermoproteota > Nitrososphaeria > Conexivisphaerales > UBA164 > CAYFFZ01. The sequence goes on from JAVBJD010000086.1 coordinate 5, forward strand.
ATTGTTAACCATTCATGCTTGCCTTAAATTCATTAGTTGTCCACACTTTCTTGACGAGCTTGTCTAAAAAATTAGCCATACTTGATTAATTAAGAATTAAAAGCCCTTTGTATTAGGTGAAAATATAATGGGAAGAGTTGCCGTGCTGTTCGGTATATGGCTGATAGGATACGTAATCGGGTTCATAGGATACATAGTATTAGCTCAGACAAACGCTATAATCTACCTTGTAGAATACCTTTCCAGAATATTCGGCAACAGCCAGATCGTTGCCGCTGGCCTAGTTGGGCTAGCTACTTCTTTCCTCTCGCTGGCTGTAGTCGTTGCTTGGAGCTACTGGAGCCCATCAAAAGTTTAAAAAAGATTTTTATTAACTCTAAATGATGAGTTCGATTTTTTTAGATCTTGGAGGAACTCTAGTTGATTTTAAACCAAACTACCACGAGCCGATCTATTTTACGCTCATAAAGAACGGCTATGACGTTGAGCTCAAGAGTGTTTACCGGGCTGTTTCACGTTACCTCGGGAAAGAAAATCTTCCAACAGCGGATGGAAACCCGGTTATAAACGTAAACGAAATATTAAAGATGATGAGAATAAGCGTGGATAAGTACACACTTGACGAGCTGCAATCTTTAAAATTTTCATCCACTTTTTACGACCTTTACCACGACACTGTACCATTTTTAAAAACATTGAAAAACAGAGGTTACAGGGTTTACATCATAAGCAACGCCAGCCAGAAAATAAACGAAGTAATCCACAACACTGGGATCTCAGGATTTCTGGACGGGGTTGTGGCATCCTACAGGATTGGGAAGATAAAGCCTGACCCGGAGATTTTTAAAGAGGGCATAAGGATCGCTGGAGAAACCGGCCTTTATGTCGGGGATCTTTATGAAGTCGATTACGTTGGAGCTGAAAGGGCTGGGCTTGAACCAGTACTGCTCGACAGGAACGGATTTTACGATGATCTGGAAGTAAGGAAAGCAGGAAACCTGATTAAAGTGCTGAGCTACCTTTAAGCCTAAAGTTTTTTTGAAACGTACGGGCCTTCCTTAATGTAACCAAGCTTGATGTAGTACTCTCTGACGCCCACGCCGCTTATGACGAGGATCTTGTCGAGCCCCTCCTCTTCTTTTGTGATCCTTTCGGCTTCTGAAAGAAGGCTCCTTCCGATGCCCCTGTGCTGCCATCCTGAGCCCTTTTCGTATACAGGAACAACTTTCCCAACGACCTTTAGTTCTCTTACAATTGAAGCTCCTTTTATTTCAGGCCTGTGAGCTTTTTCAGAAGGTATCCTGAGCCTCAGGTAACCGGCCAAATGGTCGTTATCGTCTTCGTATGAAATGAAATACTCTTTCCCCTCTGAAGCTCTATAAGTGGTCCTCTTAATGGAAAACTCCAAAAGCCTGTTCTCGGGTATCTTCCTGTGACCCACTTCCCTGCACCTTATCTCCATGCACTTCTTTCCTCTTTCTTTCAGTATCCTCACAGCAAGCTCCCTGAGGTTTCCGGCTGTCGGCCCGGCTATTATCTTGAAAGCGGGAATGTCCCTCTGGATCCTCATGATCCTTACCCAGGGCGGCGTCATTTCAAGAACATCAGCCACGAGCTCAGCTGCCTCTCTGTTGCTCAATGGTTTGTAAAGGCCTTTCCTGTAGATCTTCTCGAGAAGCGTTCCTCCGACAACGAGAGTTGGATATATCTTAACCATGTCTGGCTTGAAGCGTTCATCATAGAAGAGCTTCCTGAAAGATTCAAGGTCTTTATCTCTTTCAGAGCCCGGATAACCGGGCATCATGTGCGCGACTATCTTGAAACCAGCATCTTTCGCTATCCTGAATGCTTCGACAGTATCCGCTACTGTGTGTCCCCTGTGAGTTTTCTTAAGCAGAACGTCATCAAGGGTCTGAACCCCTATCTCGACCCTTGTGCCGCCGTACCTGAGCATCATGTCCACGTGCTCTTCTCTGCAGAAGTCTGGCCTTGTCTCAACCGTCAGGCCTATGCACCTGTGCTTTGCCCTTTCGTTCATTTCAACGGCTTCTTCCAGCGTGCTGCTGGCTTTGCCGTTAAGGGCGTCATAAATGTTCTTAACGAACCACTCCTGATAGTCCTGCGGATAGCTGAGAAAAGTCCCTCCCATTATTATTATTTCGTTCTTTGTGGTGTTGTGTCCAAGGCTTTCAAGATGTTCTACCCTGTTGTAAACCTGCTGGAACGGATCGTAATTGTACTGCTTCCCCCTCGCAGAGGCAGGCTCAAAACCAGTGTAAGACTTGGGCGTGCCGTAATCAACGCCCCCCGGACAGTAGATGCACTGGGCCTGAGGCGGACAGGGAAATGGCTTGGACATAACCGCTATCACAGTTACGCCAGAAATGGCCCTCGTTGGTTTAACTACCAAGTTTATGTTAACCCCTTCTATCCTTGCAAACCTTATTATGTCGGAGTTTTTTGGTACCCGGTCAAGGTGGTATTTCTTTGCCACCTCTATCTTGAGCTTTTCGAGCTCCTGAAAGTTTTCTCTGCCCTTTATCCTTTCAACGAGCTCCCTTACGGCAACTTCATAGGACACGTTCAGATCTTTTATTAAAAGTTATATTTACCTTTCTGAAAAGTTG
>JAVBJD010000087.1 GCA_030756715.1 Conexivisphaerales archaeon
GGTTCAGTCCCTGAGCTTGGAGTTGACGCGATAAGGATGATGTGTCATTTTATAAATGCAATGTATTCCTACAGTTTTAAGAGATCCCATCCTTTGTTAGGATCCCCGAGGATACACGCGTCAATGATTGAAGGAGGCTCTGAGTGGTCGAAGGTTCCTGATACTTGTGTTTTATCTGCTGAAAGGAGGATCCTGCCGGGTGAATCATGGGAAAGTGTAAGGGACGAGCTCAACGAAATCATAACAGGGCTCAGGAATTCCGGGATAAATTTTGAAGGTAGCATCGAATTAGTAAATGAGTTTCCACCTCTTGAAACTGATCCAAAACAGTACATCGTAACCAAGCTTTCAGAAGCCGTAAAAGAAGCAAAAGGAATCGAACCCCAGCTGGTAGGCCTGACATACTGGACAGACGGAGCAACTCTTGCAAAAAAGGGCATACCTACCGTTATATTCGGTCCAGGAAGCATATCGGTTGCGCACGCGCCTGTAGAATACGTTAATGCAGAAGAAGTAGCTTTTGCCGCTATGGCTTTCAGACAGCTGATTCTTTCATGGGGAACGTAAAGTCTTCTGATAATGAATTTAATGAGCAGCGAAAATTTTTCTACATTATACATTTTTTATCCAGAACAGATTGGTTAAAAAAAACAGAAATATATATACACTAAGAAGTAGCACTTTTAAATATTGAATAGCGTTGATGTGTTATTAATCAACCCGCCGCAGAACGCTGAACTTAAAACTCTTTTAGAGCTCCATGGACCACCGATGGCTTCTATGTACCTTGCAGCCTATGTAAGGAAAAAAGGGTTTAACCCCAAGATCCTTGACCTTGATCTTGAGAATCTTTCTTTTGACGATGTGTCGAAGACCATAGAATCATCTTCCCCTAAAGTGATAGGGATGACTGCTTTTACTTCTACTGTTAAGACGGCTTACAAGCTGCTTGACGCTATAAAAGCAAAGTTTAACGATGTGCTTACTGTCATAGGGGGACCGCACGTCACTTTTATGCCCGACGAAGCTCTTTCTCATCCGGGTATAGATGTCGTAGCTGTTGGAGAAGGGGAAGAAACGCTCTACGAGCTGATCGATGCGTATGAGAAAGGAAAAGATCTATCAGAAGTGAAGGGAATAGTCTACAAAAAAGACGGCCAAATCAAGATGACGCCCCCCAGGCCGTTTATCCAGAATCTGGACGAAATACCCTTCCCGGCAAGAGATCTTGTGGACTACGAGCGTTACAGATGGAACGGAGTTTTGGAGGCGCCCATGCTTACAACGAGAGGGTGCACTTTCCAGTGCCAGTACTGTTCTTCATCAGAAATGATGGGAAGGAGGTACAGGATGAGGAGCGTTCAGAACGTTATAGAGGAAATAAAAGAAGTTCGGGAGAAATACAAAGTAAAAGACATAGAGTTCATAGATGATACGTTCACTCTGAACATGAAAAGGGCCTCTGAAATGATGGACGCTATAGTCTCAGAGAAGCTCGACATTAGGCTATCGCTTTCGAGCCGTGTTAACACGATAAACGAGGAGCTAATGCAAAAGCTGAAAAAAGGAGGCACAGAAAACATTTACTACGGCGTCGAATCCGGGTCTCAAAGAGTGCTCGACCTCATGAAAAAAGGCATAAAGCTTGAACAGGCTGTAGCAGCCGTTAACCTTGCAAAGAAGTACGATGTAAAAGTGCTGGGATCATTTATCCTTGGTTATCCCGGAGAAACTCCGGATGAAATGAATCAGACCATCAAGTTCTCAATAAAGCTCAACACTGATTACGCTCAGTATTCTATTCTGACGCCTTTCCCCGGAACCCCCGTATACTATGAGCTGGACAGCAAAGGGCTAATAATGACAAAAGACTGGGATATGTACACAGTTCTGCATCCTTTGATAAAGTACGAGGTTTTCGGGTATTCAGCGTCTCTCGTTTCAAGAAAGTTAACCGAGGCTTATAGAAAATTTTACCTCAGGTTTGATTACATTTTCAAGAGGAGGTACATGCTTCCCTTAATAATCAAAACCTTAAGGAGGAGCGTAAAGCTAGCAAGGATGATGACAAAAGGTTATTCGAAGACAATAACAGGAATACAGGGGCTTTAATCTTTTTTGCGATTTATTTTTTATTCATAAAAAACGGGGCTCATAATTGGTGTCATCAATCACAGCTCATCACTACCAGCTAAATTCATCGCCCTAAAATTTTTATTCTATGTTTGCCTAATAAATTTAGTGCAAAAAGACATAGCGGTTATCAAGTACTTTTTCAAGCCTTCGGGGAGAGTTCTTTATGTAGTTAAGGGTACGCATCACGACTATATAACCGGTAGGTATTTCTGCACCTGCTACGATTATAACTTCAGAAAGAAACCGGGTGGGTGCGTACACATGCGCGCTCTTGCGGAAGCTCTGGAAAGCGGGAACTATGAGGAGTTTGATCTTGATGATGAAGAATACAGCCAAATTTTTAAATATGAACTCTATGATGTTTTAAGTGAGGAGCCCCGGTAGCTCAGTCGGTCAGAGCGACTGCCTTGTAAGCAGTAGGTCGCGGGTTCAAATCCCGCCCGGGGCTT
>JAVBJD010000003.1 GCA_030756715.1 Conexivisphaerales archaeon
TAAAAGGAGCGTTCAGCGCTTTTACTGGGATTAAGTCTCAAGGATAAAATAAAGTAAGAAAAATTTTTTATATAGTAGCTGCTTTTCAATTTATTAATGGCTAAGTATAATTATGCTGGAGTAGATTTAGGCTCATCGTTTATAAAAGGCTCTGTTTTGGATGAGGATGGAACCCACATAGTAACCGTCAGATCCAAAGCTCCTCAGATATTATCTCCTAAAACAGGCTGGACGGAAATAGATCCTTTCGAATATTACTTTATATTCAGGAGATTCTTAAGAAAACTTTTGAAATATGTGAAATCGGACAAAATATACTTGGGTTTTTCTTCCATGGCACCAGTATTCATACCAGTTGATAACGAATGCTACCCGCTGTATCGCGGTATTTTGTACAATGATACTCGAGCAAAAAAAGAGATTGAAGAATTGAACCCTATAATAGGAGATACAGTTTTCAAAGAAAACGGTAATCCGTTAAACATTCAGCAATGGTTGCCAAAGATTTTGTGGTACAGAAAAAACTATCCGAACCTTTATGAAAAAACTTGGAAATTTATTGAATTAACAACTTTTATAATATGTAAACTGACTAACAAAGTTATAACTGACATGACGATGCTACAAGAAGAAGGAGTGCTAAACTATCAGAAAAAAGAAATTTCAGATAAAATACTTGACGTGATGAATCTAAAGCATAACATGTTGCCAGATTATATAGATTTAAACGAAATGTTAGAACCATTTAGTATCGATGGTAAAGAATTTTATGCTAACGCTGGTACCATAGATCTTATAGGATCTTCGGTATCATTAAACATGCTTGAAAAAAATAAGCTCGCAATAATTCTTGGATCTACAGGCGTAATAAACTATTCAGCAACAGACCCAAAACCAGATAAAAGACTTTACCTTGATCTGAGTCCTATACCTGAAATATATTATGTTAACGGATGTACTTCAGCGGCAGGAATATTCCTTGATTACATTATGTACCTTTTAGGGATGAAAGGTAAGTTTAAAAAAATGGACAAGTATTATTCCGAAAATGAAGTGGAAACCTCAGGTTTGGTAATGTTACCGTATATTTTAGGTGAAAGAACACCGATCTTCGATCCATACGCAAAATCGGTGATATTCGGAATTACTAACCTTCACAACAAGATGCATCTTATAAAAGCGGCAATAGAATCTATAGCTTTTTCGATGAAACATCATTATGAAATACTTCAAGAATTGAACTATAAATTTGATCGGGTTTATCTAACTGGCGGTTTATCTAACCTGAAAATAGTACAGAGAACTCTACCTTCAGTATTAGAAGTTCCAATGATAAAGATTGAAGAAGGCGATGAAACAATAGGCGATGCTAAAATAGCGATGGTCGGTTCAAAAAACTATAAATGGGGAGATATAAAATCTTTAGGTGAAAAATCAATTTTTGGTTATAAACTAGATTACGAAAAAATACCTTATTATGATAAAAATTATGTAATTTACAAAGAACTATACGCGCGGTTAAAAGACATGTTTAAAACATGTCAGTAGCTTTTTAGTTTACAGTTGTTTATCTAATGCTTTAGCTATAGCTGGGTAGATTTCAACAAAGCTAATTGGACTAAGCACTGTATCTGTGCCGATTAGTGCTTTTAAGTTATGTTCAACAAGTTTATGATAGGCTCCTTCAACCAGCAATGGGTGAACACACGCAACATAAATGTCATTTGCGCCAAGACTTTTTAATAATTTTGTAGCCTCGATTATCGTCCCACCTGTGCTAATTATATCATCGATGATTATTGCATCTTTACCTTTAACTTCAGCCTGACCTTCAACCTGTACTTCTCTACCCGATAACCTTTTTTTGCTGAATACGCCATATTCTATGTTAAGATCTTTCGCTACAAGGCTAGCCCATTGTTTAGCTTCATCGTCAGGTCCTATAACTACGGCATTAGAATATTTGAAATGACTCTTTATGTAGTCAGCTACTTCATGCACTCCAGTAATATTGGTGAACTTAGAGCCAAAAACCTTAGAAGGATCAGTTATCCTGTGAAGGTGCATGTCTACTGTTATGATCTGGTCAATGTCTAAAGATTTAAACATGTCAGCTATCGTAAGCACGCTGACGGCTTCACCGGGATTAAACATCTCATCCTGCCTAGCATAAGCTAAGTATGGAATTACCGCCACGATTGATTTAGCATTCTGTTTTTTCAACGCATCAAGGGTTAAGATTGTCTCGACAAGCGATCTGTTTGGATTTGGTTGGAGGCTGTTAACATAAATAACTTCCCTTTGCTTAACATCCATAGGTATTCTAACATAAAGTTCATTGTCGGGAAATTCTTTTACCTCAACAGTTGAATACATTATATTCATTTTTTTAGAAAGCCTATATGCTATGTGTCTTGAATTACTTCCCCCTAAGACTAATTCAGGCATACAAATTAACCTTTACAGGTCATCTAAATCTTTTTCTATTTTTAATTACGAGCGTCTTTCTAGCAGTACTTTCGCAGGTATAAATTTCATAATCATATAAAAGCTTACTAAACGCGCCTTAATGATTAACAGGCTAGACAGTGACGCTTTTCATGCCAATAAGATCTTTACTTTTGATCAAAAATTTTGTTAAGCCATCCAGCACATATTTTGAATTCTTTCTTACTTTTATGCCAAGGCCATTAATCAAGTCTAAACTTTAAATTATATTAAAACCCATTGTATTATAATAAAATAAAAAATTATCTTTATAAGAACACTTTACATGAGCAGAGGTTCTTAATTTAGAAAGTTGAAAATGGGATTAGAAAAACGTAAATATAATTTTTAAAGTCAATAACTTCATGACTGACTTAAAGGATAAGACCGTTAAAGAACTCCAAAGCTTGATTCCAGATCCTGAAAAAATTATAAAAGCAGCTGATGAGTGGGGTTTAGGACCAAAAAGCAAAGATCTTATAAAAAGAGCGCTAAAAGTCGAAAGCCTCGGCGCAATGGCATTTTCAGAGTTTGAAACAATACCAATAATAGATAGAAGCGGCGAAGGTGCAGTCGTTTACGATGTTGATGGAAAAAGCTACATTGATCTTATGGCTGGATTTTCAGTAAACAACGTTGGTTATAAGAGAAAAGAGATCCTTGAAGCTATAGTAAACCAGTACGAAAAGTTGCCACAGTATGCAGAAATGTTTTCAGAAGAAAGAATAAAGCTGGGAGAAAAACTCTGCTCGATAACTCCTGGTAAATATGACAAAAAGGTTTTCTATTCTTTAACAGGCAGTGAAGCAAATGAAATAGCCATAAAATTAGTAAGAATATACACAGGTAAGCCTTATATAATAACACAATACGGCGATTATCACGGTCGTACTATTGGGACAGTCCCTTTTACTCATAGCTTTTCTACCTGGTTCCAGCAATATCCTATACCGTCTCTGGATATAGGAGTCGCCAGAATACCGTTCCCCTATGGATACAGATGCCCATGTGGAAACTTTGATGATGAAGAAGAATGTGCAAATGAATGTTTGCACTATGTTGATTACATGTTGAGCTCATCGTATTATGGACTGTGTGATTCTTCAAAAGGTTTATGCAACATATCTGCATTCCTGATAGAACCGTTCCAGAGCGCAGCTGGATATTATATTCCGCCTAAAAACTGGTTACCTTCCTTATACAAATTAGCTAAAGAGCACGGAATATTATTTGTTGTGGATGAAATACAGGCCGGCATGGGCAGGACTGGGAAATGGTGGGCTATACAGCATTACCCCGAAATAGAACCCGACATAACAATAATAGGAAAAGCTCTTGGTGGCGGCTTGCCTTTCCAGGCAACAATAGGCAGACAAGAAATAATGGACTCATGGGGTCCGGGAGCTCACTCTTCAACTTTTGCAGGCTATTTTGTTGGAGTGGCAGCTGCCTTAGCAACAGTAAATTACATAGAACAGAGCGGTCTGATAGAAAAAACACGCGTTAACGGAGATTATTTCATCAAACTGCTAAACGAACTCAAAGGAAAACATCCGATGATAGGAGACGTTCAAGGCAAAGGGTTTTACATAGGCATAGAATTCATAAAGGATAGAGAAAAGACGCCTGCAGCGAAAGAAACTACATGGCTAACGATGAAGCTTTTACAGATGGGTGTAATGGTTAAGAAAGCTGGATATTACAGAAACAGATTTGCAGTTTCTCCGCCTTTAACAATAGAAAAGGATGAAATAGAAAAAGTTGTTCAGATATTAGATAAGGCTCTTAGCCAGACTGAGGAAAACTTTAATATTAAATTCTAAAATTTAAAATTCAATTATTGAAAAATTAATTTTGTTATTTATATAAATATACATTTTTTAAATATTTTATAATTAAAATATTATAAAACTGCTATATCAGATATTTATCGATAATTATAATACTAAAAATATGTAATTCAAGATAGAAAAGTATATAACTCAATTTGAAATTAACGTTTTTTGATGAAAGCTGCTGTAAGTAAAACAGTAATAGCCGTAATCATAATAGTAATAATCGTTGCAGCAATAGGCGGAGTGTACTACTACTATTATCAAATGCAGCAGGCATCACAAAAGACCGTAGTTATATATGCGGATTATAGCGCTAACGTTGCGCAACCATACTTTAACAACTTTACTGCTGACACAGGAATAAAGGTCGTACCTTTATACGCATCCATGGGAGAATTAGTTGGTAAACTGGTTGCTGAAAAGTCCAGCCCAGTGGCTGATGTTCTGTTCGGAGGCGCGCCTTCTGCATATATAGGAGCAGACCAGCAGGGAGTTCTGATGGGTTATGTACCACCTGAAGTCAAAAACGACCAGGTATATCTTGCAGAATCAGGAGTACTGTATTCCAAAGATTGGGCTTGGTATGCATTCACTTACAACATACTTGGAATAATAATAAACACCCAGCAAATGTCCAAGTACAATCTTCCGACCCCTGAGTCATGGTGGAATCTACTAAACCCTATTTATAAAGGGCACATAATCATTGAGAACCCATCTACTTCAACTACCACTGGCCTTGGATTCTTTTCGCTAATATGGCAGATATACATAGCCAAGTATGGTATGCAAAACGGCACCACAGCATTTCAAAACTACGTTAAGACTTTTATGTCAAACGTAGTGTCCCCAATAACCCCCGATGATGAACACGCAGAAACGGTTCTCGGAGAAAGCACCGATGGTGCGGCAATCACAATAGACTGGATAAACGCAGCACCATTATACAAAGAACTTGACGGATATCCATTACAGGCTGTAATGGTAAACGATAACATTCTGGGACCAACAGCTATGGGTATAGTTCAGGGGGCTCCACACTTAAAGGCCGCCGAAGCTTATGTTAACTGGGTATTCTCATATCAGGGACAGAAACTCATCCCATCAGTTTTCCTCAAGCCTGCTCTCTTGTACAACAATATAACACCTCCTGGTAACTTCCCGCCATTGTCTGTAGAAGAGAAGATGGCATTCCCATATAATCAGACTTTCACAACAGCTTACGCAAACCAGATAGACTCGATATTTAACCAGTATTCAAGCGAAGTGCAGACTGCTGGAATGATATTTGTATTCTCAGCTTCAACAGTCAAGACAGGAAGCCTCAGCATGCCTCTATTCTCAGCTCAATCATTGAAGCTATGGAACGCTATAATACCAACGCAGAGAGAGCCTATATTCTTCGTTTATATGAAATGGTTGTTCTCACCAACTACTGAAGGAACTATACTTTCGTTACTTCCGGGAAGTTTTGCAGGGCATCTCATGAGCACGCTGATTTCTTTGATTACGCCTTCAACCGCTTTATCAGCTAGCATACCAATGGGGAAACATGAATAGAAAAGCTTTAACCTATTTATCTACATCTATTTTTTTAATAATTTTGTTTTTCTTTATAGTATTGCCTCTTTTTTCTTTCTTTTTAACCGCTTTTATAGGTAAGCCGGGGGGCTTGTACGTCTTCTTAAAGAGCTCATCGGTAACGTTTACTTTAAAATACTACTATAACGTCCTAACTAAACCTTATTTCCAAAAGAGTATATATGATACGATATTGTTGAGCATTTCTGTCACAGCTTTATCTTTTGCGCTATCTCTTCCTATTTCATATGCCTTATCTAGGACCGTTATGCCATTAAAAGAGCTGATAAGGGTTTTACTGGGTCTAGGAATAAGCATCCCAGGCTTTATAGTGATGTATGACCTGATTATAATATCGACGAATATAGGGTTTTTACCTTTTTCACTGTATTCTTATTACGGATTGCTTACTGTAATGACCATAGCTTCTATACCGTTCATGGTAATGTATGTGACGTTGGCTTTTGATAACTTAGATTATAGGTTAATCGAAGCGTCCTATGCAAACGGTGTCTCTAAAACAAAAACCTTCTTCAGGGTTACGATGCCCCTGCTGATGCCAGGATTTGTAAGTGGTTGGGTCATCGTGTTTTTACTAACTACAGGAACCCTGTCCGTGCCTCTTTTGCTCGCTCCTCCAACTTTTCCTATTGTAACAGCATATGCGTACGTGCAGCTATTTTCGTTCTTTAATTGGGGAAACGCCGCAGCGTTGTTATCGATATTGCTTTTGATAAACATGTCAGTAATAATTGCCTATACTTTGTATCAGAAGAAGCTTGGGTTTACAATGATTGGTGGGAAAGGGTTCCATCCAAAATACAACCAGAACAAGTTTGTAATAGCTTTGCTTTTGATATATTCTCTTATCATTGGGCTGTTGCCTATAGTCGAGGTAATAATACTTGGCTTGGCAGCTTTTTCAAAGTTCTGGGTTCACAGTTTGGTTCCAAGCCAATATACCTTAAGCAACTTTAACGCGGCTTTCCAGCTTTATTCGTTTGCTCCTTTTTCAAGTTTGACACTTTCTATTAGCGCAGCAATACTGGCCATATTGATATCTTTTGTATCTACTTATTATACAAGAATGGGTATAGTAAAGGGCAAAAAGCTCATAGATGTTCTTACTTTAATAATTTTCTCTTTATCGCCAGTTATGATAGGAATAACATACCTTTCCACGTTTTCAAACGACATAACAGCGTTTTTCATAAATACGCTGCCGATAGCCGTCATACTTGGTTATACGTTTGGCAGAATAGGTTATTCAACAAGGGCGCTAGACATATCAGTTTCTTCCATTTCTAGAAGCCTCTTTGAAGCTGCAGATATAATGGGAGCCAGCCTTAACAAGTTCAGGAACATAATTTTGCCGTTGATCATGCCGGGAATAATCGAGGGATTTTTGCTTGTATTTATAAGATCGATGATAGATTATGGAACTACAGTAATGCTGGCTCCTTATAACTGGGCAACACTTGCCCTAGGGTCATATGCATTTATTTCGACAGGCGAAATTCCAGAAGGAGCAGCACTTGGTTTGATCATACTGATCATAAACCTTCCGATAATGAGCTACCTTTATTACAGAAGGGGTAAGACTTTTCACGAAGCTTTAATAGTATAATTTTTAAGAATTTAAGAATTAAAGATATAACCTTTGTTTGGCAAAAATCTTACGTAGACTTTACTGGAATCGCTGAAATTGTTTGAATTTGAACCTTGTATAGAAATAGAAAACCTTAATCCGGTAGGGGTTTCAAGGTAGTACTTTACGTTGTTACCGATGACTTTTTTAGATATTACGTTTGCTTCAAAAGAATCCGGAGTTCTTTCTTTAGTGACTTCCAAATTATTGATCCTGTACACGTAGATCAAATTTTCGCTTGGACTTTCAAGCGTATTTTTTGTAGCAACTGTAATTTCTCCAATGTTTTCTATGTCAAGGGTGAAACTACTTGGGTTAATAGACTTTAACAATTTGGCTTTGAAAACCAGATTTTCACCTATAAATGTGGCCACGAATGGTGTTTTTGGGCTTTCAATAAGTTCAGAAGCTGTGCCTATCTGTTCCAATTGTCCCTTGTTTAGAACTGCTATTCTATCACCAATTTCAAAAGCTTCTTCCTGAGAATGAGTTACAAAAAGTGCAGTAAGCTTGTTTTCCTTGATTATATCTATAAGTTCAATAAGAAGTTCTTTTCTGATCTTTTCATCAAGGTTGCTCAAAGGTTCATCTAAAAGTAATATTTTAGGGTTTACGGCTAAGGCCCTTGCTATAGCTACTCTTTGCAGCTCTCCCCCAGAGAGCTGGTTAGGCATGTTTTTTCTCTTATTCAAAAGCCCAACCATATCTAAGGATTTTTTAACTATTTCATCGGCGTTTTCCTTATTCTTGATTACGAACTTGACATTGTCTTCAACAGACATATGAGGCCATACAGCATAATCCTGAAACACCATACCTATACCCCTTTTGTTCGCAGGTATAGCTGTCACATCGGTGTCATCAAAAAGAACTTTACCATCATCTGGAAATTCTAGACCAGCTATTATCCTTAACAGGGTCGATTTGCCAGAACCGCTAGGACCTATTATAACGAATATTTCCTTATCTTTGATTTCAAATGTTATGTTTTTTAATGCTTCGAGTTTGCCAAATTTTTTGTTTATATTCACCGCTTTAACATTAACCATGCTAAATTTGATTTGTGTGTTTTTATTTATATTTTATGTTTCTATATTACATGCTACTATATAGCGTGAACAAATTTTCATAAATTAGCTTTAGCTTCCTTTATTTTTTTCTCAAACGTTTTATAAAGTTTAGGATTTCTTAAAACAGCTGCTGGATGATAATCAACCAGCACTTTGGCCCCCATAAGCTCATAATTCTTTTCTATTGCTATTTTGATTTTCTTTTCGCCAGTTAAAAAATTACAGGCTGTGGAGCCTAGCGCGATAATAATTTTTGGTTTTACGGTTTGTATTTCAGTCAGAAGAAACTCTGAACAAGCTTTAATTTCTTCTTTTTTCGGTTTTCGGTTGTTAGGAGGTCTGTGCTTTACTACGTTAGTGATATAAACTTCATTTAAACTGTTAGAACTTAAAGCATTCCTTAACAACTTTCCGGCTCTGCCAACAAACGGTCTGCCAGTTTTGTCTTCCTCGGCCCCGGGCGCTTCACCGATAACCATAACCTTTGAGTTTTCCGGTCCTTCTCCAACAACGGCCTGCTTTGCGTACTTCCAAAGCTCGCATTTCCTGCAGTTTCTTATCTCGCTGAATATTTCTTCTAATTTCATTATACTTCAGTTTCAAAAAGATCTTTAGCTATAAAGGTTTCTTTAAAGACCTTAAGTGCTTCTGCTTTTAGCTTTGCTGTCTGGTTTGAAAGAGCTGGGGTTATATGCGTCAGAAGAAGTTTCTTGGCCTTTGCCTGCAATGCTTCAGTGGCAGCTTGCCTGCCTGAGCTGTGACCAACTTTATTTAAATAATCTTCGTTTTCTGAAAGACCAGAAGAGTCGTGTATTAGCAGGGACGCTTTTTTACATAACTCAACTATGCGTTCCGACGGTGCAGTATCACCAGTATAGCATAGAGGGCCTATTCTGTATGCTATATCGGTTATCGTATGCTCTCCTTTCTCAGTGTTAACCTCAAAGTCTTCCACCTTTATCCTTTCTCCAGGATCAATTTCTTGGTATTCGACATCAAACTTCATGAATGTCTTTGGAGTGTTCGCATTTCGTATCAAAGATTCAAAGGATTCTTTGACGCCTTTAGGTCCTATTACAGCGACAGGTTCAACCCTACCAAGATAAGACATCCCCCAAAGGAAAGCGCCAATATCAAAAAAATGATCTCCGTGAAGGTGAGTTATAAAAAAATACCTTACTTTGAGCGGGTTTCCGCCGTAGCGCAAAAAGTTTCTGTAGGATCCAGGGCCAACGTCAATTACCATGTTAGAGTTAATTAGATAAGAAGAGCAAGCTCGGTTTGCACTCTCAACTGAACCCCCACTGCCCAAAACCACAACTTTCATCATAAACTGATAAAAATAATGAAGAAATTAAAGCTTACCATTAAAAAAGTTAAAACATCTTAATCTAAAGTTTTTGATTGCTTTTAAAAATGATATTATTAAATCTTTTGTAACTAAAACTATTTGAAACCCAGGTTACAGCTTGGAACAGTTACACTATTTAAAATAAAGCATAAAAATAAAAATTATCCATGAGCAATTTTCAGAGAAATTGGGAGAACAAAAAAGATGAGAGCTTAGGAGATAAAATAAAAACCGCAGTTAAACCCGACGAACCTCTTAAAAAGAAACTCGAACAGGCGATAAGGCTTTTACAGATACAGATATCAAAGCTTGACGGAACAGCGGCAAAACTGAAAGAAAAGGACCAGAAGTACTTTGAAAAGGTTGTCACATACTTGCAGAAACACGATAACGAAAGGGCAAACATATACGCTACAGAACTAGCTGAAATAAGGAAGATGTACAAGATGCTTACGCAGGCCAAGCTAGCTTTAGAACAGATTTCAACGAGGCTGTCTACGGCAACGGAGCTCGGAGATGTGGTTGCCGTGCTTGATCCTGCAATGAAAGTCCTATCTAGTGTAAGGAGAGGAGTAAGCGGTGTAATGCCGGCTGCTGAAGATGAGCTGGGAGAAATTTCAACTCTATTAAACAACATAATGGTAGATGCAGGGCAAATATACAGCTCAGGAATAAACTTTGAACCAAACAATGATGAAGCTGAAAACATATTATCCCAGGCATCTGCGGTAGCTGAAGCAAGGATGAAACAGACACTTCCAGACATAAGCGGTTTAGGCCTAGGAACTGAAGGGTCTAAGCAGTAAAGTTAACGCAAAAGTCTTTTATCCAATCAAATTTTTTTTCAAGTATTATTTTGTTTTTAAAAGAACATATCTCATTTTTCAATTCATCCAGGTCTAAATAAACTCTGCAGCTTTGCATCTCCTCGGAAAAAACCTGAACGTTTTCCAAAAATTCATCATAACTTTTTATTTCTATCAAACCTGGATTGACTCTTGGACCTCCTAAAATTAGGAGATTTTTGATAAAGTTAGGAGCTGATAAAGTGAACAAATTAGAAACAGTTGTTGAACCGTATTCACCAAAAAGCTCCTCCATAACTTTCATCATCTTGCTAAGCCTTTCAGAAGCTTCATGATAATTCAGAAGATGTTCATTAACTCTCTTAAAAGAATAGCCAAGGTCTGTCAGAACGAGCTTGTCCATGGCGGAGTGCATTCCTCTTATACCCGGGATCCAGGTTTCAGCTATCCTAAGCAAATTCTCTGTATTTAAATCATAAATCCGCAGCTTTGCCGTTTCTGAAGCTATATCTATTATTCTGTTTTCAACATGAAGCGAAAGCTTTTCTGGAAATTCCCTGTCTTTTATAGGTTTTATTTTGACGGTTCTGGGGCTTAAGTGTTCAATGAGATCCTTGATCTTCTCGATGTAGTTTTGATTAAGTTGTGTGGGATCAAGTATAAAACAGTGATAACCAAGGTACTTAACGGCCCTCCTTTTGAGTATGTTTATCTTTGGAAGAGAAAAACAGAAGGCCGCACTACTAACAATATAGTCTACTTTAACATAAAAAGACGTTGTAATCCAGAAAGTTTTTTGTACCTGAACGTTATAATTATCTTTGAGCGTATTAATAAAATCTTCAAAATAGGTTATCTGCGGCAGATTCCTGTCCAATTTAGACAATCCTCTTATATCTTTTTTACCAAGCTGTTTATATTTATTATTTATAATATATAAAGCATTAAGATGCCTGAAGAGACTGGAAAAACAAAGCTGAGAGAGCAGCTTGAGGCCGCTCTTTTAGCTTCGGGAAGGCCTGTATATATGGAAGAACTCGTTAAAATTTTAAAAGCGAAACCAAAAGACATAAAAGAAGAGCTTGAGCACTTAAAAAAGATCTATTCTGAAGACTCTGCCTTGGAACTTGTGGAGTTTGAAGAGAGTTTCATGCTGAGAATAAAGCCTGAACTCGTAGCTATAGCCAAAAAGTTTTCAGAAAAACCTTTTCTGAGCAAATCTTTGGCAAAAACGCTTTCAATCATAGCTTATTATGGTCCTTTAAGCATCAAAGATCTGAAGGAAAAGAGGGGAAGCGTAGTTTACTCACACATAAAAACATTAGAAAAATTCAGGTTAGTAAAAAAACAGGTATCAGGAACAAAAAAGGTTTATTCTGTAACAGAAGACTTTTTCAAGCTTTTTAACGTTCCTCAGGACAAAGATCAGCTTCGAAAAGCTTTATTCAGCAACCTCCAGCAGTTGGAGGGAAAGCAAAAGCTTCCTTAACGTCGGCAAGCACAAAGTCGTCGGGGAGTTTTTCACCGTTTATTAGCACGATGACTTGTGAAGGATCTACGTTTAAGAGCTTTGAAAGTTTTTCCCTGAGATCTTTTATGTTTGAAGCTTCTACGTCAACGTAATCAGCTTTTGCAATTTCTCTGAACTTCGCAAAGATCCTAACTCTCACTTTCAATCTTTGTCGCCGCTTCTAAAATTTCTAACACGTTTTTATCTATATCATCCTGAAATGGAGATTGAGAAACGGCAAGATACCAATCTTTCAGCTCTCTTATTTTTAACCCTTTTTTCCTGCCCCAGGCTATGAGGTTCAGAGCTAACTTTTCCGAGTAGTTAAGATTATCCATGGATACAGTTTTCCCTTCTTTTATGAAAACTCTTAGCGCGTTTTCATCCAACACGTTGCTTAATACTTAGACATCGAATAAAAGCATTATGGACGAATAAACGATCTTTTCCTGATTTCCAGCCCTTTTAAAAACCCCAGCAAACTTTCTTTTCCTGATGTGTGACCCTTAAGCGAAATTTTAAGAAAGTATTTTTCTGCATCTATTTCATCATTTGCTGCCTGAATAAGTTCAGCAAATGAAGCAGAGAACTCCCCTAAGACAGCGCATCTGAGGAATTCCCGGCTTATCGAATTCGTCTTAATTAGCGCCTTGTTTATCGCTTCTTTTACGCGCTCAAAAAAATAAGAACCCTTTAACGATGCCATCAACCCCACTAGAAAATCATCACCGGAAGGCGTCATCCCTATTCCGAAACCTATTAGGCTTTCTAAATAATATGAATCATAGAGATTTTCAGGTTTAAATTCCAAGAGCGTCCTGCATACCTTCTTAACTGACGGAGCATAAAGTTCGCAAGAATAATTTTCACTGATAAACCTGCTTAGTTCATCATAAAAAATTTCATTATACTTTTTTAAGTACAAATCTGCGGTAGAAAATATTTTAGCATGAGAAAGGTCTAGATGATAACTGCCGATTTTGAGTTTACCTGCATAGTAAACTATGCGTCCGTGCTCTAGTTTTTTTAGTTCTGGAAAATTTTTAACAACTATTGAAGAAGGTTCGGGATCAACCTCGTCTGAAATTAAAAACAAAGCTCCTTCGTCAGACACGTAATCAATAACCTCTTCATTTTCATATACAAGTTCTGCGCTTAAAGGCCTTATGCAAGAAGATTTCAAGATTGCGAGCGGTTCAGATTTTAGCTTCTTGGTCATTTCATCTTTTAAAGTTCTTTAATGACGTTCAAAACTGAGTTTATCCTTTCAGCATATTCTACAGATGAAGTTAAGTAACTTCCTACCACAAACACGTTTACGTTGGTGCCTTTGAACGCCTTTATCTTATCTGGGTTTAAACCGCCCGCTACAGAAATTACGCTTTCGCTTTTACCAAGCATTTTGAGCCTGTCGAGCAGAAGCTCAGCGCTCGTGGATCTTCTTTTTTGAACGTCTATCGGAACGTGGAAAGAGAAAGCCTTTATTCCTAACTTTTGCAGTTCGTGCATCCTCTGCAGAGGATCTTCCGTATTTATAAGATCAACTTCCAGTAGCATACCGGTTTTTTCAGCTTCTTCCTTTGCTGCCTGTATTGTATCGTTTGACGCGCAGCCTAAAACAGTGACTATATCTGCTCCAGCTTCTCCCGCTAGCCTCACTTCCAGATCTCCCACGTCGGCAGATTTCATGTCAGCTAAGATAAGTGATTCTTTAGCGCTATTTTTTAATTCTTTTATTATTTTTGTGCCGTACCTTTTAATCAGAGGAGTTCCAGCTTCTACAACGCTAACTTTGAGCTTACCAGCAACCATAGCTATTTTGGTTGCGAGTTGTCTGTCAGGTACATCAAGGGCAACCTGAAGGTGCCTACCGTCCTTTAATCTGAGGAAAGCTTCTGTCTCCACATTCAGGATATGTTAAATCTTTATAAAAACATTGTCGAGGAGCGCATTTTTGAAAGTCGAACCCGAAACCATAATACCATGGTAAATATATAAATAAGCTGATAATAAAATAATTGAAATGGGAAAAAAGTTCACGATCGTGTTGAGAAACGAATACCGCGATTCTGTTTTCCTGATGAGAATAAACGATTTAGTTGAAAAGACAGAAGGCGTTACAAGGGCTGCGGTCATGATGGGAACAGAGGCTAATAAAGACCTGATGAAAGAAGCAGGACTTTATACTGAAGAAGCCAGGGAAGCCGGTCCAAACGACCTTATAATAGTCGTAGAAGCCGAAGATGAAAAATCAGCACAGAGAGCCTTAGAGTACGCCAAGAGCTTAGTTTATAAAACAGAAAAAGAAGAAAGGAAAGAGGAACAGAACTATATGAGCATACGCAGCGCCGTTTCATTTGAACCCGATATAGATCTTGTGTTGGTTTCCACTCCGGGGGAGTACGCTTATAGGGAAGCCATGAGAGCCTTGCTGCTGAACAAACACGTCATGGTCTTTAGCAGCAACGTCCCCATAGAAAAGGAAAAATCACTTAAAACCTACGCGAAGAGCAAAAATCTGCTAGTGATGGGGCCGGATGCTGGAACTGCGATCATAGGCTCAGTAGGTCTGGGATTTTTTAACGTAGTTAAAGAAGGGCCTGTGGGAGTTGTCGGTGCCGCGGGAACCGGCATACAGGTTGTTACTTCGCTTTTAGACCTTGCAGGTTCTGGAATAACCGCTGCTATTGGAACAGGTTCTAACGATGTCAAAGAAGCTATAGGAGGAATAACGCTAAAAACAGGAATAAACATGCTAGCCTCTCATTCAAGAACCAAGGTCATAACAGTAATCTCAAAGCCCCCTTCTGAAAAGATAGTTAAAGAAACAGTTGAAGTTCTGTCTAAAATCGGAAAGCCCGGGGTTATGAATTTTATAGGTTACAAGGGGAAAGACATAAGCGATAATCTTAAGTTCGCTGATACTTTAGAAGACGCCGCTCGCATTTCATACAGCTTTGCCAACAGTGACAGTTTTAAGTTACCTGATTGGACTTCTGAAAACGAAGTTAATAAGGCAGAAGAAAAGCTAACAAGTGATCAGGTTTACATAAGGGGTTTATTCTCAGGAGGGACAATATGTTACGAAACCCAGTACTTGATGAGCAAAGAAGGGATAAAAACATACTCCAACGCGCCCCTCGATAAAGATTACGAAATAGGGGGTTTTGAACCTTCGAAGAAAGATACCGTTCTGGACATGGGAGCAGAGGAATTTGTGAGGGGTGTTCCCCATCCGATGATAGACTTTAGGTTTAGGAAGGAAAGGCTTTTAAAAGAAGTTGAAGACAAAGAAGTAGCTGTGATACTCTTTGATATAGTTCTTGGCTACGGAGCAAACATGAATCCAGCAGCAGAAATGGTTGATGCGATAAAAAAGGCAAGAAAAATCAATGAGAGGGTAGCATTTGTTGCATCTGTAATAGGTACTGAAAAAGACCCGCAGGGTTTGAATTCTCAGGTAGAGCAGCTGAAAAGTGCAGGCGTGCTGGTTTATCCTTCAAGCACAAGAGCTACTCAGGTGGCTTTGAGGATAGCAAAGAGGTGATCCTGATGAGCAGCTTTTTCGATAAAAAGGTAAAAGTTCTCAACGTTGGTCTTGATAGCTTTTATCAGGATCTCATCAAAGAAGGTGCGGAAGCTGTAAAGGTTGACTGGAAGCCTCCAGGTGGAGGGGTGCCAAGGCTTTTAAAAGTGCTTGAAGCTCTGGAGACCGAAGAAACCGAGGAAGCTAACAGAAAAGCTGTTGAAGCGTTCACATCTTCAGACCCGGTGCTCGTGGACATTAAGCTAGCAAAGGAAGTAATACCAGAAATCACAGGCAAAAAATTTGGACATGCAGGACCTCCGATATCTTGGGAAAGGATGTCGGGGCCTCTTAAAGGGGCAGTGATAGGAGCGGCAATCTATGAAGGACTCGCTAAAGACGAAAAACAGGTCGAAGAACTTGTAACTTCAGGGGAACTGAGCTTCATTCCGAATCATGACGTTTCCGCTGTCGGGCCTATGGCTGGCGTCATCTCACCGGAGATGCCAGTCTTCATAGTAAAAAATTCTAAAGGATCTAATACAGCTTACACTAATTTTAACGAGGGCGTAGGAAAAGTCCTGAGGTACGGAGCTTATTCAGCTGAAGTTATTGAAAGATTGAAATGGATGAAGAACGTCCTCTTCCCTATACTCAAAGAAGCGCTAGAGGCACACGGTCCGTTGCCTCTTAGGCCAATAATGTCACAAGCACTGCAGATGGGCGATGAGCTGCATACGAGGAACAACGCAAGCACGCTCCTCTTTCTTGCAGAATTGGGACCTTACATGCAAGGCAAAGGCTTCAGCAGAAGCGAAGTTTCTCAAAGCTATGAATTTATAGCCAAGAACCAGCTCTTCTTTTTAAACCTGGCAATGGCGGCTGGAAAGGTCATGATGGACTCGGCTTCAAACATAAAAAACAGCACTCTTGTGACAGTCATGTCAAGGAACGGGACAGACTTTGGAATAAAAGTCTCAGGGTTGGGAAAAGAATGGTTTGTAGGATCCGCTCCGGTGCCAAAGACTCTTTTCTTCCCAGGGTTTAAGGAAGGTGATGCAAACCCGGACATAGGAGACAGTGCCATAATGGAAACCAACGGTTTCGGTGCCTTCGCATCGGCAGCCTCACCAGCTGTTGCTCAGGTAACCGGTGCATCAGTTAGTGAAGCCCTTAGAATAACGAGGTTGATGTACGAAATAACCATGATCAGGGACAAAAGTTTCCCGATACCGTACATGAATTTTGAAGGAGTACCTCGTGGAATTGACCTGCGCCTCGTGCTAGATACCAATACAGCACCTTACATAAACACTGGAGTAGCTCATAAACAAGCTGGAATGGGCACAGTTGGGTTTGGGATAGTCCAGGCGCCGATCATCTGTTTCACAAAAGCAATAGAGAGGTACGGAGAACTAGTTGGAGCGTTATAAAATGTCCATTTTGTTGAGAACCGATCTTAAGATGAGCAGAGGTAAGATGGTTGCGCAGGGCGCTCACGCCGCCGTTGCAGCGGCTCTGATTTGCAGGGATCAAAAGCCTGATGTTTTTTATTACTGGTATACGCAGGGGGCAGCAAAAATAGCTCTTAAAGTTAATTCTGAAGCAGAGATGATAGAACTTGTAAAAAAAGCTGATTCTTTAGGGCTTGTAACTTACATCGTGGAAGACATGGGCTTGACAGAAGTGTCCCCCGGCACCAAGACGGCAGCTGCCATAGGGCCGGGACCGGAAAGCAAAATAGACCAGGTTACCGGGAACCTTAAGCTGCTATGATACCCGGGGTAACAGCAAAAGCGTTAAACGAAATAAGAATAAAGGGAAAGATCAAGGTCTTTCCTGAAGATTTTGTTGTGGCAGAAGTTATAAAAAAAGGTCTGTCATTCAAAGAAGGCAGACACCTTTTAGCGATAGCTGAAAAGAAAGGCGTTGAACACGCTGTTGTAAGTAAGACTTTGGGAAACATTGCGAACTACCTCGGAATAAAGGATAAAGATGCCCTTGCTTACTTTTTTGTGTCTTTTAAAAGGGTTAAAATAAACATAAAAAACGTGCCGGGGATCCGATTAAGGTTTGTAGGAAAAACAAAGACAATTTTAACAAGGAGATACCTGCTGGGAAACGCGTTTAAGGTAAAAATAAGGGATTGTGAGTGTATAGAAAATGCTTTTCAGAACTGGAAAAACATACTTGAAAGATGGGAAGCGCCAAATTTCTATGGCATGCAGAGGTTTGAAAATAATAATTACGTTATAGGAGAAGCTCTGGTGAAAAGGGATTTTAAAAAGGCAGATGAGCTTGTGCAGGAAGATGGGTACAATGGGATTAAAGATGTACCACTTTGGTTAAGGAGGTTTTATGTTCAGGCTTATCAGTCTTATCTGTTTAACAGAGAGCTTTCAAAAGTGCTCAACGGAGAAGTTAGTGGCGAACCGATAAGGATGAATTTTTCAGAAGGCTTTTTCAACGGATCTGTTGAAATAGCATACCTCCCGGGATACGGGTTCAGGGACAAAGGGGATGTATATTCTAAAGCTTTGATTGAAGTAGCAAAAGAAGAAGGGATAAAATTCAGACATTTTTACATCGATGAATATCAAGAAATCAGCCAGGAAGGCGGAATCAGACCTGCAAGAATAATAGCCCACAAAGCCAACTACCGCATAAATGAAGGCCTGAACGAAGCTATAGTTAACTTTATTCTGTATAAAGGATCCTATGCAACTGTAGCTTTAAGGGAACTCCTATCAGATCTAGGTTAGTTATTTCCTGTGACCTCATCAGTAACTAGGTCTTCAAAATTTACCTGCCACTCATCTATAAAATACTTTGCAGACCATCCATAGGAGGTAAGCCTCCCTTCATTTTCTTTCAAAATTTCAGCTTTTACTCGCATGTGCACGTATGGATCTGTGTATTTATAACCGAAAGGTTTTCCTCTTAATGATACTATTGGATTCGTTACCGTTATCATGTTACCTTTTATAGCGTAAAAAGAAAACAGCCTTGCCAAAAACGAAAGTTCATACGAAACCTGAATTTCATAAAAAGGGAGGGACATTCCATCCCATAGTATAGTCTTATATTTTTTATTTGTAATCAACCTCGATATCTTTTCAAATATAAACCCGGGTTCAGTAGCTTTAAGTACATCTATCCTGCCCATTGTTTCAATTTTTACTTTCTGCGTTTCAACAATCTTTTCGGGCCTGAAAGAACCCCTGCTGTCGATGTACAAAACTATTTCTCCTTTAGAAGCTTTTTCAATGGCTAGAGAAACCAGAATCTTTTCTTTTCCAGATTTTTCGTCTCCAAATATTTCAATAAAACAGTTGTTGCATCTTCTGTTTAAGAACTGTTCAGCATTCATCATAAGTATAATTTTATTACCTTTCGGCTGTTGACCTCTTAAAAACTATGCTACCTTTTTCAAAAGTTATTTCATAAATGTCATTGACTTCAAACTGTAAGCCCAGCTGTAAATATTCATTTTCTTTTAAGAAAAGGACTAACTTGGGCGTCCACAGCTCCTTTACTGATTGTATTGGGAATATAGCCTGCAATTGAGATATGAAATTCTTTGTCATCTCGTCACCCGGGAAAGGTAATGTTGAATATTCTGTGAACTCTATTAGTCTTCCGGGTGTGCCGGTTATTGGATCATTCATGCCAGTTATTCTGCTTACTTTCACAAGTACCATACATTATTATGATAAAAACTAGTATAAAAAAGCATTCTTTTATATTCAACAATAAAGGGTTTTGTTTAAATGCAGGCGTTAAAAAACGCAGCTAGATGGTAAAATTAGCTTGTTTCACGTATGGTCTCAAGTAAAGACATCATGTTCC
Source organism: Conexivisphaerales archaeon (assembly GCA_030756715.1). Lineage (GTDB taxonomy): Archaea > Thermoproteota > Nitrososphaeria > Conexivisphaerales > UBA164 > CAYFFZ01. The sequence continues at coordinate 19,664 of JAVBJD010000003.1, forward strand.
ATATCAAAACCCTGACATGAGAAGGTATGTTAGGATCTTGTGATATCTCTTCTAAGACGCTCACCGTGTTAGCAGCCCTTATAGCAGGGCTAACGCTGCTGTCCTGTAACTGATCTAGAGTTTCTTTAAGCATGTTCCTCAAGCTTCGAGGAATGCCCTTGTTAGCCAGTAATGGGGTAAGTTGCTGAATTACCTGTTCTATCTTTTTTTCATCTTCTAATTTACTTGAGGCCGACATATTTCCAATTTTTTAGTTTTAATATATTAACATTATGTTAATCCTTTAATGCTTTTAAGAAAAATACAAATATATGAAAGTTTGAACATGTGTGAATCTTTGTCTATTTTTAGGAAAATTTTTAAAAAGGGATTTGATATATCTTTCTCATGAAAAATGCTCTAGCGCTACTGTTTATATGTATTGTGAGTTTCTTTGGAGTTGCTGGAATTACTGCGTCTTTCGCTCAAGCACAACCTCCGGAATTTGTGGTTTACTCAGTCTGGGGGACTCAACAATCGCCCATTATTGCTTACCCTGGAGCCGATGGCCTTCCACTTACTTTACAGGTAACATACATCGGGCCGGTAACTCTTTATGACGTAAACATATCTTATGCGCCAAGTTTTCCCATAAGTTCTATAGATGGTCAGGGAAATCTTTCTCTGTTTGTTCCTGAATTGAGCCCCGGCCAGGAAGTAAGCTTTGCGGGGTTCTTTAACGTAAACGCGCACTCTAAGGACATGGCTTACAACCAGACATTAACTGTAAGCTATAAAGTTTTGGTTCAGGTGCCGCAGTTAGGAGAAGAGCTGCTATCAGGGAAAGAAAACGTCAGCTTTAAGGTACCTATCATAGGGAATTATTCAATAAAACTGGCCGGATACAGAACTTTACCTCTTACGCTTTACTCAGGCATGTATGCTGGCGGGGTTACAGTATTTCTGACCAATGACGGGAACGTGGCTGCAAAAGATGTTAACATAACTGCAAACTTTAAAGATCCCCTGTGGCCTTTAAACCCGTCTTCTAACAAAGCCTTTTTGTCATACCTGCCTCCTGGTGACGTCGTGAACATAACTTTTCCTTTTGGAATAACGTATGGATCCAATGTACCGAGCGCCATCAATTCGACAGTTATCCTGAATGTAAAAACTTTAGCCAGTTCCTATAACTTTACCTTACCCATTGAAGTAAAACCCGCAGCCTATTTTCAGATAAGCGGGTATAACTATGCGAAGATGACTCCGGGTGCGAGCGATGAATACGTTAACGTCAACATAACTAATGTAGGTGGTTCCAACGCTAAGTTTGTGACTGTTACGCTGATGTACAATCCGATTTTTACACCCTACTCACCTTCCAGCGAAAACCCGATCATAGGCGCTTACTCGATCAATGAAACATTTTACAACATCCAAAGCAACAAAACCTTTACCGTAAGTTACGTAGTCAGCGTTGCTTCAGGCATAAAGCCGTCCACTTATTATCTTCCTTTGCTCATCAGCTGGAAACAACCGCCTACCATGCAAACCATGTACCAAATAATAGACGTCCCTATAAATGTGAGCTCATACAGCCTCTTTGATGGTTTGCAGGGCGATATACTCTACATGGTTGCGGGCATAGTAATTGTAATACTTGTCATCATGGCAGTTTATGGTTTAAGGAGGAAGTAAAATGAAGGCAGGAAGGGGAGGACCTTACGCAACCCTAGCTGTGCTCACGCTGGTATCTCTTTTAACCATGTACGTCGAAGCCATGGTTATTCCTTCCCTTCCTAAAATTGAAACAGCTTTATCAGCAACAAGCGAAGAAGCAGCATGGATTGTATCAGCGTACCTGGTGGTTGGTGCAGCTGTGGCTCCTCTTTTTGGAAAAATGGGAGATGTTTACGGGAAAAAGAAGCTTTACCTAGCCTCGCTTGCAGTTTACACTATAGCCGTTCTGCTGGCTGGTTTTTCTCCAAATGTATACTATCTCATAGCTGTTAGGGCTGTGCAGGGATTTGGTTTTTCTCTTTTTCCTCTAAGCCTTGCAATAGTAACTGATATATTTCCTAAAGAAAGGGTTGCAATGGCTCAGGGCATCATAAGTGCTATGGTTGCTATTGGAATGACGGTAGGCATGATAGCTGGAGCTTATATTGAAGAGTATTTTGGATGGAGAATGATGTTCCATATCGGGTTTGTTTTTGCTACTCTTATGTTGCTTTTTGCTTACTTGATAATAGCTGGGGTAGCTCCCCCTCAAAAGGAAAAGGTAGATTATCTGAGCACAGTTATACTTTCCTCAGGTACCGCTCTGATTTTGATCTATCTGACTGAAACGCCCTACAAAGGATGGTTCAGCATAGAGCAGTTGATTATCCTTGTAGCAGGCGTTGTTCTTTTTTCTGGTTACCTGTTTTATGCTTCAAAAGCCTCTAATCCACTTATTTCTTTAAGCCTGTTAAAAAAGAGGAACGTATTTGTTGCAAACCTTTCAGGGTTCCTTTCAGGAGTAGCCATGTTCACCCTTTTTCTTGGAGTTATATACTATTCAGAAGAACTACCTCCTTATGGTTTGGGTCTCTCGGTATTGAGCGCTGCTCTTACCCTTTTTCCGGCCACACTGGCCATGATTTTTATAGCACCACTTGCAGGTTCTGCAACATCAACCATCGGGCCTAAATACGTTCTGATTTATGGGAGTCTGGTATCCATGATAGGATTTTGGCTCATGATTAACTATAGAGCAACCCCTCTGCAACTGGTAATCGATTCTTTTATTGCAGGCGTGGGTGTTGTATCGATAATGATACCCATGGTTAACATGATTGCCGTTTCTATGCCGCCCGAAAATGTAGCTGTTGGACTTGGGTTCAATACAATGGTAAGATTTTTGGGATCTTCCGTAGGTCCAGTGCTTGCAGCCACCTTTATGACTGACTATAAGTACTATGTGGTTTATGGGACAACGGCTTCAGCTTTTAAAGAAATTTTCAGCGAAGCAGGAACTTTAGCTTTTAATTACATATTCCTAACAGGACTGATTTTTAGCTTTTTGACTTTGATTGTTGCTTTCTTTGCTAATAATTATAAAAGCGAACACCTTTCTGTTTCAGTACCTGCTTAAAACACATAATATAATCATACTTTTTTCAAGTTTAGCATAACATCTTAAATAAGTTCATCTATCATTATAGAGTTGTGCTGCCTGCATCTCTGATAGCAGTGCTTGAGCTTTCATTACTTCTTTTATTGGGAAAACTGGGCGAAGAAAGTTTTTCAGCTCTTGATCTTACGCCTTTTGTAGGAGCTATACTGATAGGGCTCTTGATAGGACCGGGTATCTTTAAAGTTTTTTATCCATCTCCATACATATCTGATTTTATCAATCTTGGGATTGTTTTTATACTCTTTATGGCGGGTGTCGAAGAAACACGTGGAGGAAGCGAAATAAGAAAGCCAGCGCTTGCAGGAATAATAAATTTTATCATCGAGTACGTTATCATCTATGCGCTCCTTACCTACCTAGGCTTTGAACCCCTGGTGTAATCAATTTTAGCTATAAGCCTTGGAATGGTAAGTGCAGGTCCGTTTCCCCGGACTATACAAGAGATATCTTTTAAAAGTGATGTAAGTCAGCACAGAAAACTTTTTGTTGAGGTTCTTTTTAACGAGATTTCGGCAGTTGTGATTTTTTCTTTTTTTTTGCCATCGACGCTTTTAAAAACACCCTCGATATGTTAGAGGGCATCGTGAAACTGTTAGTAGTCATAACGATCATTTTACTTTTTGGAAAATTTATAATCGGGAAAGTGTTATTTTTTGTTGAAGCTAGATTCAGGACGTGGGAGGCTCTTTTTGCTGTAGTGATATCGATTATTCTTTTGTTTGGTTTTATAGCGGACCTCGTAGGATTTAACTCAGCTATTGCTGCCTTTTTTCTGGGCGTGTTTGCTTCTGAATATATTCTTAACAATGCGTACCTTTTAGAAAAGCTCAGAGCTTTAACGTACGGGTTCTTTGAACCGATGTTTTTTGCAGGACTTGGTCTTTATTTTGTAAGCATAAACAGTTATGTAATATTTTTAGGTCTTACCGTTTTTGCAATTTCTATCACCGCAAAAATGTTCTCAAGCATTTTTACAAGCAAATTGGTAAACGTTAGCATAATCAAAAACTTTTTTGCTATAGCACATGAAGGAGGGGTTGACGGTGCAATACTCTTGACGGCACTGCAACTGAGTTTGATAAGTTCCAAGTTTTACTCTATAGCTTTGATGGCCGTCATGATAATGAGCGTGATAGCGCCTCTAGGTTATAAAGGTAAAAGCCCCCTCTCTAGACCAAAGCCTGAACCATCGATTAAGTTCGTTACCTATGAGCTTTCAAAGAGCAGCGCTGAGGATCTTTCTCGCGTTCTTCCGACAGTTGCTGTGAGCGAGGACACGACTGTTGAAGAAGCAGTAAAAAAAGCAGACCAACTTAACACTAGGGTCCTAGTAGTTGTTAATAAAGAGGGAAAACCAATAGGCTATTCTACTGTTCATGACCTTTTCAAGATGGTTTCATTTGGACAGGGAGATGTTCGTATGCAAGATGTCTTTCTCCTGCCGGTTCCAAGAATTTACAAATCCGCTTCGGGTTCTGAAGTGCTAGACGTTTTTAAAATGAGCGATGCGCAAGTAGTTGCTGTAATAAATGAACGCGGGGAGCTTGTAGGAACAATACTGGAAAAAGAAGTTCTCAGATATATACTAAAAGGAGAAAAAAAGACTTAAAAAACCCAATTAAAATTAAGTTAAGAAAGGTTAAATTACCCTTTTTGTTTAATTTTTACCATGAAGGTTATAGTTGTAGGTGGCGGAGCCGCTGGGATGAGCGCGGCTTCAAGGGTCAGAAAGCTTTTACCGCAATCCGAAATAAAGGTATTCGAAGAGTCGTCGTACGTTTCATATGCTCCTTGCGGCATACCTTATTATGTTGAAGACCTGGTAAACGATATAAATGCATTGGTAACTTATACGCCAGAATTTTTTAAGAAAGAAAGGAACATCGACGTACACATAAAAACAAAGGTAACCAAGGTAAACCTAAGCGCAAAGGAGCTGACTACAGTCTCAGATGAAGGTGAAAAAACAGAAAGCTTTGACTACATTGTGCTTTCAACCGGCGCAATTCCATTTGTGCCCGATAAAAGATGGCTCGAAGCAAACCACGTCTATGCTCTGCGTCATCTTGAAGACGGCTACACTTTAAAAAACGACCTGAAAAACCTTCAGAACGTTGCTGTAATTGGAGGGGGTTATGTAGGCGTAGAAATGGCTGAGGCACTATCAAAAATAGGTAAAAAAGTAACAGTTTTTGAGATGCGTCGATTGATGCCAAACCTAGATCCAGAATATTCTCAGATTATTAAACAGGAAATGGAAAAAAGGTCGATAAAGGTGATAGAGGGCTTCACAGTTAAAGCTGTGGAAAACAGCGGAGAAAAGGTAAGAATTGTTGGAGATACTGAGCAACCTCTCTTTGACGCCGCGGTTCTGGGCCTTGGCGTTAGACCAAACGTGGAGCTCGCAAGGTCTATGGGATTGAAGCTCGGTGAGACTGGAGCTATTTGGGTTGACGATAGAATGAGAACGAGTGAGCCAAGCGTCTACGCTGCAGGCGATAACGTAGAGGTAAACGACCTTGTCATTAAAGGGAGAAAGAGGTATGCGCCTTTTGCCCCAGAAGCAAACAAAGAGGGATACATAGCTGGCTCAAACATAGGGAATCAGAACATAACATTTCCAGGTAGCGCTGGAAGCGCCATAACGAAATTTTATGATTTAGAAATAGGAGTTGTCGGCATAACTGAAGATGAAGCAAAAAAATACGGCATTGAAGCTTTTCCCGTGAAGATCAAGCATAACGCAAAAGCAAGCTATTATCCGCCGCAAGAAGAGGTATACCTGAAGATTGTTTTTGATAAAAAAAGGAGAGTTCCGCTGGGAGGCCAGGTAGTCGGTAAGAACGTGTGGGGAAGGTTGGCATACCTTTCTTTGGCCATAGAAAACGGTATAACTGTTGACAGAATGTTCTTTTCAGGAGTACCATATGCCCCTCCGTTTGCGCCGGTCTGGGATTCATTGATCGTAGCTTCGAGGATTTTCTATGAACGCGTATGAGCTAGCTGACATCAAAAAGCTCAGAAAAGCTCTAGGTCTTTCTCAGAGGGATTTAGCAAAGCTTTCGGGCTTGAGCCAGTCATATATAGCTAAAGTAGAGCAGGGGCATATAGATCCAAGTTACAGCAACGTTCAAAAAATTTTTAAAGCTCTTGAAAATATCAGATCCCTTAACGTAAAGGTAGCAGCTGAAATAATGACGAGAGATTTAAAATACGTGTTTGTGGGATCTAAGGTTTTGGATGCTATAAAGATCATGCAGGATAATTCAATAAGTCAGGTCCCCGTTTTAACTGAAGATGGTAAAGTTGTTGGCATGATCAGCGAATCGAACTTGGTACAGCACATGCTCAAAGGAAAAGACATTAAAAAAATTCAGGAAAGCAAAGTTGAAGAATTCATGGACCCGCCTTATCCCATAGTTGATGAATCAACGCCAGTAAACCTTATAATGAGCATACTGAGCTTTTATAATGCTGTTCTCGTGTCGCATAAGGGAAAAGTGATAGGTATAATAACCCGTTCTGACATACTTAAAGGATAAGATGATTATCAGTGCCAAAAAGGTTCCGAAATATGAACCCTCTATGGAATTTGTCGAAAGAAAAGGGAAAGGACATCCCGACACTATATGCGACGGTATCAGCGAAAAACTGAGCGTCGCCCTAAGCAAATACTATTTGGAAAAAACAGGAAGAATACTTCACCATAACGTAGACAAGGCGATTTTGGTAGGCGGACAGGCAAGGGCATGGTTTGGAGGAGGCGAAGTTATAGAACCGATATACTTGATGCTGGTAGGCAGGGCCATAGGTAGGCTTGACAAAGAAGATACTGTTCCAATAGGAAGGCTCGCTGTAACTGCGGCCAAATCATACATAAAAGAAAACCTGAGGTATCTGGATGCTGAAAGCCACCTGATAGTTGACTACAGGATTAAGCAGGGGAGCGCGGACCTTGTAAAGAACTTCGAGGCAGGAAACGATATACCCCTAGCAAACGACACAAGCTTTGGAGTGGGATTCTATCCGATGACAGACGCCGAAAAGCTTGCGCTCGAAACTGAAAGATTTATTAATTCAGAAGAGGGAAAGAAACTTTTCCCGCAGGTTGGAGAAGACATAAAAGTAATGGCGCTAAGACACGAAAAGGAGATAAAGTTAACGATAGCCGCGGCCATGATATCTGAGCTGATAAAAAACAAAGAAGATTATCTGGAAATCAAACGTCAGCTATCCATCAAGCTGCTGGAGCTTTCATCAGAAATAACGAAGATGAAAGTAGACTTGGTGATCAACGGTGCAGATAAACCAGAAAAGAACATATTTTACCTAACAGTAACTGGAACGAGCGCAGAAAACGGCGATGATGGTCAAGTAGGCAGGGGCAACAGGGCAAACGGCTTGATAACGCCTTTCAGGCCAATGTCTCTTGAAGCAACAGCTGGAAAGAACCCTATAAGTCACACAGGAAAGCTTTATTCAGTTTTAGCCATGGATATAGCAAAAAAGCTGGTAGAAGAAAACAAGCACATATCAAACGCTAACGTATACATGCTAAGCCAGATCGGATCCCCAATAACCGAACCCCAGTCTGTTTACGTTGAAGCGAGTGCAGATATATCTGATGAGGCGGTAAGCAGCTATGCGGAAAGCATAGTCAAAGAAAGCCTGCAGGAAGCTCCCAAGCTTTGGCTTAAAATACTCGAAGGCAACGTATCCCTCTATTAAATTGAAAATATATATAGAGCTGCCTGAAATTTATTTATCAAATTTTAATGAAGTCATCAATTATGCTACGTCATTGAGAAATACAATAAACGGAGTTTTTGTTCCAGATCTCCCATTAAATAAGCCAACTTTGGACGCATGCGCTTTTGTGGGCACACTGAAAGAGAAGCTTAATGATAAAGAACTGGTGATAACGCAATCTGTGGGTCACAGAAGCGTTGTCGCAAATAAATCACGAATGCAGTGCGTTAAAAAGATGGGCATAGAAAAGATGCTTTTGGTGCAGGGGCCCTACTATTTTACAAAAGTTAAAGACGTTTTAAATTATGCCGTAGAAAGGTTCATCGTAGGATCAGTTTTAAACGAAAAAACTTTAGAGTCAAGGATAAAATCCGGGGTTAAGTTTTTTGTGACCCAGTTGTTTCCAAGCATAGGTGAACTGAAGATAGCGGAAAAGGTTTCCGGTTTTGATTTTTTCCTTTTGATGGGAATCTCTGATAAAAAAGAAGACTACGCTAAATTAAAAGAAAAAGGTTTCAACGTTCCTGAGGAAATACTGAAAGCTGAAAGCGTACAGAACGGGATAGAAACCTATTATAATGATGTAGCGGACCTTTTGGGGCGGAAGCCGGACATATATTTGGTTCCGCTAAAGAAGAAAATTGGCAATTCTTTCATCTACGAATTTATTAAAAATATACAAAAATAAGTTTTAATTTTTAAAATTTTTCTCTTATTCGGTTCGAATAGCGGAAATGTAAATTTTATGTAAAAAATCAGGCAGAATTATGAATAATTTATGCATTCTGGGACTGATTTTTTATGAAGTATTTCATTATTTAAGCCGAAAATATGTAAAAAATATTTTGAAAAATAATTTTTAATTATGTTTTTATATTGCTAAAATTTATAAAACGTCTTCTTTATATCAAAGTAATGGCGTCTTATTTAAGTGGGGCTCAGGCCTTAGTAAAGGCTTTAGAAAGAGAAAAGGTAGAGGTAATTTTCGGGATACCGGGAGGTGCAACTCTAACTTTTTACGATGCTTTAAAAGATTCTAGCATAAGACACGTGCTCGCCAGACATGAACAGTCTGCCGCTCATATGGCCGACGGTTATGCAAGAGCGTCAGGGAAAGTTGGCGTCTGCACTTCAACATCAGGCCCAGGCGCAACAAACCTTTTAACAGGAATAGCTACAGCTTACCTGGATTCTTCTCCAGTAATAGCCATAACTGGACAGGTTGCCAGAGATTATATAGGTAAAGACGCATTTCAGGAAATAGACACTGTTGGAATATTTACACCAGTTGTCAAGTACGCTTTTCAGCCTTTATCAGTTTCGGAAATACCTTTTGATGTTAAAGCCGCATTCTACATAGCCACCACAGGGAGGCAGGGGCCTGTTCTGATAGATCTTCCAAAGGATGTTCAGGCGGAAAAAGCAGAAATAGAGTTCCCTGAAAGAGTTGAAATAAAGGGCTATAGACCTTACGTAAGACCGGATCCAGAAGTTATAAGAGAGGCCGCTAAACTGATCATACAGTCGCAGAAACCGGTTATACTTGTAGGTGGAGGAGCGGTTAAGTCAGAAGTTGGGCCAAAGGTTGTTGAACTGGCTGAAATGCTGATGATCCCCATTGCTAGCACTTTGATGGGGAAAGGTGCTATACCTGAAAACCATTTCCTTGCAGTCGGGCCTATAGGTATGCACGGGACCTATCATGCTAATACGCTCATAATGGAAAGCGACCTAGTAATCGGAATAGGTGTCAGATTTTCAGACAGGACCACGATGGACACAAAGGAATTTTCAAAAGACAGGATGATACTGCACTTTGACATAGATCCTACAGAAGCAAGAAAAAATATAGTAAACGAATTTCCGGTAATAGGCGACTTAAACGAATCAATTAGCATGCTGGTTTCTGAAATCAGGAAGATGATGCCCTACACAAAAGACTCTCCATGGTACAAGAGGGTAAAGGAGCTGAAAGAATATTATGAAGATAAAATATTTGGAGAAAACGTTCTGAGTCCGTTCATAATAAAAAAGATCAGGGAGATTCTGCACGAAGATGATATAGTTACTACAGAAGTAGGGCAGGCTCAGGCATGGGCTGAGCTTTTTTACAAAGCGTTGAGGCCAAGAACCTTCATAACAAGCGGAGGGCTCGGGACCATGGGTTTTGGATTTCCGGCAGCAATAGGGGCAAAAGTCGCAAAATTTGATAAAACTGTAGTCGACATAGCCGGCGACGGAAGTTTCCTGATGACTTCAAACAGCTTGGCAACCAGCGTAAAGGAAGGAATACCCGTTGTAGTGGTAATTCTGGACAACGCAGTGCTTGGAATGATAGCTCAGTGGCAACGTTTGGTTTATAATAACAGGTACATAGCCTCTTCGCTCGGTGAAACACCTAACTTCCCAGCTCTGGCAAAAGCCTACGGTGCTGAAGGGGTAAGGGTAAACGGATTGGAGGATTTTGAGAAGTATTTTAAAGAAGCTGTAAAAAGCGATGTAACCTATGTGATAGATGTTCCGATATCTCCTGAGGAAAACGTCTTCCCCTTCGTTCCAGCAGGCAAAAGTCTGAAGGAGATGATAGTGTAAGATGAAAAGGGAAAGGGTTTTCTTCATAACTGTAGCAGACAAACCGGGCGTCCTTTTCAAGATAACGAACATATTCAGAAGAAGAAATTTCAACATAGAAAGCGTAACAGTTGGCAAGTCTTTAGCCAAAGATGAGTCTCAAATAGTAATTACAATCAACGCGGACGATGAAGAAGCTGACAGCTTTGCAAGGATGGTAAAAAAACTTATAGACGTTTATGAAGTTGTAGAAGCTCCAAAGGAATCATGCTATACACAGGAACTTTTGCTTGCTAAGTTAGAGGGAAGCAAAGAAGAGTTAAGGGAAATAGCAAAAAATTACGGCGCAGAATTGATGGAGGACGACTCTCTGATATTAAAATATTCAGGCGAGCCTTCGAATGTCGAAGGCCTGGTTAAACAGCTTTCCCGATTCAAGATAATACATATATCGAGGACGGGTATAACCGCAGTGGTGAAAGAGGATGGTAAAGATATATTACGATTCGGACGCTAAAATAGAAAACCTAAAGAACAAAACGGTTGCGATAATAGGTTACGGAAGCCAGGGTAGAGCTCACGCTCTAAACCTCCGGGACTCAGGGATAAATGTAATAGTTGGAGTTAGAGAAAACGGCAAATCATGGGAAAATGCAAAAGCTGATGGTTTTAATCCTAAAAGCATAGAGGAAGCTTCAAAAGCGGGGGACTTGATAGGCGTGCTGATCCCTGATACTGAACATGGAGTTGTTTACGATAAATACATAAAAAGCGGCCTAAAGGAAGGAAAGGGGCTTCTTTTTGCTCATGGTTACAGCATAAGGTTTGGTCTTATAAAACCACCTAGCTATGTGGATGTAATAATGGTAGCACCGAAGTCGCCCGGTCCAAAGCTAAGAGAAGCTTATCTTCAGAACTTTGGGGTTCCGTCGCTTGTTGCCGTTCATCAAGATTATTCTGGAAAGGCAAAGGATATTGCTTTGGCTTATGCAAAAGGAATAGGATCAACAAGGGTAGGAGTATTAGAGACAACTTTTTCAGATGAAACTGAAGAAGATCTTTTCGGAGAACAGGCGGTTTTGGTGGGCGGGCTGATGTATCTCATAAAGAACGGATTTGATGTGCTTGTTGAGAGCGGTTACCCTCCAGAGCTTGCGTATTTTGAAGTTCTGCATGAAATGAAGCTCATAGTTGATCTTGTGTATTCTTCCGGGTTTACCGGTATGCTCAAAGCAGTGAGCGATACTGCGAAGTACGGAGGGATTACTCGGGGGAACCTTGTCATAGACGAGAGCGTTAAGGAAAAAATGAAAAAGCTCTTAGAGGACATTAAGGACGGAAGCTTTGCTAAAGAATGGACGGGTAACCCTGAAGAGAGCAAAAAGAAGCTCGCTAAAATGATGAAAGATATAGAAAACCTAGAAATAGAGCAGGTAGGCAAAAAGATAAGAAAGCTAGCAGGACTTGAGAAATGACAAGAAGGGTATACGTTTTCGATACAACTCTTAGGGACGGTGAGCAGACACCGGGCGTGAGCCTGAGCATAGATGATAAGTTTGAAATAGCTAAAGCTCTGGATGCTTTAGGGGTAGATATAATAGAAGCAGGTTTTCCGGCAGCGAGTGAAGGCGAGTTTAACGCTGTAAAGAGGATAGCTGGCATAGGGCTAAAAGCTAAAGTAGCAGCTCTAGCGAGGCTTAACAAAAAAGATATAGACGTGACGCTTTCTACTGGCATAAAAAGGATACATGTTTTTATTGCAACTTCAGACATTCACCTCCAGTACAAGCTCAAAAAGACAAGAGAGGAAGTCCTGCAGATAATAAGGGAAAACATAAGTTACCTAAAAGATAAAGGTGTTGAGATCGAGTATTCAGCGGAAGATGCCACAAGGACGGAAAAGGATTTTCTGCTTCAGGCATTCAGGGCCGCGGCTGAAAGCGGGGCTTCTACGCTTGACATAGCAGATACAGTTGGCGTTGCATCTCCCAGTTTGATGAGAGAACTGGTTTCAATGATAAAAAGGGAAATGCCGGATATAAGAGTAAGCGTTCATGTCCACAACGATCTGGGGCTGGCTACAGCAAACACGCTGGCCGCAATCGAAGCAGGAGCTGATCAGTTCCATGGAACCATAAACGGGATAGGAGAAAGGGCAGGAAACGTAAGTATAGAAGAAGTAGCTGTAGCCCTCAAAGTCCTTTATGGAATAGAAACCGGCATAAACCTGCAAAAAATATACGAAACGTCAAAACTGGTAGAAAAGCTAACTGGCGTCAGAATTGCAAAAAACAAGCCAATTGTAGGCGAAAACGCGTTTGGACACGAAAGCGGCATCCATACTCACGGGATACTCAATAACCCAAGGACTTATGAGCCTATAAGTCCTGAAATGGTAGGAAGGAAAAGGTGGTTCATGGCAGGAAAGCTTTCCGGCAGTCACGGGATAGCTGCGCAGTTGAAGGAAATGGGAATAAGCGTTAATGATGTTCAGTTAACAGAAATAGTAAAAAGGGTTAAGGCCCTTGGAGACGCGGGAAAGCATGTGACCGATGCAGACCTCTATGCTATAGCAATGTCGGTAACTGGAAGCTCGCCACAAAAGTACTTGAGCCTTAAGGGTATAGTTTCTGTAACAGGTATGAACATTTCGCCTACAACTTCGATCAGGGTAAGCTTCAAAGATAAAGACCTGGAGTCTTCAAGCACTGGCATAGGGCCTGTGGACGCTTCATTGAGAGCTATTCAAAAAGCTCTGGAAGGAGTACTGAAAGTTAATCTGATAGAATACAGCATAGATGCCATAACTGGTGGTTCCGATTCTCTTGCACAGGTAAGCGTAAAAGTAGAAGATGAAGAAGGGCACATAGCATCATCGACAGCGACGGGTCCGGACATAGTTATGACAAGCGTCGAAGCTATGATCGATGGCATTAATAAACTGCTTTTAAAAAGGGTATAGTGATATATGAAATACAGGATAGCCTGGATGAAAGGAGATGGTATAGGCCCTGAAATCTCACAAGCTGCTATAAAGGTAATTGAAGCTTTAGGTGATCTGTATGACATAGGATGGGAAATAAGATTCTATGAAATGGGCGACGAAACAAAAAAGAGGTTTGGCACGGCTTTACCAGAAGAAACTTTGGATGGGATAAGGGCTTCGGATTTAGCCATAAAAGGCCCGGTTGGCGAAACTGCTTTTGAAAGCATTGTCTATCTGCGGCAAACACTGGATCTGTATGCGAACATAAGGCCAGCAAGAAGCTATAAAGGCGTACCCTCAGTAAAACCTATGGATATTTTGATTGTAAGAGAAAACACTGAAGATCTTTACAAAGGTATAGAATTCAAAATAAATGACACAGCTGTGGCATTAAAGCTTATAACAGAAAAAGGGACGAGGAGGATAGCTAAAGTAGCTGCCAACTATGCGCTGAACAGAAAGAAAAAAGTTACAATAGTGCATAAAGCTAACGTGATGCGCGTAACTGATGGCTTCTTCAGAGACATCGCCAAACAGGAATTGGAAAGGTATGGCTTGGAAGTTGACGAAAAATACGTGGATGCAATGAGCATGGCAATTATACGTAACCCTCAGGATTTTGATGTGCTTTTAACTCCGAACGTCTATGGGGATATTCTTAGCGATGAAGCCGCACAGGCAGCAGGTGGATTAGGATTTGCAGCTTCAGCAAACATCGGGGATGAGTCCAACCTTTTTGAGCCTGTACACGGTTCTGCTCCGGACATAGCAGGAAAAGGGATAGCAAACCCTTATTCTATGTTCAACGTACTTGTTATGGCATTAGATTATTTATGGATAAACAAGAAGGATGCCAACGCTAGGTATGCAAAAGAGGGTTTGGAAAAGGCTGTAGAAACATGCATAGAAAAGGGCTATCTAACTCCAGATGCAGGGGGTAAGCTTAAAACAGAGGAAGTTACAAAGTATTTGGAACAAGAGCTGAAAGCTTATGTCAAGTAACATCGAAACGATGAAGAACAGGATTAAGGAGATCAACGAACAGCTTGACAAACTTATTCAAGAAGTAAACGATTTGAAGGTGCAGAGGGAGCAGGTCCTTTATGAACTGTCTAAAATTAAGACTCCTAAAATACGGGTAAATCAAGAAGAAATAGAAAAGCTTGAGGACATTTTAAAAAAGTTAGATGATGAAGTTCAAACCAAGGTTCTTAAGCCGGATGAAGAAAGGAGGATTTTCGAAAGAATAAAGGAAACTGAAAAAAGGCTCAGCATGTTAAGATCGATTAAAAGTTCTTTAGACAAGGTACAGGAGTTAAGAAACAGGCTTGACAAAATAAAGAAAAGATTAAGAGAGCTTCACGAAGTCATCGAACCTTTATTAAACGAAAAAGAAAAGCTAAAGAACGAAATACAGAGGCAGATAATACTCGATAAGCTCAGGAAGTATAAGGCGATGGAAAAAGAAAAGAAGAAAGAGAAAGGGTATAACATAAATTTAAAGTTCGAAAAAATAAACAGAAATGAGATAAAAGAAGCTATAAAGAAAAAGCTCGAAAAAGGTGAACCTGTTTCTATAGAAGAGCTCAAGGTGCTTTACGATGAAAGGCAATGAAACGCTATCTCTTGACCTCTGTGGAACTCTGGATGATTGTAACGTCTACAATCATATGTGGTACAGTGTAATCCCAGAAATGTATGCTGAAGCAAAGGGTATGAACTTTGAAAAAGCGAAATCCGCTGTGACAAAAGCGTATAAAGAAGTTGGCCCTTCAGAAATTGAATGGTATCTGCCGAGCTACTGGATAAACAGATTTGGATTAAATTATGAAGAATTTTTAAAAAAATGCGAAAACGTCAGAGTGCAGGTCCCGTATGAACTAAAAAAACTTAAGAATAAATACAGGTTGATACTCTCAACTAACGTTTCAAAAGAGGTCCTGAAATTCTCTCTTCTGGAAAACTTTTTTGATGAAATATATTCATCTGTTGACTTAGGTTATCCAAAAAAAGACGAAAGGTTCTGGAAGGCTGTAATCGATAAAGAAAACGTAAAACCGTTTGAGATAGTCCATTTAGGAGATGACTACGTTTACGATTATTTGATACCGTCTTCACTTGGGATAAGGAGCAAGCTCTCCGACTTAAAACACTTTAGATTCAACCTATTTTATGTGACAGGAATTAGACTTTAGTCTAATTTTTATTAAGGTCACAGGCATGTTTATAAAGACAGCAATTTCTGTTGTATAATATGCATCTGAATTCAGCTATACTCGGTTATGGTGCGTACGTCCCAAAGTACAGGATCAGCACTGAAGAAATAGCAAGGATGTGGGTAGGTGAAGGGTCCGGGCCTAACAGGATGAAAGCCGTTGCATCATACGATGAAGATGCTCTGACCATGGCATATGAAGCCGCTTCTATTGCAATGAAGATGGCAAACTACCCTGAAATACAGGCCATTCTAGTAGGTTCAGAGTCAAAGCCCTATGCTGTAAAGCCGATGGGATCGATCCTAAGCGACATTTTAGGTTTTAACAAGGTGCTGGGGGTAGATCTTGAGTTTGCTTGTAAAGGGGGAACCGAGGCGGTACAGATGATAAGCGGAATGGTATCTGCGGGTGTAATAAAGTATGGTCTTGCTATTGGATCAGACACAGCACAGGGGAGACCTGGCGACGATCTGGAATATACGGCGGCTAGCGGTGCGGGTGCTGTTGTTTTAGGGCAGCCAAACGGAAAAGAAATAGCCAAGATTACTCATTCTGTAACTTATGTTACAGACACCCCGGACTTCTGGAGGAGACCAAAAGAACACTATCCAATGCATTTAGGTAGATTCACTGGGGAGCCAGCTTATTTCGCACATATAATGTCAAGCGTTAAGCTTTTGTTCGAAGAGACGGGGTTCAAGCCTTCAGACTTCAATTATGCAATATTTCACCAGCCAAATCCTAGGTTTCCGGTCGAAGTTGGAAAAAGGCTAGGTTTTAAGGAAGAACAGCTGAAACCAGGCCTGCTTAACGATGAGCTGGGCAACTCTTATTCTGCAAATACGCTGGTAGCTTTGAACCTGGTTCTTGACGTTTCAAAGCCAGGGGACAAGATACTTCTTGCTAGCTTTGGAAGCGGAGCTGGGAGCGATTCATTTGTCATAGAAGTCGTTTCAAAAGCTGATGATGACGATTATGTGCCTTTGCGGGAAAGGTTAAAGAACTATGTGGAAATAGACTATGCAACTTACTCAAAGTGGAGGAACAAAATAATAAGGTGATCCAAATGTCGAAAGTTTTCATAAAATCCGCAGGTCTTGTGCCTGTTGGGGAACACTGGAATAAATCGCTCACTGACCTTATGGTAGAAGCATCTCTTAACGCTTTAAAGGGTCAAGAAGGTGTGAAAATAGACAGGATAGTTGTCGGAAACATGATGTCTGGGTATTTGAACAATCAGGAACACCTCGGGGCGCTGCTGGCCAGCGCTTTAGGAATGAAAGGAGTAGAAGCCCTCAAAGTCGAAGCTGCTTGCGGATCAGGAGGAATGGCAGTCCATGAAGGGTATGTATCGGTAAAATCTGGGGAATATGAAAACGTTTTAGTTGTAGGGGTTGAAAAAATGAAAGATGTTGACACGCAGGTTCTTACAAAAGCCTTAGCTATGGCAGAAAGCGCTGAGTTCACTCAGGTGGTCGGCGCTTCCTTTATATCTTTAAACGCTCTGTTGATGCGCATGTACATGAACAGGTATAATGTTCAGGAAGACTATTTGGACCATTTCCCAGTTATAGCACATAAGAACGCTGTTACTGCTCCTCACGCGCAGTTCAAGAGAGCATTTACGCTTGAAGAAGTAAAAAGGTCTCCTTATCTCGCAGAACCTATCAGGCTTTTAAGCAGCGCACCTTCGAGCGACGGAGCCGCCGCCGTCCTTTTGAGTTCAAAACCTTCGGATGTAGAAATCTTGGCATCAGAAGTGTCAACTAACGAGCTAATTATATCTCAAAGGGAAAACCCTTTAAAGTTTGAAGCCACAGAGAAAGCATTCAAAAAGGCAATTGATAAATCGGGGGTAAATCCCTCTGACGTAGACTTTCTTGAGGTACACGATGCTTTCCCAGTAGTCGCCGCGCTGAGCCTTGAGGCCATGGGCTATTCAGAAGAGGGAAAAGCAGGTTTTGACGCCGCAAAAGGAAAGTACAATTTTGATGGAGATCTTCCTATACTTACTTTTGGAGGGTTAAAAGCAAGGGGCCATCCTGTTGGAGGCACCGGAGTTTACCAGGTAGTAGAGGCTTACATGCAGCTCTCAGGCACAGCTGGCAAAAACCAGATACAGGGCGCAAAGCTGGGGGTTACTCAAAACGTTGGAGGAGTAGATACAACTTCCGTTGTACACATTTTAAGGAGGGTGAGCTGAAACGATACCCATAGCTTACTGGAGAAACAGGAAGCTCTATACAAGGCTCATAGGCAGCAGGTGCAAGCGTTGTGGAGCAGAATTTTACCCACCAGTAAAGGTCTGCAAAAAATGCGGTTCAACGGAAATGGAGGAAAAAGAAATGCCAAAAACAGGTACAGTAGTTTCTTACACAAAACTTACAGAACCCCCTGTAGACTTTAAAGACTATTCCCCTATCTATTTAGCGATGATAAGGCTGGACAACGGGGTAATGGTTCTAGGTCAGCTGGCAGATGCTGAAAGCGAAGAGATAAAAATCGGGGCCAGAGTGATGGCAACAATAAGGAAATGGACAGAAGACGGACAGAGCGGCATAATATATTACGGCTACAAATTTAAAGTAATTTAAACTTCATTTACACTTACCGTTATTTTTTGCTTCATACAGCTCATCCACGCTTATTATGTATTCTGCGTGACTCCATACAAGAGGTGATACTGATACTGGTCCTCCATCATACGGGTTTATCTGTTCAGAAAGAACGCCAGATCTCTGACTGTGATTAAGAACCCATTTTATAAGAGAAAGCGCGCTGTTGCAATCGCCAATATGTGTGTAGTACCTTGAAGCCCAGAGCGTAGTTATTATCCATGGATTTCCAGGCACTTCTCTGTCATCTCTTATCCTCTGATACATATCCCCTTCGTACCTGGCCAGGCCTCCTGTGCTTTTGACCCATAGCTTGTTCATTATGACATCCACGTTGGCTTTAACCCTGGGGTCTGAAGGGTCCTTCATGCCAAAAAGGAAAAGAGCCATGTTCTGTGAATCTACTGTAAAGTCCGGCTTTCCGTTTATGATGGCTCTTGCGTAATATCCTTTTTCTGGCAAATAGAAAAACGAATCATATGCTGAAGCCATCCTGCGGGCCGCATCTAAATATTTTTCTGACACATCGTCTTCTTTAAAGATCCTTGCGAAGTTTGAAGCCGCTACGAGCGCAGCGTACACGGTTGCAACGGTATATGTATGGATTCCAAAGCGTTCTTCCCATAAATCATAAGATTCTTTTGGAAGGCCGTCATCGTTTACAAATGAAGACATAAAATCTGCAGCCCTTTTGATAAGCCTTTCATACAAGGGAAAAAAGTATTCGACGTCAAGAGATTTTAGATAATATTGCCAGAGCGACCATATAACCAATGCCGTCTCATCTTCTTGGATGGGCAAAATCGGTCTTCCTCCAATTATTCTGGGTATCCAGCTGCTGGCCATGTTTCCGTCAGGAAGGTATTTATGATAAAAGTAACCACCGTCTGATATCGTTGACAGAGCATATTCAAAGAACCTTCTCGCAGCGCTGAAGTGATAGGTTTTTGTTAAAGCGTAAGCGGCTATTGAAGCATCCCTAGGCCATACATAATAATAGCCATCCTTGCTCCTTTTTAAAATGTCACTGTCTGAAGAAGCCATTATAGCCCCCTTGTTGTTCATGTGAATTTTTATTATGAACTGAGATTTTCTGAATAGAGAAAGCATATCTTGTTCTGCAGATATGTTCCTTTTTTCGTTCCAAACCGTCCAGTAGTTCTTTGTCCTTTTGAACATGTCTCTTAACAAGTTAAAGTTAATTTTTCTTCTTAAAGATAGAAGGGAATCAAGGTCCTCCTGTGCTATTATAAAATAATACATTTCCTTTGTTTCTCCCGGTAGCAGAAATATGGTGTGTCCTACAACAGAATCAACAGAACCTATTGCTACCGCATTGAACGATAGTTTCCCGTCCTCGGCGTCTTTCCAGGTTCCTTCGTAGCCATCAAAGCCTTTTATTCCCACTGCGTACTGATCGATGCTGTTTCCGTACTGATCTATTGTTGAAACCAGAAAGAGCCTCCTGTTTTTATAGTGTATTACGGAGTTAAGATGAGGCTCATAAAACGCCGTATCTCCTATGTCATTACCGTAGATATAAAAATCCTGATGAAAAAACAGTTTAACTTCCAAAGAAGCGTTACCGTTGTTGGTAAGAGCTATTTTCTTAGAATAAACGTCATCATAAATGTCCACAAAATCGTTGTTAATAATGCCTATAGGACCGCTTGAAAACTTAACCTCTGTAACCATTGTATCGTCAAGATAATCCATATTGCTTATAATTTCATGACCAACCCATTTAAAGCTACCATCTACGGAGAGCCCGTACCTGAAAGGGTGTCCGACAGCGTGATTTTCTGCTTGATCATGAGCGTAATAAAGGTCGACGATCCTGTAATCCCTGTCAAAACTCAAGAGCAGCCTGTTGTTGCCTATAGGCAGATAACGAACCATAAGGTTTTATATAGACAATCCTATAAAACTGTTATTGTTGCAGCGGTTGTGTTTTTGTAAAATTAATTTTACGCAAGCAAAAGCATAAATGCAAAGAAGAGAATTTATGGTAAGAGAGTATGAACAACTTTCAAAAAGATCGCGAATGGATTATTTCAAACAGGAAAGGTAGCTATTCTTCATCGTCTGTATCGTTTGCAAACTTAAGGACATATCACGGAGTTTGCGTAAAAAGGTCTGAGAAAGATTATAGCGGTAAAGTGCTCCTTTCAAAGCTTTATGAAGATTTTAAAATTAAGAGTAATACTTACAGCATAGATACAAATTATTATGAAGGAGGAATTTACCCTCAGGGCTATAAACATTTAATAAGCTTCGAAGAGGAGCCGTATCCGCAGTTTGTTTACGATGTAGCTGAAACTCTGATCAAAAAATCTTTAGTAATGGATCCGGAAGAAGATTGGCTTGTCATAAGGTATGAGTTTTATGGAACTTTACCAGATACATTTTACCTGCATCCTCTTTTCGCTTTCAGAAATTACCATCAGGCGCTCAGGAAAAGGGATTTATCGCTTAAAACGGAAAAGCTTGAAAAAGGATACAGATTTATAGTTGATAAAGATCAGCTGAGCATTTTTGTCGATGGCGAATTCGTCAGAGACAGCGTGTGGTACTATGGATTCGAATACCCTGTTGATAAGGATAGAGGTCTTAATTACGTGGAAGACCTCTATCATGAGGGTTATTTCGTAATTGAACTCTCTAGCAGAAAGATAGATGTTAAACTTTCCTGTTCCGACATCGAGCCACCTGAGTTTGATACAGTTAAAAAAAGGACGCTAAAAAGTATTATTACAATAAAGAACGAGCTTGACAAGGTTTTAAGGCGCTCGTCTCTGTTTTTGATTAAAGACGATATAATAGCGGGATATTACTGGTTTGGTCCATGGACAAGAGATACAATGATATCTTTACCTGGATTGCTTCTTGTAACTAAAAGGTACAGATTGGCAAAAACTATACTTGAAAAATATGCAGGTTTTGCAGAATCAGGGGTGCTTCCAGTATCTTTGACTGACCCGAAAAACAGGGCATCCGCTGATTCATCTTTATGGTATGTGTACGCGCTTTACAAATATTATGAATACACTAAAGACAAGAAAACCTTGGAAAAGCTGTTCCCTGTTTCTGTTTCGATCATTGAGGCTTATGTAAAGGGAAACGAACTCTTTGGATTAAAAGGAAGCCTCATAGAGACAAAAAAGCCACAGTTAACGTGGATGGACGCTAAAACAGGAGATATCGTATTCACCCCAAGAATCGGTCTTCCCGTAGAAGTAAACGCACTCTGGTACAACGCTCTAGCTTCCGTTAATTATTTTTCAAACGAATTAAATAGGGAGGTGCCAGAGTATATTTATGAACTGCTCCCTAAAGTAAAAGAGGAGTTTTTTGCGAAGTTTGTGAAAAACGATACGATCTTAGATGTAGCAGAACCTGACGATTACAGCCTTAGGCCCAACTTTATACTTGCATTTTCGCTTCCTTATCCACTGCTGAGCGACTTTGCAAAATACAAAAAAGTTGTAGACGATAAGCTGTTAACTCCTTTTGGTTTGAGATCACTTTCTCCTGACGATCCAAAGTACTCAGGCAGATACGAAGGCGATCAGTTCAGCAGAGACAAAGCGTATCACAACGGATCTGTGTGGCCGTGGCTTGCTGGTCCCTATATCAAAGCTTCAGTAAGGAGCGGAGCTGATAAGGATCAGCTATACGAGTATTTTAAACCGCTTATTAAAATGGATATGATACCTGAAATTTTCGACGGCGATGAGCCGCATGAACCAAAAGGCTGTGTAATGCAGGCGTGGAGCTACGGAGAATTGTTAAGAGCGTACAGCGAGGACCTTACAAAAAACATTCAGTGACGCTTATCACAAATTTTCCTTTTTAAATCTGAAAAAGGCTGTACCCTTATATTCGGTTTTTATCGCAAACAAGCTGCCGCCTAAGTAATCTTCGGAAGCTGCCGAAGTTATGAACAGTGTATTCATATCTTTGCCCCCAAAGGTGCACGAGGATGTCTTTTTAGTTGGAACGTTTATTTCTAAGATTTTCTTATTTGAAAAAGGATCAAACCTTATTATTTTGCCCCCTCCCCAGACAGCCACCCATATCATTCCATCGGCATCAATAGTCATGCCATCAGGAACGCCATCTTCATTTTTTAAATCAGCCGCAACACCCACGTATCTTATGTTCATAGATTTATCGTATTCATAAACGCTGACCTTTTTTGTTGGCGAGTCGATTATATAAAAAAGCTTCCTTTTCAAGTCCCAGGCAAGACCGTTCGAAATGGTCATCCCGCTTAAAAGTGTCCTGAAATTTTTCCCGTCAAAAGAATAAAGCGAGCCTATTGGATTCTTTTCTTCCAAGTCCATAGTTCCTATCACAAGAAGGCCATCTGGGCTCACTTTGCCATCATTAAACCTTGTGTTCATGCCTTTTTCTATTTCTGCTATCTTTTTTGTTGAACCAGATTCTGAAACAAGATACAGGTTATGTCCAGCTGCTGCAATCAATCCGTCCTTATCTGTAAGAACCACGGCTGAAACCATATCATCTAGCTGGAAGTAGCTTAAATCTCCCTGTAGTTTAGAACGGTAGATCTTCCTGCCAAGAATGTCCACCCAGTAAAGCATATCGTTAATTTCATCGTAAACGGGACCTTCTCCAAGGATGTTTATTTTCTTAAAAACAACGTTGATTTTCAACTGATTGCTTTTGGTTTAGGCGCCTTTAAGCGTTTATCAAGATTATTTTGCGATTAAATAAAAAGCTGCTAATAGCAATAGACGTTTATATATGTTCCCTGTCTTATATTGTTATGAGTAAAATACAGAAAATAGAACCCATTGTGCTGGGTGAAAGGACAGGACCTGCAACATGGGCTTCTTTAATGATCTTGGTAAGGGTAGAAACCTCAGACGGCATGGTAGGTTATGGCGAAGCGGTTCCGACCCTCAGAGTTGGTCCAGTTGTAGAATCCATCAAAGAAGTGTCAAAAGTGTATGTTGGCAGAGAAGCTTCAGACATCGAGGTCAGTATGAAAGAGTGGGAAAAGCACGATTTTTATCTCCACAGTTCATTTGAATCTACAACCGCTCTCAGCGCTGTAGATATTGCCCTTTACGACATACTCGGGAAATACCTTAAACAGCCAGTCTACAAGCTTCTGGGAGGAAAGTCAAGGGAAAAAATCCTAGTTTATGCAAATGGTTGGTACAGCAACTGCAAAAGCCCAGAAGATTTTGCAGGAAAAGCGGTGGAAGCAGTCAAAAAGGGTTATAAGGGCCTTAAGTTTGACCCGTTTGGAGATCAGTGGGATTCTATTACAGCAGATGCTTTAAAAAAAGCATCTGAAATTGTAAAGTCCGTTAGGGACGCCGTCGGAGATAACGTTTACCTCATGATAGAGCATCACGGCAGGTTTAACGCGGAGTCTGCAGTAAAGATCGCCCAGGAACTTTCACAGTACGACCCGCTATTTATGGAAGAACCGGTACATCCCTGGAACATGATGGCATTAAGAGATTACAGGGCAAAAACATCGGTCAGAGTTGCCTTGGGTGAAAGGATAATATCAAAAGAACAGGCCCTAGAATTTTTATCAGAAGATCTGGTAGATGTGTTTCAGCCAGACATATGCAACATTGGAGGCTTTACAGAGTTAAAGAAATTTTTAGCAATGACAGAAGCTTACGGAAAGTTATTGGCCCCTCACAATGCATTTGGGCCTGTACAGAATGCTGCAACAATACAGTTTGATGCCTGGGCTCCAAACCTCTTGATACAAGAATCTTTCTATGACTATTTCCCCGAGTGGAAGAGAAGGCTCATTAAGGATGGAACTCCGGTTGTAAACGGTTATTATGAAGTTAAAGATGGGCCAGGGCTATCTATAAATATAGACGAAGGAATGATTGATGAATACAGGACGACAGGGCAAGAAGAGTTCAATCCTGAAGAGCCAGTATGGGTCGTAAGGGGCACATGGTCACCTAGGACCATCTGACTATTCTCTTTATTTCTCCCTTCCCGTCACCGTTTAATGCTTCTATGCTGTTTTCCGGAACATCTTCATCAGTTATCATAAGCTCAAGAGAATTTCCATATGTTTCTTTCCACATCGATAAGTAATTAAGCGCTTCTATATAGTGCTGTTTGGCTCCATCAACTGTTCCTATAATCGTTACATTTTTTTCTACAGCTTCTGTCACAAGAGCGCCTGTAATACTATAATTTCCTGCCAGTGTTGTTCCGAACAAAATTTCCACGCCGTTATATTTGAGAGCCTGAAGCCCCTTCCCGATCACTTCTGGTCTTCCAGTAGTGTCCACAAATACATCTGATACCATTTCTTCTGGGTTAAGCTTTATGGCATCTGCTTGTGTAAAATCAGCCCCTATCTTTTTACATATGCTCGTAGCTACGCCTTCTTTATCACTTCTGGATATCAGTCTCACTTGAAAGCCATGGGTAGAGAAAAGCATCGAAAAGAGTATACCTATGGGTCCTGCCCCAATGACCGTGACTTTTTTACATTCATAAGACCCGTCGGAGCACATTTTTAGATACCGGTCAGAAACAGTCTGATATACATCGTAAGCCTTTACGAGATTTTTTAAAGGTTCAGTAAGAACGGCGAGCTTTCCAAGGTTATTGTCCTTAACCTTTACAAGGTATTGCTCATCATCTATAAAATATTCCCTCATAAATCCGTCCTTGCCCCTTATGCCCGCTTCTACAAAGTCGCCATCCTCACAGTTATCCTGCCTGCCGACGCCGCATTGAATACACTTTCCAGGTCTCCTCACCATCGGCACGACAAGGTCTCCAGGTCTTAAAGATCTTACGTTGTCACCTACATCCATCACCTGGGCAAGGCCTTCGTGCCCTAATATCAGGATTTCTTTTCCGCTTTCAGCTTTGGCGAAGTTCAGAAGCCCGTTTATTATCCCTCTGTCTGTACCGCATACCCCTGTGTAAAGTGTCTTAAGCAAAACCTGATTTCCCACCGGCCCTTTAGGAGGTTCTACATTAACTAAAAAAGACCCTTTCTGACCTATTTTAACAGCTATGGCTTTCATATCCTGACAACCTCATCTAAAACTCTTTCATCATTTTTATCCAAATCGTTCAGAGGGAATGGCATGTAATTATCAGGGTTCTCTTCTTTCAGCACCATTTTCCTGAAGAGATAATAATAAGGTTTTGGAAATTCAAACGAGGAAAATGTTTTCATAACTCTCACTATTTCTTCATGCGCTTTTACGGATCTTTCCCTGTAAACTTCTACTATCTTTCCAGAAAAGTTCGAAGTTCCGCACACGCCACCTGCTGCCCCAACGCTTAAAGACGGAAGTAGTAGGTCGTCCTGACCTTGATAAACAAAAAAGTCATCTGGCAGCTCGCTAATGAATGTTTGAAATGATCTCATATCTCCGGAGCTATCCTTTATGCCGTTTATGTTGCTGTGTTCATTAACAAGGTTTTTTACGGTCTCAGCTGTTATTACGTTGCCGGTAAACTGCGGTATGTTGTAAATTATTATGGATATATCGGTCTTGGCTATTTTATCAAAATAAGCGTGGATCGAACCCTGACTTAATTTAAAGTAAAATGGCACAACGACCACAGCTGCATCGTAGCCCAGATCTTTTGCAGCCTTGATCATCTCAGATGTCTCATCAAAATTGTTCCTGCTTACGCCTGCATATGCCGCAACATTGGCGGGTTTATTTTTTATGGCGAACTCCAGCATCTTTTTATGGTTCTGTAGGCTAAAAAACGAAAAAAGGCCGGTTGAACCCATAGGAAATATTCCGCTGACCCCGATCTCCTTTAAAAAGTTCAGAAGTTCCTTAACATCTTCTTCATTTATAAGGCCGTTCCTTACTGGAGTTACCATCGGCGTGATGATGCCTTTTACTAAGTTCATGCTTTTTATTTGATCGATATCGGATTTACACGTTTCTAAACAAATAGGCTTTTAATTTGCTATATGCACTTTTCCATTGACTTAAGGATAATATACATCGCTACAGCTCCGGGGTCAAGATGACCTCTGCTTCTTTCTCCATAATAACTTGCCCTGCCAACAGTTGCTATCATGTCCTTTGTAGAGGTCATGCCTTCCTCAGCGGCTTTTATAGCTTCTTCAATAACCTTTTTTGCAGAATCTTTCTGATTTAGCTTTTCCGTAAAAGGATATAGCACATCGAGGAAGGTCTTCTGGCCTCTTTTTGCGCCACCTAACTCTTCAACCACTTTTATTCCTTCCTCGAACATCTTTTTCATTTCCTGCACGTCAACTTCTTTTTTGCCCCTTGAGGCTTTTCCCATAGCAACCAGCATAGAACCTAAGAGAGTGCCAAAAGTGCCGGATGCTTCTTCCATTATGGTCTTTCCTGCTTCATCCAGAAGCTTTCCGATCTCCTCTGATTTTAGATCTTTTTCAAGAGCCCTGAAACCTCTGCTTATGTTTATTCCGAAATCAGAGTCTCCTATTTTAGAATCGAGGTCAGTCAGTTCCGATTCACTTTTCTGGATCTCTTTTGAGGCGTTCAGAAGGAAACATCTAAAAAATTCAACGTTAAAGCTCATCAAGACATCACCGTGCTTGCCATAGGCATGGTCTTTATAACTGGAGTTAATGCTGGAGCAGAGAAAAGCCTTTTAATCTCTTCGTTGGCTTTCAGCACAGCTACCCTTGCGCCCTGCATTTCTATTGAAGTAAGAAATTCTCCAACCCAGCTAGCGTAAACCTTTAGCTGTAATTCTTTTAAGTAATTCATTACATCCCTGTAAAAAACTAGCTTTTCCATATAGGGTGTGCCTCCAGTACCCTGAACTACCAGGATAACTTCGTCGCCTTTCTTTAGCTTCAAATCGTCCATCAGCTTGTCTACCATCATTTTTGCCAGCTGCGCTGAAGGAATATATTTTATTCTTTGGACCCCGGGTTCCCCATGGATGCCTATCCCGAATTCTATTTCATCCTCTTTTAATTCAAAGGAGTATTTTCCTGCAGCAGGGACGCTGCATGGCGTTAGCGCGACGCCTATATCTCTACCGTTATCTATCACTTCCTGAGCGATTTTTTTAACATCGTTAATTTCCATTCCCTCTTCAGCGGCAGCTCCCGCTATCTTATGCGCAAGCACTGTAATGGTCGTCCCCCTTCTCATTTCTTTATCGGGAAGGGCAACATCGTCGTTTGATATAACGAGGTCTGTTTTTATTCCATCATCCTCAGCGAGCTTCATGGCAGCTTTGAAATTTATCTTATCCCCTGTGTAATTCATTATTATAGATAACACGCCTTTTTCAGTAGTAACCGTTTTCATGGCCTGATATATCTGCATGGTTGAAGGGGATGTAAAAACGGCACCGGCTATAGCAGCATCAAGCATGCCGTAACCAACATAACCGCTATAAGCAGGTTCGTGACCGCTTCCACCGCCGGTTACAATGGCAACCTTATCTTTCTTTTTGTTTTTTCTGTACACATTGTTGTATTTAGGGTCCAGTTCAATAAGATCTGGAAATGCTATGACGAGGCCTTCAAGCATCTCTCTGACTTCTTCCCCTGGTTTGTTCAAAATCTTCTTTATCATGTCATATAATAGTACTACCACGGCTTTATTTATTGTTATAAAATAATCAGGCAATAAATCGCGCGATTGAATAAAAAACCTTAAATATGCTTCTTTTATAGTCCTCAATTATGGACTTTGGATTTCTTAAATTCAGGCTTTCCATGTATCTAACGTTAGTTCTGATTGTTGGCTTTACAGCACTTTTTATAGGCATAATATTTGCGTTAGTTGGCATAACTAACATATTCATAATAACGGGATTTGTAGCCGTTATTAACGTAATAGAATGGCTCTATGGGCCCAAGCTGATTGATGCGTTATACCACGTAAAGGAAGCACAACCTGGAGAGTTGCAAGAGATAAGAGATGCGATACACAGGATATCTGAAAGAGCAGGGATAAAAGAACCAAAGCTTATGATAGCGGACATAGACATGCCTAATGCTTTTGCTTATGGCTCTCCTCTAACAGGAAACAGGGTGGCTGTAACACGGGGTATTCTAAAGATACTCAGCCCTCAGGAAATTGAAGCTGTTCTGGGACATGAGCTTGGCCATATCAGGCACAGGGACGTCCAGGTTATGCTTTTCGTTTCAGTGTTGCCCGCCATACTTTATTACATAGCATATACGTTTATGCTGAGCTCGTTCTTTGACCAGAGGGGCAACGCAAACGTTCTTGCTATAGTAGGCTTTTTATCTTTTATAGGTTACTTTTTACTGAACCTATTTGTCCTGGCATTCAGCAGGAGCAGAGAAACATATGCCGATCTGCACGCTACACAGGTTGTAGATGACGGCGCTAAAAAACTCAGGAGCGCACTGGCAAAGCTATATATTTATTCTTACGTTATACACAGCAGAAAGCCCAAAGAAGCCAAAAAGACTTCCACTACAAGGGCCCTATTTATAATAGATCCTTCGGCTCTGAACCCGGAGGATCTTAAGAGCCTCTCAATGGAAGAGGCCATAGAATACGTATCATCGAGAAAGATGAGCACTCTAGAAAGAATCGAAGAGTTGTTTTCAACACATCCCAACATCATAAGAAGATTAAACACTTTGAAGAAACTGGAGAAGTAAAATGAAAGAGAAAGATAAACAGGTAATTTGGCTGGATTATTTCGATTCTAACATAAGCAGAAAGCAGGGCAGAAAGGTTGCAAAATCACTTGCAATATCAGCGCCAAAGATAGAAAGCATAGAAGAAGGTTTAAAGAGGCTCGGGTTAAAGTACGAAGTGCATCAAGCGAAACACCCGAAGAGGCACTGGAAAGGGACCTATTATTTTCAGGTTGAAAAGAAAATGAAAAAACAGGAGCTTTTAAGAAAGTTATCTGAAGCTATTAAAGGCATCAAGACTTCTTCTCATTAAGCCACCAGTTCAAATATTCTTTTTTCGCGTCCAACCTTGGCCTTGCCTTTTTCTTGTCTGAGAGCTCTATCAGCTGCTGCTTTGTTAGGTAAAGGCCACACTTTTTACAAACATACATCTTTGTAGAAATTTCATAAAAAAGGGGTCCACCGCACTCGGGACAAGTATAATCCATGTTAGAAGGTTTTAACGCATGTTATTTTAATTTTTCCTAAAACTTTAATGTTGCTAGTGATTTGAGCTGTATCAAATCAGCGCAAAACTTTAAAAATCCATGTACAGATTTAGTATGAGTATGAATAAAGAGCTGCTAAATGTGTTTAAAATAAACGACAGGGTTAAAACAGATTTAAACGTAGAAGGTACTGTAGTCAATTATGTAGAAATTCAGGGTAAAATATACATAAAGGTCAGGTGGAAGAATGGCACCTTTGGCGTTTATGGCCCTGAAGAAGTTAAAAGGTACAATATAAAAAAGGTGGCGTAACCTAAAATTTGAGCGG
Organism: Conexivisphaerales archaeon; assembly: GCA_030756715.1. Lineage (GTDB taxonomy): Archaea > Thermoproteota > Nitrososphaeria > Conexivisphaerales > UBA164 > CAYFFZ01. The sequence continues at coordinate 49,401 of JAVBJD010000003.1, forward strand.
AACTCCCTTTAACCTACTGTTCGGCTATACTCCAAGTTCACCCATACAGTTTATAATTTATATGATAATAATCTGGGTTCCGTACATCATACTCATAATCTATGGTCAAAGGCTTCAGAGCTACGCTATAATAGCAGACATAAACAGGTATCTCGTCAAGCTGAAGTATGATGCCGACCAGTCAAGGTCAAACCTGATGTCGTATCTTCAGAGAAAAGGGGTTTCCGGTGATGGCCAAAAAATAATTGAGAACATGATCGAAATGCAGACAATATTCCCGGTAAACCTAGATCCGGTTGGCATAGTAAAGAAGATGGAACACGTTATAAGGGTACAGGACGAAACGGTAAAATTGAGAATAAAAGAAATCATGAAGAACGCAAACGAAGTAGAAAGAACCGCAGTGCTCAACATGCTGGAGATAGCATCGGCTCTGGAGTATGTTTATAAAGTCGTTAGGCATTTCTATTTAATAGGAAAAAGGTTCCCTGACAACATATACCTTTTAGCCCAGTTGCAGATGATACTTCCAGGAATTGTTAAACAGGCAGATGCTTATCTTGCTGCAATGGGCGCTCTTGAAAAATCTCTTCCACTGGGGGACGCAATAGGTCCTATGGTTGTTGCAGAATGGTTAAGGGACAAAACCAAGATCGACCTTGACGAAGAAACAGTCTACGGAGAGAGCGTAATAAATAACAGAAGAGTGGCCATAATCAAGGCTAAAGGACCGATGGCAAACGTGGGTAACCCCGACAAGGCGTTGCAGTTCCTTTTGGACGGTCCTTATAAAGACGCTTCGGCCATAATCATGATTGACGCGGCCTTAAAGCTTGAAGGCGAACAATCAGGCGATGTCGCTGTAGGCATCGGCGCGGCCATAGGCGGCATAGGAACTGAAAAATTTAACATAGAAAAAGTTGCAACTGAAAAGACGATACCGCTTTACGCTGTTATAATAAAGGAGTCTTTGTTTGAAGCCATTGCTGTGATGACGAGAGACATAGCTGAAGCGGCAAAGAAAGCCAGAGAAGCAGTTATAGACGTTATAACTAAGAACGTACCAGAAGGCGGTTCTGCTATAATAATAGGCGTAGGAAATACGCTCGGTGTTGCTCAATGATGAAACAGAAAACTCCGCAGGTCAAGTATTACAGCGTTGAAGAATGCCCAAAATGCGGCTATAAAGTAAAAAGGGAGTTTAAAGAAGGGGACTATGTTTTGAAACAGTCTGGCCTGTGCCCCCGTGACAACACGCCCATGATTATCAGCATGATATATGCTGAAGAGCAGAAGTCCAGTTAAAAGTTTATAAATCCTAAAATTTAAAAACCTTCTAATGAAAATAGCCATTCTAGGGGGCACAGGGGACCTCGGAAAAGGGCTTGCTTTAAGGTTAGCAAAAAATAACGAAGTTATAATAGGATCGCGTGAAAAGGAAAAAGCAGAAAGGATAGCTTCTGAATATCGTGAAGAAGGCAAAAAGTTCGGCCTGGATCTCAGATTTTCTGGGCTTACAAATCAGGAAGCCGTGGATAATTCTGAGAAGATAATCATCAGTGTACCGCATGAAGTTCTTCCTCAGTTTTTATTGACCTTAAAGAATTACGAGGGGAAGCTTTTTGTTTCTCCAGTTGTTCCTATGGTAAAAACCAAGGCAGGTTTTTCTTATGAACCGTTCAGGGTTGGCGATAGAGAAGTCTCGGCAGCCGAGCTCATCAAATCCACGCTTGAGGGAGCAAGAGTCGCTTCAGCGTTTCACACAGTTCCGGCTATCAAGCTATCAGACCTTGAGGCTAAACTGAACTACGACGTGCTCGTAGCTGCAGACGAGCGTGAAACTTTTACTGAAGTTGCAGAGATCGTGTCGAGCATCGAAGGGTTAAAACCATTTTATGCTGGTAAGCTTTATACCTCCAAGTACCTTGAGTCCTTAACTCCGCTTTTGCTGAACGTTGCTATAAACAACGGACTGCATTCCCCGAGCTTAAAAATAGTGTAAAATGATGCTGGGTTTATCCTTAAGGCCTGAAGTCTTTAAACCTTCGGAAACTGTAAAACTTGCTGAAGAGCTCAGCTCACGCTATTTTTTTATACCAGATGTTTCTAAAGATGTAGATCCTATTCAGCTATCTTTTTCTATACTCTTAAAGAACAGCAAGGCGATGGCAGGACCAGGGGTCGTAAGAATTAATGAGCTGCAGATCGATGAACTGATAAGGCAGATAAAGACGATAAACGATATAACTGAAAACAGGTTCTTTCTGGGAGTCGGACTCGGTTCTGTAAAGGAAGATGTAGGATCGACAATAGCTGAAATGAGCAAAAGGATCGAGGAGGTAAAAAGATCAACAAATACAAGGGTATTTGTAGCCACATTGAGAGAAGGGCTGGCAAAAAAAGTAAGGGACATAAGCGACGGCATAATACTTAATTTTTCAACTTTTGATCATGCAAAAAGAGTCTCATCTGTTTTCAAAGGCGAGAAAAGGGTTGTAGCATCCTATTATAAGATTTTTGTCGCGCAAACCTTTGATGCGGCAGCCTATATGGCAGTTAACGAGCTACAGAAATATTCAGGGTACACACAGTACCTTGAGCTTTTCAGGAGAGAAAGCATAATTGAAGACATCTCCTATCTTTATTCTAAAAGGGAGGAAGCTTTGAGGAACCTGCAGGCCAAGGGCGTTTTAGCCGTTAACCCGAGCACAGACTTCATTAAAAGCGTAGCTGAAGTTTTTTATAAAAACGGCATCGACATATTAGTAGTCTACCCATATTTTTCTTCTGCTTACTCTTATGATAAAAGAATTGCTTATTTAAAAGGATTGTTTACATGAAATTTTCAAAAAACCAATTAATAAAAGGAATATGTTTAAAAACCCTGAATGTTAAATCATTTTGAACGATATTTGAAATTTCCAATTTGCACTTTTGATGCAAAAGTTGGGGTATTATGTCCTAAATGTGAAGATAGATTAAAAAATGGAGAAATTACAGAAGCTGACGTTAAAGCATCTTTTGTTCTGGCTAAGTTAGCAAACCAGCTTCCTGTTTTGGATAAGCTTACTCTTAAAAGGGCATACAAGGTCGGCGACGACTATGTGCTTTTGTTTAACCAGGGTGAAGCCAAGCAGGTTTTAAACAACAGGCAGGTAATGTCAAAGCTTAAAGAAGCTCTTGGAAACGTATGGGTAACTGAACAGACATCCGATACCAGGCAGTTTTTGGAGAACTTGATGTACCCTATAAGGCTTTTAACGATAAACATTGTTTGGCTTCCAGACGGTTCTAGGCATATTAAAGCGATAATTGCGGGGCAGGAAACCTCCAACCTTCCAATCGATTTAAATAAGGTCAAAGAAATAACTAAGATCATAACGGGGGATGAGATAGTGTTTGAGTTTGAAAAAGGAAAATTCGCCAAGAAGAGTTCAATCGCCAGAGCTCGGTGAAAATGAAGGTAAAACAGTAGAGCTGCACGGATGGGTACATGACGTAAGGGTACTTGGAAAACTGACTTTTCTGATCATGGGTGACCCCTACGGTTATTATCAGGCTGTATTGAAAGGGGAACTGGTTGAAAAAGTTTCAAACGTACCCAGGCAGAGCTATGTGGTTTTAAGGGGGAAAGTTGTAAAAAGCAGGTCAAAAATAAACCCATACGAAGTTCAGGTTGATTCGCTTGAAGTTGTAAATGAAGCGGACAAAGTCCTGCCCCTTGACCCCGCTTCAAAAGTAGAGAGCGAACTTATGACGAGGGTAAACAACAGGCCCCTTGACCTGAGAAATGCCGAAGAAAGGAAAATATTTCTTATGCGGGCTGATACATTAAAAGTAACAAGGGAATTTCTGAGTCAGAAGAAGTTCATTGAAGTGGATACACCAAAGATAATAGCTACAGCTTCAGAAGGAGGCGCAGAGCTGTTTAAGGTTGATTACTTCGGAAGGCCGGCATATCTCGCTCAGAGCCCACAGCTTTATAAAGAAGAGCTCGTTCTTGCTTTGGGGAGGGTTTTCGAAATAGCCCACTATTTCAGGGCTGAAAAATCAAACACCGTAAAGCACCTTAACGAATTCACGAGCATAGATATAGAATCTGCGATGATGCTGAAGCAGGACGTTATGGGAATACTGGAAGAGCTGATAAAGCATATTTACTCTTCATTAAAATCAATGGGTTATCAGCTGGAAGCTCCAAACTACAGCTTTCCGGTATACACTTACGAAGAGGTTTGCAAAAGCACTGGGGTAAAATTCGGAGAAGACCTAACAACTGACGTTCTGAACGAATTTGGAAAAGACAAGGGATTCTATTTCATAATCGAGTGGCCTCTTTCTCTGAAACCCTTTTACACAATGCCAAAGGGAGATAAGCTGAGCGAATCCTTTGACTTGATGTACAAGGGCCTTGAACTCGCTTCAGGCGGTCAAAGAATTCACAGATACGATCTTCTGGTTGAGAGGTTAAAGGCTAACAACCTTGATCCTGAAAGCTTTTCAGAGCACCTTAAGGTTTACAGGTGGGGAATGCCAATACACTCAGGATGGGGACTGGGTTTTGACAGGCTGATGATGGTTCTTAGCGGTAGAAGCAACATACGAGAGGTAGTACTTTATCCTAGAGACTCGAGGCATTTAGCTCCGTGATTTTTTAACCTTAAGGAAAGATAGGGATCTTTTTCTTTCAGTTTCCATGAGCGAATAAAAGAACAGGTCATCGTCTTGAATTGAAGCTAGATCTCCCCTCATAGTTTTAGGTATGTCAAAGCAAAGCGTTATAGCCCCGCGCCTGCCGTACTTTTTCAGAAACTCCATTATACTCTTTGCTTCGCTGTAATATTTTTTGTTTCTTGATATGCTTTCCCTTACAAAGTCCTCATCTTCGTCAAGCAGAGCTATATCAGTGGAACCGCACTGCTCGCATCTTGGGGGATCCCCAAGATAATAAGGCTGTGCTGTGTATATTGCACCGCATGAGAAACAGTAAACCGTCTTAACGCAGCCCAGGCTTCTTGCTCTTCCTCCTTCAGTTATAAGCCTTTTAAGCCTGGCAGGATCGATAACTTCTCCCTGCCTTGCCATTTCTTCTATACCTATCAACGCAATCGGGGACGGTTCGGCCAATTCGCCAAGATTTGCGATGGTTTTGTTCCCTCTGATCATATCGCTCACAAGTTCATGGACAGATTTCCAGTCAAGGTCCTGTTCAAGCATCGTTCTCATGGCCTCATCGTAGACAGGGGTTCCCTTTAGAGTTTCAGCGAGAACCTTTGCTTCTGAAAGGGTTATCATCGTATTGGGTTCTATGACCCCCATTTTACGCGCTGCCTGTATGAGCCGTCTTCTAAAAATACCTGTATTTTCACATGACCTTTTTGCAAGGTCTTCAAGATCGTAGTTCGAGAGGCTCCTTAAGAGCCGTTCGAGAAGCTGCGAATCGGCACCCGGGACTTCAAATATTATCCTGTAGGGGTCGTTCTTTACCTTTACCGGCCTTGCGGTTTCTTCGCTTATAAGAAGGGCAAGCATCCTTGCCAGAGTTCTGTTTCCAAGAAGGCCTATGTGCGTGTGGACAATCAGGTAAGGATTATGCGATTCGAGTGTTATTACTCGATCGGATGGTACTTCGAGCCCTCTTTTTACCTGCAAAATTATTTCTGTAAGTGTGTTGTTTGCAGATTCTTCATCCAGAGGAAAGTTTTCTTTCAGGTACTCGATCGCTTCCTGCACTTTACCGGCTTTAACAAAATCTGCTAGTATTCCTCTTATTCTTCCGACTTCCTGAGCTACCTCCTTTATAACCGGGATTTCTTCACCTATCCAGCTCGGTATAGCTCCTAGAGGATCTTTTGCAGGTTTTGCGTATACCCTGTTGTTTATTATGTTGGTTAAGATCCATGCACTTCCGGCTAGTATGAACTTGGTTCCAATTTCGCCGTATTCTGAAATAAAGCTTTCATCAAGCTGTCCAACCGGGTCGTTTGTGTCTTCGTTTATAACTACATAGTTAACTTCTTCGGGTATCATGCTGAGGTTTGAAAAATAATACTCATATAGGGCTCCAGATCTCTGAGGCTTCATGACAGCCCCTTCTCTGTATCTGAGAAGAGGCGGTTTCCTTTCAGCCATAAAGTTAATTATTTCGTTGAGATCGCTCGATAGAATGTTTCTGTAAGGGTATGTCTTCTTAAATACTTCGTAAAGCTCGTCCGCCTTTAAAACAAGGTTCTCCATAAGAAGACCCGCTATCTGCTGCATCATAACGTCCTTTGGTTTTTCTGGAATTATTATAGGCTCAACTTTACCCTCTTTCCCCATACGGGCTAAAACCGAGGCTTCCAGAGCATCATCTGAGTCCTGCACGATTATGACGCCTTTGCTTACCTTTTTTAGGCTGTGCCCGCTCCTGCCGGTTCTCTGTATAAGTTTTGAAGCCTGTCTCGGAGAATTGTACTGGACTATCAGGTCAAGGTCGCCTATGTCTATGCCGAGCTCAAGGCTCGAAGTGCATATGACCCCTGATATTTGGCCGTACTTTATGCCTGACTCAGCCCCGCTCCTTGTTTCGGCAGAAAGGCTTCCGTGATGTATAGCTACAGGGTACGAAGGATCTATTATCCTTATTTTGCTTGCCAGAGATTCAGCTTCACTCCTGGTGTTAGTAAAGATCAGAGCTTTCTTACCCTTTACTTCTTTTAGGAGTTCTTCAAGCCTCACAGTTAAATCTGGAAGTAAAGGTCCTTCCGACGTTTCCTTGGCTTTATGGTATATTATTTTAAATGAAAAGAGCTTCTTTGGAAACGCAGAAATGACCCTTATCTCTCTATCCTTCCCTACGAGAAATTTTGCAACCTCTTCAGCATTGCCGACTGTAGCGGAAAGGCCTACTATCTGCATGCTTCTGCCTGCGAGCTTTTCAAGCCTCTGAAGGCTAACTGCGAGCTGGGTGCCCCTCTTATCATTAGCAAGCTCATGGACTTCATCAACTACCACGTGCTTTACGTTTTTCAGAAGCTCCCTGAGCTTTTTTGCAACAAGTATTATCTGAAGTGTTTCTGGTGTTGTTATCAGGATGTTCGGAGGAGCGAGGACCTGCTGTCTCCTTTCTTCTTTGCTCGTGTCACCATGCCTCACAGCCATCCTGAAGTCAAGCTTCTGGGCCCACCAGCTCAGCCTATCTAACAGATCCCTGTTTAAAGCCCTGAGAGGGGTAACATAAAGAGTCATTAGCCCTCTTTTTCCCTCTCTTAACATAAGCTCAAAAATGGGTAGCATGGCCGCTTCTGTTTTTCCGGAGCCTGTCGGAGATATCAGAAGTGCGTTTTCTCCGTTAAGAATTGCGGGTATGGCCAGCTTCTGAATGTCCGAAGGCTCCTCCAAACCCTTTTCCTTTAAAAGAGTTTTTATAGGCTCGCTTAAAATCTCAAAACCCTCTTTATTGTCATACATTTTACAAGGTTTTAAAAATAACTGATTATATATAAATTATGCAAGATTATAAATTGATCTGAATTCCATCAGAAATCTTCTTCATTTTAATTTAAAAATGCGCTTTAAGTTTTTACCAAATGATGCAATAACCTTTAAAACAGTCAAGGAATTAAAAGTTGTGGGGTCTTTGAACAATGTTCATAATTATGGATTTATTATTCATTAAAAATAAATAATCTTGAAAATAAATAAAATTTGTTCATTAAAATAGCGCAAGATTTATAAAATATTCAAATTTAAATATATGCTATCATGCCGTACATACTAAAAGATGGCGTTAAGATGCCAAAGATAACCACAGTAGAGGATGTAATGAAATCTCTTGAGGGTTTAAAATTTATCAATATGCAATTCGTGGACCTGAGAGGAAAGCTCCAGCATTTTTCTGTGCCGTCTTATGAAATCAGCGAGAACTCTCTAAAAGAAGGCTTTCCAAAGGTTGACGGAAGCAGCATAGTTGGTTTTACCAGCATAGAAGATTCAGATCTCGTATTTGTTCCAGACGTTTCCACTTTTTCAAAAATTCCCTGGAATCAGAAAGAAGGGAGGTTTCTGGGCGGGATAATGTCTGAAATGGGCACTGTTAGGTTGAGCAGCGATTCAAGAGCTGTTGCTGAAAACGTCCAGAAGTTTTTGAGCGATAAGGGCCAGACCGCCTTCTTTGGACCTGAGGTTGAATTCTTTGTTTTTGACGATGTAAAATTTAGCGCGCAGAGCGGTTACGAGCAATACTATAGAGTATCCTCTAACGAAGCTCCGTTTTCTGAAAACCCTTTAAAGATGAGAGAAAAGGAAGGGTATTACCCAGAAACACCAGTGGACTCTCTGGCCGAGTACAGAAGCGCTGTATCTGATTACCTCTTTCAGTTTGGATACGTGCCTCTGATACATCATCACGAAGTTGCTGCAACTGGCCAGGTCGAAATAAACTTTGAAAAAGAAACCCTGCTAGGAGCGGCTGACGGCATAATAACGATCAAATATGTTGCATCTAACACTGCCCGTTTGATGGGCAAGTACGCAACGTTTATGCCAAAACCTGTTTTTGGCGAAAACGGGAGCGGGATGCACGTCCACATAAGCATATGGGATGGAGAGGGTTACACAGCAAAAAAGAACATGTTTTATGACGAAAACGACAGTTACGCGGAGCTCAGCCAGATGGGCAGGTATTTTGTAGGGGGTCTGCTGGAACACAGCAGATCTCTTGCAGCCATAGTAGCACCGACAACAAACAGTTACAAAAGGCTTGTGCCAGGTTATGAAGCGCCCACTTTTATAGCGTGGAGCAAGGGCAACAGGAGCGCAAACGTAAGGATACCGGTTTACAGGAAAGCGGCCCCAGGTGAAAAGAGGGTTGAATTCAGAACGCCGGACCCGAGCTGCAACCCGTACCTTGCGCTTTCCGCAATACTGCTCGCAGGGATTGATGGGATAAACAAAAAAATAGACCCTGGTAGCCCGGTTGATAAAAACCTGTACGAGCTTTCAGAATCAGAACTAAGAAACTACAAAGTTAGGAGGCTTCCCGGAAGCTTAAAAGAAGCTCTGGATGAACTGTTATCGGACAATCAATACCTGAAGCCATTCTTTTCAGAAGATCTTATAGAAAAGTACGTAGAGATAAAGCGCAGCGAGTATCATTCGGTTGAAGCAAGGCCGCATCCTTATGAATACAAACTTTACTTCGACTTTTGAATTTAAAAAGCCCTTATAAAATTTTACTTATCGCAAGTAACGATAAGCTGCTCTTCT
>JAVBJD010000088.1 GCA_030756715.1 Conexivisphaerales archaeon
TAGAAGACCTATCGCAAAAGCTATGAAGGAATATGTATGAGTTCTTGTCCAAGAAAGTTCCTCTACGTTTTTAGCTATCTCCATTGCTAAGCATATATAGATAAAGTTAATAAACTTTTTAACCGAAACCGTCAACGCTTTTCGGGGTTTTTAAACGAAAACAGGAGCTTTAAACGTTTTTAAAGCTAAGGCCCAGAGCTTAACTTTTATAATCGCGTTGCAATAACTATACATGCGGTAAAATGATAATAGGGAAAAAAAGGATCCTTGAGCTCATAAAGAACAAAGAAATAGTCGTTGAGCCTTTTGACGAAAATAACATAGGGGCCGCTTCCATAGACCTCACCCTCGGGAACGTCTTCAGGACTTTCAAGAAATCAATGAAGGTAGTTGAAATAAAGGAAGAAACAGATTACAGGGAGTTCACGAGCCTTGTCAGGCTTAAAGACGGTTACATGATGCTAACGCCGGGGGAGCTCGTTCACGGGATAACAAGGGAGAGCGTCAAGCTCCCGCCTTACATATCTGGAAGGATTGAGGGAAGGTCAAGGTTTGCAAGGCTGGGGCTTCTGGTTCACATAAGCAGCGGATTCGTAGCGCCAGGCTCAGACGGAAAGATCGTTCTTGAGATAGCAAACCTTTCCCCGAGCCCGATAGCGATATTCCCAGGAACAAGGATATGCCAGTTAATACTCGAGGAAGTTAACCCTCCCGCTGAATACAACGGAAGGTTCAAGGGACAGGAGCTTCCATGAGCTATGATGCTGTGATCGTTGGCGCAGGTATACTCGGGTCCTCAGTCGCTTATTTTGCTTCAGAAAACGGGCTAAAGGTCGCAGTGATAGAAAAGGAGAAGGAGCCCGGAATTCACTCAACATACAGGAACACCGGCGTTGTTCACAGGCCTTTTTACCTTAACCCGCTAAAGAGGAAGGCTTCAGCTTTTGCAGCTTCAAGGTCTTATCCCTTTTTAAAAAAATTCGTAGAAGAAAACGGGCTGTACTGGAATCAGTTGGGGACCCTCGAAGTTGCAACTGATCCTGAAGGAGCTAAAGTCATAGGGGATTATGAAAGGTGGGCAAGGGAAAACGGGATGGAAGAGGATGAATTCCAGATCCTTGATGATAAAGGAATAATAAGCGAAGAACCGAACGTAAGGGGTAAGCTTGCTTTCCTGAGCATGACGGATTCTGTCGTTAACTTTAAGCAGATATCTGAGAAGATGATAGAGGTCTCGGAGTCTAAAGGGACAAGCGTTTTTTACGGTTGCAGGACAGAAAGCGTTAGCTCTGATGGGGAGGTCAGCTGCTCATGCAATGGGTCTGAAAAGAAGATCTCAGGTAAAGCGGTTGTAGTTGCTGCTGGAGGGGAGACATTTAACTTGGCTACAAAAAACGGGCTAAAAGGTTACGCTCAGCTTCATTTCAGGGGAGATTACTGGAAGCTTTCAGAGGAAAAGGGAAAGCTGTTCAGGAGGAACATTTACACTGTGCCAAGGTTCCCCAACTTCCCCTTTCTCGACCCGCACATAATAAAGAGGCACACCGGGGGGACTGAAATAGGGCCAAACGCTTTCCTGGTTCCCGGCCCTTACGATTATCAAGGCACCCTTTCGAAGATCTTAAAGAACGCTTTCGGGAGCGGCGAGGGACCTTTTTCTGTAAAGGCAAGGCTTTTTAGAGATGCTGAGTTCATGAGGCTGGTTTTTGCTGACTGGAAGATATCTCTCTTCAAGTCAAGCCTGATGAGAAAGGTTTCAGAGTTTGCAGTAGGAATAACAGAAGCTGACGCGCTGGGCAAAGGCATATCAGGGATAAGGCACAACATAATAGATGAGCGCGGCTTTTTGTCAGAGCCTTTTTTCTACATCAACGGGAGGGCTCTTTTCGTGCTTAACTACAACTCGCCGGGGGCAACCGGAAGCCCATGGTATGCTTCTGTAATCCTGACAGCCCTGAAAAACAGGGGGTTGCTGCAGGCCATCTACGCGAATCTTGTAATTAATGATGAAAGCGAGGCTCTCGCCGTAAAAGCCTTAGGATGAGCCTGCATTAAGCTGCTGTGCAAGATTGCTCCTGAAGCTCTATCGTTATTATATATAATGATAATTTATGCTGCATTAACTAAAGTTAGGGTTAAGCTCAAGAAGAGGTTGAAAATTCCTTTAGCATTGACTCGAGGATCTCGCTCCTGCACATATCTTGCCTGTTTCCCTTGCAGAGGGCCGTTATCTTTAAAACGTAACTGTCCTGATACACCTCGTCAACCAGTACCTTTGATTCTAAGACCATCTGACACCTGTCAACGGCGTTCTTTGCTTTCATTTTAGCTTTATCAACGTCCATGTTTTTGACTGGAAACCTGACTGTAGTAACTATCTTGTCCCTGTAGGTCCTGAACATGGATGACGAAAGAATTATGTTGTTGGGTATAGCTATGATGG
>JAVBJD010000023.1 GCA_030756715.1 Conexivisphaerales archaeon
GACAGTTGTTTTTCCAACTCCGGCTATACCACCTATTATCGCTAACTTATTCAAATAGGCCACCAAGTCCAGGCACAGTAGATATCAACTGTTCCTGTGCCAGCATCTGGTAATAGCTTATAGATATGTCTATGACCAGTAACAACCCTATTCCAGTTCCGTAAACATCCAATAGCGTGCTAGCCGCCGCTATAACGCCAATCAGCAAACCGCTAAACAAAGTTACTACAGGTATGTATCTGTTCAAAAGACTGCCTATTGTTGTTTTTGTTGTCCTGAAACCCGGTACCTGAAGATCAGAAGAAATTATTGTCTCAGCAGCCTTCTCAGCAGACATACCACTTACATCAACCCACAGCTTAGCGAAAACTACGCTAAGAATTATTACGAATAGGGAATAGGTAACTACCTGGACTGGATGATGGAAAGCTAATGGTACGGGAGGAGGAGTGCTTACATAGTAAAGCAATCCACCTGTAAACGTTCCATTTTGAACTGTTCCGAGCCAAGTTATATGGTTATATATGGCGGGATTTTTGGCTAGCATAGCGAAAAAGAACTGAAAGTCGGCAATCAGAGCTGCTACCAGTATAACAGGGATGTTAGAAACGTAAAGTAGCTTAATAGGATAAGTTGCTGAAAAACCTTTAAACTTGGATGATGAAATCGGGATCTCTATTCTCACGCCTTCAAGGTAAAGAATTAGCAAAGCAAACAGTATCGTGCTTACAAGTCCTATAAGGTCTGGGAAATTAGCTGGCCTTGTTACTATGTTTATATATGCTTTATGAATTGTCTCATTTATTACATAAGGTATATAGCCAAAATACTGTCCGTTAACCGGTATTGGGCTAAACAGATCAAGCATTATCTGTAGCGATATTCCGGCAAGTATAAACAAGCTGATTCCGCTGCCTATCCCCCAGCCTTTCTGTAACATCTGATCAAGCAAAAAAACTATTGATGTTGCTATTATCAATTGGAATATTACTACAACTGTTGCATAAGGGCTTAGAGTTGTTCCTACTACACCGCTTATTACATAAAAGACGCTTTCAGCTATTATAAAGATAAATGTAAGTATCTTCGTTATAGACGCGAAGAACTTCTGGTCTTCAGGGTTTGTCAGATCCAGGTGAATCAAATCAGAACCGATGAGAACCTGTGCAATAAGCCCAGCTGTAACTATAGGTCCTATACCTAGGGTCATCAGAGTACCGATGTTTGCGGCGAAAATTATTTGATAAAAGAACAAAAGAGAGCTTGATGAAGTAACAACCCCATAAAGCGGAATCTGAGCCATAAGTAAATAAAGCACAACGGCCAGTAGCGTCCAAATGAGCCTCTCAGTTAAGCTAGGCTTTTGCTTTGGCTTTGGTACTTCAGGTAATACGGAAGAAATTTTGAAAAATGTGTCCCTTATGCTCATTTTTAGTTAGCTGAAATTTTTCCGCCAACTTTGACTATAGATTCTTCCGCCTTTTTAGTCCAACTTTCTGCTATTACAAATACGGGTTTAGAAAGATCCCCTTTACCGAGCACCTTCTGAATACCTAGTTCTTTTAAATTTACAACTGGTAAGCCATCCCTTGTAACTTCTGGTTTGTACTTTTCTAAAATATAGTTAATTTCACCTACGTTTATCCATTTTTTGATCTTTTCGCTAGTAGGGTTATTAAAGCCGTTTTTTCCAAAGTGTTCAGGATCGTAAACAAGAATCCAGCTCCATTTGTGTTTGTGAAGCCCTGCGCCCCCTGTACCTCCATGACCTCCTGACTTCCTATGCTGCCCGATTTGACCCCATCCCATTGTTCTGGAGCCCCTTAGCTTTCTAACTTTTCTTTTCCTAGTTGCCATTCTGCATCATCCTCTCAAGTAAGTCTAAAGCGCTATATTTACTTCTCGGTATGCCTTTTTTTGGAGGAGGCAAACCGAAATATGGTTTTATTCCCAAGCTTTCTAACTCTATTTTCCCTTCGTCGTATAGCTTAACTAAACTTTCAAAATCATTTATACCTTTTGAATTTAAATATTCTAATGTTAAAGGTTTAGAACTGTTAACTTTTCCTTTCTTTTGAAATATTTCTACGGCCTTTTCATATGGTAATTCCTGCCATATAACGTAGTCTTTAGCTTTTTGCAACATTCCATGCACTACAGGTGAATTTCTCAGAACTGTTGCGTTAAACTTTCTCTTTAAATGCAAAAGTTCTAACGTTTTTTTAACGTCTCCTCTAACGTTTATGGTACCCTTAACTCTTATAACTAGCAGCAAACTCATACTGTAATCACCTTGGAAGCGTTTTTAAACGCATCATAGATGGCAAAAGCCATCGATATGTCTGTGGACGTCATTCCAAAGGTCTTGGTCCATGCATCTTTAATACCAGCTAAACTTATGATGTTTTTAATGTGAGGGGCGGCGACTATACCCAAACCTCTAGGCGCTGGATAGATTATTATTTTAACGCTTCCGGTTTTCCCTTCAAGAACATAAGGTACAGAATGAGGTTGACCGCACCTACATTCCCAGCTCCCACACCCGAGAGGTACAGGTATTATACTCAGCATCGCATTCCTTATAGCTTTATCCATTGCGGTCCTTGTGTTCATAGATTTTGCGTGCCCTACACCAAACCAACCGCTCTGATCGCCTATTGCAACTAGAGCCCTGAACCTCGTCTTTTCGCCAGCGTCTGTTTGTTTCTGAACAACCCTCACTCCAACTAATAAAGTTTTCAAATTAGGAAGCAATGTTTGAACTATTTCGGGCTCTTTTATCTTATAGCCAAGTTCAAAAATTTCCTTTAAATTAGTTATTTTTCCTTCTTTAACAAGCTGTCCGAGTGTTGTTTTAGGTATCCATTCCTTTACCTGTTCCTGATTTTCTGCTGGTTGAGCTTGTTCACTCATTCTATATTCTCCTCCATAATTTTTTTCTTGATATTTTCAAAAGTTTCAGGAAGCTTTTGCATATCTTTCATAACTTTTGCAAACTGAGGACCTGAATATCCACTTTCAGATAGCTTTTTAGTATATTCAATAATGTGTTCTCCTTTGATAACGTTTTCATCTGGGAAAATATCTTCATTAACATTAACATTTAGTCCAGCATCAGTCAAGCCTTTGAGAAAAGCGGTAGCTTTCGATTTAGCTATAAAGTTTCTGACCCCAGAATAATAAATTGCCTGACTTATACCTCTTTTAACTGCTCTTTTTCCGAGTAATAATCCAACAAGATAAGCTGCCGGATAATTTTTACGGCTGAACTTCCATCCGAGTTTTTCTAATTCTTTAGAGTTTGCATGAACAATGGTTATGTCTCCTTCTTTTGACGGCTTTATTACGTGAGCCCATATGTTTTTATTCGATTTGAACATGTACACGAAGGGTAACCTAGATAATATAACCTTCTTCCTTTTTTTGTAATCTGTCTTAAACTGCATTCTTCTCTTAAATGTCATGATGAACCACCCAAATATTCTTTTAGCCTCGCAATAGTTTTGATTTCTCCCCCTTTAATCTTTCTGTAAGCTTCCCAGTATTTCTCTTTAGATACTTGAGTCTTAACAGATTTAAGGTAATTTCTCAAAGCCCTGACCTGCGTAACCCATCTTTCTTTTTTACCCATCCTTGCTGTTTTTTTGCCTTTTCTGCTGCCATAACCCCTTCTTTTTTTCTCTTCTTTTTTGGTTTTTTGTCCTTTTGCCGGAATAACGGAAATAACACCATCATTGATCAGCGATCTTAATTCTTGTTTAGTTACAGCATCTTCAATATCTGTAATCCTTTCTGGGTTGAACTTTATTCTACCTTTGCCCACGCCAAGCATTCTTGATATTATTTGTTTTTTCTTTTCAAGGTTCATTTTAAGATTTCACCTTAGCGGGAGCATTAAGTACCCTTAACCCTTTTTTCCTAGCCTCTTTTAGTATTTCTAATTTCTTTCTTAATCCCAATTTTCCCGAAATCCTTACCGCGTGCTGAGACGGATTTAACGGCTCGAGTTCTTTAACGTTGTTTACAAGAACTTCTAACAGACCGGAAGGATGCAAACCTCTGACTTTTTTCGATTTACGATACCCTATCTTTACGATAGGCGGCCAACCTTTAAACTGCAGCCGCATTTTATTGTCTATTCCCTTGGGCTTCCTCCAGTTTGCTTTTATTCTTTTATATCTCCAGCTCTCTTCCCTTTTAAATTCTGGTATTTTTTTATCAGGGTCTTTCATAAATGTACACCCCATCTAAAAAGACTCTAGGGTCTTTATACTTTATCTTTGTAGCGTTTTCTATGTTTCCTGCCGTCTGTCCAACGGCTTCCTTGCACGGACCTTCAACTATTACATCATCACCCTCTATGGTCACTTTAGTATTAGAACCGACAATCTTAGCATAGCGAGGAAACCTTTCACCTATAAAATTATCTATCCTGACTTTATCTTTTTCAACTTTTACCTGAATCGGAAAGTGCGAATAAACTATCTTTAATTTATAAACGTAATTCTTTTGAACTCCTTCTATCAAGTTTTTTATGTGTTTAACAACAGCTTTTGCAACAGCATAATAATCTCTCCTTTTTTTAACGCTAGTAACTATGATTTTATTCCCTTTTATTTCGATGCTAACCTTCATTTTTGAAAAATCTTTTTCGCATTCTCCTTTAGGACCCTTTACCCTAAGCTTTTTGCCTTCTAATTTTGCTGATACCCCTTCAGGTAGGGTTATTTCTTCTGAATAAACAGCCTGTTTAACTGTCTCAGTAGACATAGCCAAGCAATCTCCCTCCTATTTTCTTTTCTTGAGCCTCTATGTGGCTCATTATTCCTTGATTTGTAGAAACTATTAAGATCCCTACACCTACAGCGGGTAAGTATTTTCTTTCCCATTGACCTATTTCATCCCAACTTACTGGGTATCTTGGTTTCACAGCTCCGCAACTGTTTATCCTTCCCATGAGCTGCACCTTTAACTTTGGCATTATCCTGTCGTCTATGAGCTCGAACTCACCAATATAACCATATTTTTGCATGACCTTAAGAGTGTTCATTAATAGTTTTGACGCCGGCATTACATAACATTCTCTTTTGTTCCTTTTTTCGTTTTCCAATATTGTGTTAAAAAGATTTGCAATAAGGTCGTTAGCTGGCAATTTTTATCACCTAATTATATTTTTTAAACCCTAACTGAGGAGCAACTTCCCTGAAACACTGTCTGCAAAGCATCAAGCCGTACTTTTGGATTACTGGGCCATACTGACCACACCTTACACAAGCTCTGGATCCTTTCCCGTATCTTCGCGGTTTTCCGCTCCTGATTTTTCCAAAAGTATATTTCCCCATTATACCAAATTCACCCCTATGCTCCTATAAAACTCTATTGCTTCTTCCTTCGTTACCCTTTGTTCTTTACCTACCTTTGATTTACACCTTTTCCTCTTTTGAACCCTGAACCCTGGCCTCGCTAGGTTAACCATTACATCAAGACCAAATATGCCTATTTCTGGGTTATACTTTATTCCGGGGATGTCTATATGCTCCTTGATTCCAAAAGCTAGGTTACCAGCGTCATCAATCGAGGATGCCGGTAAAGAGTTTCCTTTAGCGGCTAAAACCCTCTGGAGAATTTCTAAAGCTTTTTTCTTTCTTAAAGTAACCATGACAGCAATTTTTTCGCCTCTATGTATTCCAAAGTCTCTTATTGTCCTCTTAGCTTTTCTTTCAGATGGCTCTTGTCCTGTTATCTCTTTCAGAATCCTCTTAGCTTTTTCTAACTTTTCTCCAGCTTGACCAACTCCGATATGCAGAATAACTTTATCTATGTATACCCTTTTCATTGAATTCGATTCTTTAGATTCTTCCATCATTCTTCAACACCCAGTTTTATAGCGGGTTTCTCTTTACCTACCACCACTATGTAGTCTCTCGTAACTGTAACGCTTTCATCGCCTTTCAATAGCCTTACCGTTGCTATTCTGCTGTAGGTGCTTGGAATTACTTCATCGATCTTCCCGATTACTCCAACTCTTCTACCCCTGTAAACGAGACCCGTGTTTCCCTTTTCTAATTTAAAAACATCTAAAACTTTATTTTCAGCAATATTCACTAACAAGGAATCGCCAGTATGTATGCTTGAGTCTTCGAGTATATAGCTGCTTGAGTCATGGCCCATGTATTGTAATTTTCCTCCTTTTGTTTTAACCTTCTTTATTACCTTTATTATCTTAAGATCCTTTTCCTGTTTATCTATCTTTAAAGGGTATAGCTCTTTCCCTTTAGATGGTACTAATCTGTAATAGATGTCGGTGCCTTTAATGTTTATGACATCAAACAGACCTATGGGAAACTGGTGATCCCTAACCGCTTTGTTGTTTACTAGGAGCATTCCCATTCTCAGACCTTTTTTCGCTTCCCAAGCCGTTCTAGCATAGCCCAATACGTCTCTTATAAGGGTAACCGGATCATAAGCTAACCATTTTGGATGGGGCCCTGGACCAGCGTTTGTCGCAAATACATATTCCTTTTTAGGAGTTTGATAGAATTCAGGTAACAGTTCCCTTTTTCTGACTGTTGATCCTCCTTTTTTAGCCAACTTGCTTCACCTCATTATCAGCTTTACCTTCTAAAGCTTCTTTTCTTTTTTTATCCTCTAAATTCAATTCTACGATCATAACTTTAGATGGATGAACTTTTACTGGCACTTCTTGCCCATTAACTTTTTTTCTCATTAAACCTTCCACAGCTATCCTACCTAAATCTGGATATACGTCTATCACTTTTCCCTGAACGCCCTTGTAATCTCCTCTCATTACTTTTACAGTGTCTCCTTTCCTAACCCTTATTGCTCTCAAACCATATTTTTGCCTTAACTCGCTTGATAGATTAGCCCTCAACGTTTTGTTTTTATCAAGCCAGTCCTCATTTTTCAATATCTCTTTTATTTTCATTTTATCATCACACTATAGAATAAGCTATGTTGGCTATCCTCGGCCATTTCTCGGCAGCCTCCATAGCAACAGGCCCCCTTATTTCAGTTCCTTTAAGTTCGCCTTCTGGCGTTATCAGAACTGCAGCGTTATCTTCAAAGCTTATTCTTTCTCCGCTTAACCTCTTTACAGGATACTTTTGCCTTACTATTACAGCATGAAATATCTGTTTTCTAACTTCAGGTGTTCCAATTCTAACAACAACCACAACTTCGTCCCCAACCGATGCCGCGGGTATCCTCTTCAGCCTACCTTTGTAACCTATAACTTGAATGAGCTTTAGTTTTTTAGCACCCGTGTTATCAGCACAGTTAATTACCGCTGGAACTGGGATAGATTTTGTAATGTGCGGCTTGTATTCCTCTACTCCCTTTGCTGAAACTGCTCTTGTCTTTTCAGGCACCGGTTTTCACCTCGCCAAGAACAACATGTGCTACGTTTTTACCTAAAGGTCTGGTTTCTGCTATAGCCACGGTACTTCCTTCTTTTATTTCAACGCAGGGTGGAACACGCGCATGGATCTTTCCTCTTCTCCTTTCATATCTCATATATTTATGTACATAGTAGAAGTATTCTATCTCCACAACAGCTGTCTTTTTAGTTTTATAGCTTACAACCTTTCCAACCCTTATTTTTCCCCTTATCTTTAGATTACCGTGATACGGGCATAACGGATCCTGGCACTTGGATACTGGCTGAGCTATCTTTAGATTAACCCCCTGCATCATTTTGGATCTAACCTCTCCCAAGTTCTGCCCAACAAATCATCCCCTACATAGATTTTTTTATTGCTTATAAATTGATTCCCCTTTTTGGGTACCACTTTTATACTTTCATTGGTTTTAATATAAAAAGTATTTTTAGTTTCATATACTATATAGCCATTTATCCTTTTATTAGCTACTGTAACTTGATCCCCTAAGTTTATCATTTCTTTTTTTGCCTCCTTTTCAATTCAGTCAGAATTCTCGCTATGTTTCTCCTTACTGACTTTACGCTTCCTGATTCTTTGCCCAGCATTCTTATTTTCCTAAGATTATTGAGTCTGAGAATTTCTTTCTGAGTTTCCGCTAAATTTTTCCTTAATTCTTCATCACTGAGTTTGCTGACCTTTATTTTCTTCATTTTTCTCACCCTTTAACTTAAATTCTTCTAAAACGGGAGACTTATATGCTACAGTTACTTTTATTCCATAAAGCCCCATTTTAAGCAAAACGTGTTCAACCGAGGTTTTGCTTGCTGCTTCTCTAGGGTACCCGCTCTTTGGTATTATTCCTTCTCTAAACTTCTGGAATGAAGCTCTTTCGCTCCTTATTTTGCCCTGCAGCTTTATTTCAATTCCAAGAGCTCCCGCAGCAATGGCTTCATGCATGGCCAAAGTAGCAGCTCTTCTAAAGTTTACGCCTTTTTGATATGCGTTTGCAAGCCTTAATGCTATTGCCTTAGGATCCAATGCCGGATTTGAGACTTCAGTAGCATTTATAGATACTTCCTTTAACCCTATTTCTTTTGATATGTCTTCCATGAGGTTGCGGACGTTTGTCCCATGTAACCCTATTACAAGTCCTGGTCTTAGGGCAATTATGTTAAGCCTTGTCCCTAATGGGCTGCTCTCAAGGCTCATATCGACAAAACCTGCCTGCTTTAACTTCTTGTCAAGATATTCCCTTAACATCATGCTCTGCTTTTTTGATTCAAGTATATTTTTATAATACACCATATCTATACCACCCTTGCAACAGCTTCAATATGAACATATACATGAGTTTTAGGAGACCTCCTTCCATAAGCGCGAGGAACATACCTTACAAGCTTTCTTCCTGGATACGCCGTTGCATGAATTATTATGAGACGGCTAACATCCAGCCCCTTATATAGAGCATTAGATTCTAAATTTTCTAAAAGCTTCAAGAAAAACTTTGCTGCTTTAATAGGATATCTTCCTGTATAAAAACCTTCAACGTTATGATGCCCGATTTTGCTGTGATATCTTTTAAAAGGTATCATCCGTCTTTTATCGATCACTTCTTGTAAGATCTGTTTAGCACGATCCAAACTCATGCCTTTTATATAGTTAGCTACCTCTCTTGCTTCCTTGGGACTCACGTCAACTTCCCTTAAGCTTCCTCTAACGTCCGAAACCTCATTATATCTAACAAACGAATACCCAAACTCTGGCATTTGCCTTCCATGTATTTACGCAATTAATTTAAAAACTTTCCCTCATAACTTTACCGACAGTAGCGTTTTCCCGTACTGAAGCATTTTCCACTCATGTTTTGGAGATAAATCTAAATAATGATGAGCAGAAAATACTTTAAGGGCCGGTAGTTCAGCGGTAGAATGCCCGCCTCGCACGCGGGAGGTCGGGGGTTCAAGTCCCCCCCGGTCCATAAAAAACTTATATTTTAATCTAAAATTAAGGAAAGTATTGGAAACCGATGAAATATACAAGCTCATAGGAAAAATAGTGCTGTCAGAGAATCCTGGTTTAATGATGAAAAAGATTAGAGAAAACCTTAATGTAAAACAAAAGGAGCTTGCTGAAGTGATAGGCGTTTCTCCTCCAGTAATTTCTGATTATGAAAAGGGAGTAAGAAGAAAAGCTGGAGTTAGGTTTATAAAAAAATACATAGATGGACTTATCAAGCTGAAAGGAACGGATTCTGTGATTTTATCCATTTATCAGGATAAGCAAAACGTTGAAAATAGCGGAATCATAGATATTAAAGAGTATAAAAAACCGATTAAGGTGGCTGATTTGATAAATTCTGTCGAAGGCCAAGTGCTAGCAGGAAACGAAATGATAGATCATTACCTTTTTGGACATACGGTACTGGACAGTATAAAGGCTATCATCGCGCTTAAGGGTGAGCAATTTTACAAAATATTTGGAAAGTCATCTGAAAGAGCTCTAATATTTACTAAAGTAGGTTTGGGAAGAAGCCCTATGGTGGCTGTGAGGATCTCCCCTCTTAAACCTAGGTTAGTTGCTATACACGGAACCCAAAATGTTGAAAAGCTTGCGATAGAGATGGCTAAAGTCGAAAAAATAGTTCTTGTACTGATTCCTCCGATAGAGATATCAATACTTTTGAATAAAATAAATAAGTTGGTAGAACAGGATGATTGAGGATTATTTAAAAGCTGGAAAGATAGCATCGGATGCACTAAAAAAATCCTTTGATATAGTGTATGAAGGAAAAAAAGTCTTAGAAATTTGTGATGAGCTTGAAGAGTTTATAATTAAACAGGGAGGATTCCCTGCCTTCCCTGTGAACATATCTCAAAACGAAGAAGCGGCTCACTACACGGCAAAATTTGAAGATGATAAAAAAATTAAAAAGGGAGCCATAGTAAAGGTTGATCTCGGCGTTCACGTAAATGGTTACATAGCTGATACAGCCATTACCATTACGTTTTCAAGCCTTGATACTAGCATGGTTAAAGCAAATCATGAAACGCTTGAAAATGCTTTAAAAATCATCCACCCAGGTGTAGAATTTTATGAATTTGGGTCTTATGTAGAGAAAAGCGCTAAGAGTTATGGATTCAAAACAATAGAAAACCTGATGGGTCACAAGCTGGATCATTTTGTTTTGCATTCAGGGGTCTCCGTTCCTATGATAAGCTCGCCAGTAAAAGGTCGTTTTGAAAAAAATAATGCGTATGCGATAGAACCTTTCTTTGTTGAAAGCGATGCCATAGGTTTTGTTATAGACGGAGAACACAGCAACATCTACAGGCTCGTATCACCTAGAAAGCTAAAAGGCGATGAAAATTCTAACCAGCTAGTCAGTTATATTTGGGAAAAGTATAGGACGCTGCCATTTGCGGCAAGGTGGATAGCTAAAGAGTTTGGGGTTAATTCAGTACAATTGTTGAACAAGCTTGTTAAAGATGGAGTGCTTGAAGACTATCACGTGTTAGTGGAAGCTGGAGGAGCCAGAGTAAGTCAGTTTGAACATACTGTATACTTGACAGAAAATGAAGCATTTGTTACAACAAAATTTTAATTTATGGTTTTAAAAAACAAAAACGCTTAAATTTACATCAATGTTAATTTGTATTGCGGGGGTCGCCTAGCCAGGTCAATGGCGCTGCCCTGAGGCGGCAGTCCCGTTGGGGTACGTGGGTTCAAATCCCACCCCCCGCATTGTAACAGCGTTTTAATCAATCAGAGAATTGTATTTTTGATCTATAATAATGATGAGAACCTCGTTTGCTGTAAGCTCTCTTTTGTCCGTCTTTTGTTTTATTTTTTCGTTTATTGTGTCGAAAATATATTCACCTGCTGGATAATTTTTCTCGGCATCTTTACAGTAATGTAAGCCTATGCCTACATAGAACGGGTGCATCGTGTATAGGTATTCTTTGTATCTATAGATTACCACGGCTGGCGTCCTTCCCAAAAAGCTCGACATAGCCAGGAAATCTTTGACCAGATCCTCCAGATTAAAAAACTCTATTTTATACACGTCCATGATATTAGAAAGGTGTTTTTGGTTTATAAGGTTATTTATAACATATCATGATTTTTCCGCAAGAATCAGAATTTTTTTAAGAAATTCATCTTTTAAATTGCTATTAAGTTCTGCCCATTTAATCTTTTTATTATCTATGATTACTCCTTCATCATCAATAATTATTGCCCTTTCCCTTTTGGTCCTTATTGGCAAGAATTTTAAAAGCTCATCGGCTGTATTTATCGCATCTGATCTAAACCCAAACACATATTTTATAGGGTCTTTGCATTCAACAGTCCATACAACATATATATTATGTTTTTTATCTTCATATCCCCCAAGACTCTTTATAACTGATGCTAGTTTATCTTTATCAATCATTTTAATATTTTTTGGATCTGAGAAGCGGAATTTTTTAACCTCACTAAACTTAGATAATCTCCTTTGTACACAGTGATGCATTCATTTGGTGAAACTTCGTATCTTAGCTGACCGTCAGCTATTATGTATGCGTGAGAGCTGCTTATTATGTTAATAAAGCTTGGCTTTATTATGATTACAGGTAAGGCCCTGAGCGGCATCACCGAATTCAATACAACAGCTTCAACGTCTTGCTCAACTACTGGTCCTCTGTTTGAATAATTATAACCGGTTGAGCCTGATGGAGTTGATATAATTAAACCGTCCATCCTTTCATTTATGACAAAGACGTTTTCAACTTTAATCGAAAAAGTGGGGGTCTGATTAAAATTTGCCCTTTGTATATAAAATTCGTTTAAAACGTTTACGGTTTCAAGGTCCGATATCTTTGCTCTTAACCTCATTCTTTTCTCAATAATATAATCCTTTGAAAGATACGAGTCAAGAAATTCATTGACCTTATCCTTTTCTATTTGGGCAAGTATACCCCTTCCTCCCATGTTAATTCCTATAACTTCTACGTACTCAGGCAAATACCTAGACAGCCCCAAAAGCGTTCCATCCCCTCCAATGGTAATGGCCGAAGATATATTTTCGCTCTCGATTATCCTGTACGACTCAACTTTCCTTACATATGGCAAATCTTGAACGCTAAAAAGTTCAAAATGTTCCTTTAGAGTTGAAATTATGTTTGTAATTTCTTGATTTACTATGCCTTCTTTAACGGCTATCAGAGCCTTAATCTTCACAACTTATACTAGATTTACTTTTCTTTAAAGAGTTTTGCTTAAAAAAGATTGAACTCACTGACTGTTTTATAAAGCGGACCTTCAGGTAAAAGCGTGCTTTCCATCAGATAAAACTTCTTAATCCTGTATGAACCAAGGTCTATGTTTAAAAACCGGTTTAATCTTTGTTTAAGACTTTCTTTATCTTTTATAAATTTAACACGCGCAATTGTAAGGTGAGGAACAAATTCTTCGTCGCTTTTAATGTCGCTCGAGCTCTTATTAACCTCTTCAGCAAGTTGCTTAAGCTCATTCGAATGACCCCCTATCCAGATTATCCTAACAAAATTAAAGTCGGGAAAAACCCCAAGGCCTTTTATATGTATATCAAAACTTGGAAGAGAAATTTTTGAAAGTTTTTTTACAATTTCATTTTTTTGGTTTTCGTTGATTTCTCCTAAAAACTTAAGCGTAAAATGGAGGTTTTCCTCCTTTGTTATGCTGATGCCGCTTTCTTTATCCTTTATTGTTTCAGCTATTTCTCTAATCCTTCCTTTCAACGCTTTATCCTCTATGTTTACACTAACAAAAGCTCTCATGTTTTTCTGCTTAGATTCAACATAAATAAAGCGTTTTCTAGCATTCCGGTGTCATTGTTAAAATAAAGATAAGCTTCTTTTGCTTTACTGCCGATTATCATTTTATAATAACCAAGAAGCTCTTTTCCAGAATACTCATACGCGTACCAATCAGTTAAACCATGAAATCTTATGTATATTATTCCTAAATTGGTCACGATTTCATCTGGTAAACCCGGTGCGCTCACTGAACAAAAAATATACCCAAGCTTTCTGATCAAGTCCTTTAAATTCCACCAGCAAGGATCTCTGAACTCTATTACAGGAAAACCGTTTAGGCTAATGTTTTTAATAAAAAATTCCAGTTTTTTGATGTTGTTTTCGCTACAATCAAAAGTAGGCGGCATCTGAAAGAGCCAGAACCTTATTTTACTCAGCATCGGTTCAAATTTACTGTAAAATTTTTGGAAAGTTCCTATACTAGATAGCTTAGTGTAATGAGTTATAAACTTATTAACTTTAACCGAAAAAACAAAGTCTTCATTTACCCTAGACCACCTTTTTATTGCCGCATAAGAGGGAAATGAATAGAACGTCGAATTTATTTCAACCGTATTAAAGCCTTTAGAAATATACCAGCTTAACTGATCAGGTTTGCCTTCATTCCAGAAATACGAGTAACCTGAAGTTCCAACATAAATTTTCATTTAATAGCATCTCTGTAAAAATTGTATATTTTTAGGATTTGTCATATAGATGGCATGCTACGTAATGCCCGGGCTCTACTTCTTTGAGCTTTGGTTCTTCAACCTTGCACCTGTCAAATGCGTAAGGACACCTCGGATGGAACCTGCAACCAGATGGCGGATTTACTGGACTGGGTATTTCTCCCTTTATTTTTACTTCAGCTTTTGGAGCGCTAGGATCTGGAATGGGTATAGCTGCAATCAAAGCCTGAGTGTAAGGATGCAATGGATTGTCTATGAGCTTCTCTGAATCCGCAAGCTCAACAACCTTGCCCAAGTACATTACAGCTATCCTGTCACTCATGTGTTTGGCCAAGGCCAAATCATGTGTTATAAACAAGAATGTAATGCCATATTTTTCTTTTAGCTCGAGCATCACGTTTAAAACTTCTGCCCTTATAGAAACATCAAGCATCGACACGGGTTCGTCTGCAACAATAAAGTCTGGCCTTAAAACAAGAGCCCTAGCTATGGCTACTCTTTGCCTTTGTCCTCCACTAAGTTCATGAGGATATCTGTTTATGAACTCTTCAGGAGGAGTCAGCTTTACGTCCTCGAGCGCCTTTGAAACTTCTTCGTCTATTTTGTCTTTGCTAACAAGCTTGTTTATTAATAATCCTTCGGCTACTACATCCCTGATCGTTAATCTGGGGTTTATTGAATCGTACGGGTCTTGAAATATTATCTGTA
>JAVBJD010000024.1 GCA_030756715.1 Conexivisphaerales archaeon
TTAAAAATAATAAAAGTTATCAAATTCTCCCTTGTATTCTTCCCATTTTACGTTAACGTCTTCGACTTCAGAGAGAGGAGGGCCTCTCCTGCACTCTCCTATGAACTCTTCTATTGCATCTCTTTCGCCTTCAACTATTATCCTTACGCTGCCATCAGGCATGTTTTGAGCGAAACCATTCAGTCCGAGCCTTTCAGCAACCCTTTTCGCAAAAGCTCTGTACCCAACGCCCTGAACTAGCCCTTTAACCTTTATCTCGGCTCTTGTCTTCATCCCTTTACCACGCCTATGGGCCTCATCCTGAAAACCCTCTTCGCGAGCCCAGCAAGCTCGCTCGCTTCAGCAACCAGGTCCACGTCTTTGTAAGCAAGCGGAGCCTCTTCTGTAACGGTTTCCTTGCTTGCGGCCCTTATTATTATCCCTCTTTTTTCCAGTTCATCGACAAGCTGTTTGTACGTCCACGTCCTCTTGGCAGCGCTCCTGCTCATATAACGTCCCGCTCCGTGCGCTGCTGAGCCAAAGCTCAGTTCTTCGTTTGAGCTCAGTCCGACCATAACGTAGCTTGCTGTCCCCATGCTCCCCGGGATGAGCACCGGCTGCCCTATGTTCCTGTATTTAGCAGGTATCAGCTCAGAGCCTGGCCCGAAAGCCCTGGTTGCTCCTTTTCTGTGAACGACCGTTTCTTTGACGCTGCCGTTAACCCTGTGCTTTTCTCTCTTTGCTATGTTATGCGCAACGTCATAGATAAGGTGCATGTCCAGCTTATCTGGATCCCCAAAAATTTTGAAGCTTTTCCTGACCTGATAAGTTACCAGCTGCCTGTTTGTCCAGGCAAAGTTCGCCGCGCTTATCATGGCTTTCAGGTAATTCTGACCTTCTTCGCTCATGAAAGGTACAGCAGCTAGTTCTCTGTCCGGGAGCCATATGTTGTACTTTTTGAGAGCCCTTTCCATGATCTGCAGGTAGTCGCTGCAGACCTGATGCCCGTAGCCCCTGCTGCCTGTGTGTATGAGGACAAGAACCTGACCTTCCTGTGTAACTCCAAGGTTCTTCGCAATATTTTCGTCAAAGATTTTGTCAACAACTTCAACTTCAAGGAAATGGTTTCCGCTTCCCAGGCTTCCGAGCTGTGAAGCTCCCCTTGCCTTGGCCTCTTTTGAAACCTTTGAAGGATCTGCTCCCGGCATGCTCCCTCCTTCTTCCGCAAGCTCCATGTCGTCTTTCCATGCATAGCCCTTTTCCAGCGCCCACTTCATGCCAAGCTTTGCTACTTCGTCCAGTTCTGACGGTGAAAAAGTGAACCCGCTTTCGCTCCCGAGACCGCTCGGGACGTTCCTGTAAAGGCTGTCCATGAGCTCCTTCAGCCTTGGCCTTACATCTTTTTCAGTAAGGTTTGTCCTTACGAGCCTGACGCCGCAGTTTATATCGTAACCAACGCCTCCTGGACTGATCACGCCTTCTTCAACGTCAAAGGCCGCAACCCCACCTATCGGAAAACCGTAGCCTTCATGACCATCAGGCATTACGTAAGAATACTTCAGTATACCGGGCAGGGTAGCAACGTTCATTGCTTGA
The DNA here is from genome assembly GCA_030756715.1 of Conexivisphaerales archaeon. GTDB lineage: Archaea > Thermoproteota > Nitrososphaeria > Conexivisphaerales > UBA164 > CAYFFZ01. Next base: position 1,576 of record JAVBJD010000024.1, read on the forward strand.
GTAAGGGTCCTGTCCTGCTTGATCCTCTGGATGAGCTCGTCGCTAGCGTAAATCCTTACAGGAACCCTCATCTGCCCTTCTTTAGGAATTTCCCACGTTACATTACCTACCTTCTTTATTTCCATGATACTTTTTTAACAATATGCAATATAAAATTTTTTCACATATCAATTTAATGAAAACGCGCTTAAACGAGAAAAATAAATTATTAAAAATCAATTTATAAGCAAGCTTTGTTTAAAAATATGATATGAAATATGACCTGAAGGACAGAAAGTTCTGGTTAGCCAGCGAAGATGAAATAAAAAACGGCCTTGCCACTGACTTTTACTTCCTTAACGTTGAAAAGGCTATGGACGGCGAGAAAATTAACCCGAGAGTTACTGCGGAGATCTATACGAGACACCTTCCATATCAGGACCAGTGGGGTGTGCTGAGCGGCGTTTACGAAGTTTTGAAGCTCCTTGAAGGTTTGCCGGTTTCAGTCTGGTCTTTTGATGAAGGTGAGGTCTTTTTCACTTCAAAGAACGACATCGCTTACGAGCCGGTCATGAGGATTGAAGGACCTTACAGGTACTTTGCAAGGTTTGAGACAGCGCTTCTTGGCTTCCTTTGCTCTATGAGTGGAGTTTCTACAAAAGCAGCAAGGCTGAGGTATCTTGCCGGAGACGAAAAGATCCTTCTGAGCTTCGGAACCAGGAGGACTCACCCCGTGCTTGCCCCCATGATAGAAAGGGGAGCATACATATCCGGTTTTGACGGTTTCAGCAACGTTATAGGCGCAAACCTTATAGGGACAAAAGCTTCCGGCACCATGCCCCACAGCTTTATACTTCTTTTTGATGACCCGCGGGATGCCTGGCTTGCTTTTGACAGACACATAGAAAAAGATGTCCCGAGGATAGCTCTTGTTGACACCTACTATGATGAAAAAACGGAAAGCGTAATGGCCCTGGAAACTCTGGACGACAGGCTTGCCGGAATAAGGCTTGACACCCCGGGTTCAAGAAAAGGGGACTGGAGGAAGATAGTTGAAGAGGTAAAGTGGGAGCTTTACCAGAGAGGTGGCAGGAACGTCAAGATCATCATATCAGGAGGCATAGACGAAGAAGACATAATAAAGATGAACGATATAGTTGACGGTTACGGTATAGGGACCTCTGTTTCAGATGCTCCAACAGTAGACTTTAACATGAAAATAGTTGAAGTTGAAAAAGACGGGAAGATGATCAAAAAGGCAAAAAGAGGCGACATTTCAGGCAAAAAAGAGGTTTACAGGAGCTACGAGAAAGGTGAAGACATTATACAGTCAGCGTATTCTGAGCCCCCTGAAGGCTATGAGCCCCTGCTCAAGAAATACATTGACAACGGAAAAATAGTCAGGCAGTTTGAAGATCTTCCCGAAATAAGGAAAAGGGTCAGCGACAGGCTCAAGTGGATCAGAGAAAAGAACCCAAGGGCAAGGCTGATTTATTAGAGGAAAGACTATAAATATCCCATTTCTTGTTAGTTTGAACCATGAGTAAACTAGATGACGTCCTGAATTTAGCTAAGGTTAAGGGTTATTTCTGGCCATCTTTCGAGATCTACGGTGGTGTGAGTGGTTTCTATACATTTGGTCCCCTGGGCGCATACCTGCAGAGGGATATAGAAGAACTCTGGAAAGGAATATTCGTCAAGCCCTTTGGTTTTATAGAAATGGATTCTCCAGACCTTTTGCCATACCCTGTGCTGAAGGCTTCCGGCCACGTTGACAACTTCAAGGATCCGATGGCTGAGTGCAGAAAGTGCGGCGCAAAATACAGGGCTGACCACCTTTTAAAAGATTCTGGCGTTGAAGTTTCTGAAGGAGCTGAACCATCATACCTTGAAGCTCTTCTTAACCAGAATAAGGTAAAGTGCCCTAAGTGTGGTGGACAGGAATGGTCCGTAAAGCTTTACCTGAACATGTTCGAAACTAACATAGGCCCCTACGCTGAAAACAAGGGTTACCTGAGGCCCGAAACAGCTCAGGGCATATTTGTAGAGTTTAACAGCCTGTATAACTACAACAGGGAACAGCTTCCTATGGGAGTTGTGCAGATAGGAAAGGGCTACAGAAACGAAATATCCCCAAGGCAGGGGCTGATAAGGCTCAGGGAGTTCCATATGATGGAGCTAGAGCTTTTTATAGATCCCCAGGAAGAGGATGCACCGGAACTTCCGAACGATCAGAAATTGAGGCTTTTACATGAAAAAGCAAGGGCAACCGGAGAACCCGAGGAGCTTACCCCTCTTGAGGCTTATCAGAATGGAATTATAAAGATGAAGTGGCTTGCTTATTTCCTCTACCTCTCCAAGAAGTTCCTCAACAGCCTCGGCGTTCCAGATGAAAAACAGAGGTTCTTTGAAAAGATAGCTGGCGAAAGGGCACATTATTCTGCGCAGACTTTTGATCATGAGGTTTACATTGACGAACTCGGATGGACCGAAGTCGCCGGGTTTGCTTACAGGACAGACTTTGACCTGAAGTCTCACATGCAGGCGAGCGGCAAAGAAATGTACGCGATCAAGAGGAAAGCTGTAAGCACGAAGACGAGCGTTGTTATCAACAGAGAAGAACTGATGAAGAGAGATAACTGGAAAGAGCTTGCTGAGCTGAAGCCCGAGGTAAGATCAGATGGCGTGTACATTGGAAACATAAAGCTAAACGATAAAGAGTACAGGATTATTCAGGAGGTAGAGAAGGAAGAAATAAGGAAATTCATACCCCACGTTATAGAACCTTCTTTTGGCCTAGACAGGCTCACGCTTGTTGCTCTTTATTTTGCATACGGGAAAAAAGAGGGCAGGAATATATTTTCTTTACCTAAAGGGTTGCTAAAGAACGTAGTAGCTGTTCTCCCACTAGTTTCGAAGGAAGAGTTCATCAGCAAAGCGTTTGAAGTAAGGGAACTGCTCGTCAACGAAGGCTTTGACGTGATCTTTGACGATAAAGGCTACATAGGGAAACGGTATGCCAGGCTTGATGAGTCTGGCGTTCCTTTTGCTATAACTATCGATTCAAAGACGCTTGAAGACGGAACAGTTACAGTGAGGGACAGGGACAGCTGGTCACAGGACAGAATTAAAATACAGGATCTGCCAAAGTACTTAAGGGAGAAAACGAATTGGCGTTTGTAGTTCACGGCGGAGCGGGAAAGGGAAAAAGGGACGAAAAAGCCCTTGACGTCCTTTTAAAAGCAGCTGAGATCGGTCTTGATTATTCATTGAAGGGATCCACGGTTGACGCTGTAGTTGAAGCTCTATATTACGTGGAAGAAAGCGGGCTGTTCAACGCTGGCAAAGGCTCTGTAAGCAACGATGCGGGATTTGTTGAAATGGATGCCGGAATTTTCAGGGGAAGAGACAGGGCTGCAGGCGCAGTTGCAAATCTGAGAGAGGGTAGCGCAATAAGAAAAGCTCTAGAAGTTTTAAACGACGGAAGGCACGTCCTGATAAGCTACGGTGGCATCGTAAAAAAATTGGGAACCGGATCCGAGAAACTTGAGACGATTGGAGCCGTATCTGTAACAAAAGACGGCGATGCGAGTGCCGCAGCTTCAACTGGAGGCATAAGGGGTAAAAGGGCAGGGAGAATAGGCGATTCGGCTATTCCAGGAGCGGGGTTCTATGCTATTAAGGAGATCGGGGGCACAGCGCTAACAGGCATAGGAGAACAGAATATGAGGTGTCTTACTGCTTACAGGATAGTCGAAAAAATGAAAACTAATGACCCGCTTAAAGCAATAAAGACTGTCTTTGCAGATGTAAAAGGCGAAATAGGGCAGCTGAACCAGGGCGCTATAGCAGCAGATTCGCGCCTGAGAGTTGCAGCTTATACAACAGAAGAAGCCATGCCCGTATGCCTTGTAAAAAAAGGTATTAGAAAGTGCTCTTTTGAACTCGGGGAAGGCATTTTGCTTTAAAACTTAAATCAGGGGAAGAACTTTGAAGCCCAATCCCGTATGTGACATTTTTAAACCAGATGAGTAATGAGGATTGCTGACGCCAACTAAAAAGTGATATGCTGAATTGCAGAAAGAAGCTTCGGAATACAGAAGATCAGAAATCCTGATACCTTTTGTAGGGCTTTTCAGAACCTTTGCTATAGCGCTGATTTCGCCTTATCTGGGGCTTGCCCTGTACAGAAAAGGCCTTCCGTTGCCATACGTGGGGCTTGTTTATGTATTGCTTGCCGTCGTTGGAGCTATAGGACAGCTGTTTGGGGGTGCGGCTTCTGACAAGCTCGGAAGGAGGAAGGTCATGGTCTTTTCTCAGGTTGGTAGCGGCTTTGCCCTTGTGCTCATGGGGATAAGCTTCATTATACCCGGTTATTTTGTATTCGTAATAATGTCTCTCATTCAGACGTTTTTTGGCAGCTCTAACATGGCAGCGTTCAACGCATACGTTGGAGAGCTCGGTTCTGACCAGAACGGCATGATAAGGGGTTACAGCAGGATGAGGATCGGGATTAACGTCGGATGGGCGGCAGGGCCTCTGATAGGAGGTGTGTTAATAGGTTATCTCGGCTTCAAAATTACCTGGATAATTTCTGGGCTTATAGTAATTGCATCATCTGTCCTTTTCCTGTTTTTAAAGGCTAAACAGAGGTTTTACTCCAACATTGATCTCAGCACGTTTAAGGACATAGGTTATCTCAAAAACATATCACCTTTCATCCTGATATACGCTTTTATAGCTCAGTTCGGTTTGACTTTGACGATTTATGAGACTGTAAACATGAATGTCCCGGTTTCTCTATATGGCCTGATCTACCTTCTTAACGGTGCGATGGTTGCCATCTTTCAGATGCCGATGGCTAAAATGCTTTACAGCAAGAACATCGTTCGCTGGATAGAATACGGCATACTGTTTTATATAACTGGTTTTCTTGTATACGCTTTCGGAGGGTTGCTCTTTGCTCTACTCGGCACATGCATAACAACTCTCGGAGAAAACATAGTATCTCCACTTTCAATGACTTACGCTAACCTGCTCTCAAAACAGGAGAAAAGGGGGAGCTATCTGGGCGTTTTCGGAATGGTGAGCAGCTCATCTAGGTCACTTGGTTCTCTCTACGGGAGCTTTCTGCTCTCAAGCTTTTCCAACTCCTTTGAAATATGGGGTTTGGCTGACATGCTGGGAGCAGTTTCCATAGTTTATTTTTCTCTGATAAACAGGCCAAAGAAGCCTTCGCAAAAGAGCGTTTTATAAAAACCTTATTTGGATCAGAGAGCAAGCTCCTTTTCTATGGTCTGAACGTCAACAAATGTTGTGAAGTCATTATATATCTTTTCATAAATATCCTCGAATGGCTGTACATCTGCTGGAGAAAGAGGTTTCAGACCTTTCTTTACTCTTAAATGGTTTAAAAGCCTTAGCGTAAAAGCTTCATTCTCGAATATGCCGTGGATATATGTCCCGAAAACTCTTCCTTCATAAGCTCCGCTTTTCTGAATTAGCCTAAAATCGTTCCTCTGATAGATAAGCTCAAAAGGAGTTCTGTGTTCGGTTATCCCGTAATGAATTTCATAGCCCTTAATTAATGTGCCTTTTGCTGGGCCGTTAATGACCTTCGCTCTTGAGCTGGCCACAACCTTGGAACTGTTCATCAGGGTTTTAGCCTTTAAGAGCGAAAGGCCTCTGTACTCACCCACTTTGCTCTCCACATTATCTATTATTTTTTCACTCAGTGCCTGCAGGCCCCCGCAGATACCCATTATCATCGACCCGTTTTTCAGAGCTTCGATCGATTCTTCTTTAGCATTAACAGATTCAAGATACTTTATGTCCTTGACCGTTACTTTTGACCCAGGAAAGACTATCAGGTCGTAACCCCCCGACACAAAGCTTTGAAAGTTTATACCGGTATCAGGGTACATAAAAAGTGGAAAAGCATCGGTAAAATTAGACATGTAAGGCGTCCTTACGAACAGGACCTTTATCCGACCATACCTGCTGGGAACGCTGTCTGAGCTATCCTCCCACGGGGCAACTATTTCGTAGTACGGGATGTAACCCAGTATCCTTATGGAGTACCTTTCCATCATTATCTTTATCGCAGGCCTTATAAGATCTTCCCTGCCGGAATACCTGTTCAGCACTGCACCGATAAATCTTTCTCTGCCCAGAATGTTGACAGTTCCGAGGATGCTCGCTAGAGAGCCCCCTCTGTATATATCGCTGACCAGCAGGTATTTGGCTCCTGAAATCTTCAGCATGTACCTGTTAGAAAGGTCCGGCAGGTTTATCTCCGTTGGCGCGCCCGTGCCCTCTATTACCAAAAGCTCATATTTCTTTGAAAGCCTGTTGAAAGAATCTTCTATTTCTCTTCTCAGGTATGCCTGAAAGTCTTCACTGTAAAATTCATCTACTGTTACTGTTGCCGCGTGTTTACCTTTTATAACAACGTAAAGGTCATTCTCCTGGGGCTTGACCAGTACGGGATTCATATCGACTTCAGGTTCCAACCCTGCAATTTTTGCCTGAAAAACCTGAGCGAATGCGATTTCGCCCCCTCTACCAACTCCCGCGTTAAGTGAGATGTTCAGAGCCTTAAAAGGGGCTGCAGAGATCCCCTTTTTTCTGAAATGTTTCAGCAATAAAGAGACGAGTAAAGTTTTCCCTGCGCCTGAAGACGTTCCGAAAACCGCGATGCTTTTAGAGGTTCTCAGATACCACTAACCCCTCTCTGAAAACGTATGCCGGCCTTTCGTGGTACCTTATAGCCTGCTTTACGTCTTCCCTTTTAAGAAGAACAAGGTCTGCCCTTTTTCCAGCTTCCAGCTTGCGTTCAAGGCCAGCCGCACGTGCTGCCCTCCACGTTATCATGTCGTAAATTTTTTCCCTTCCGTCAGGGTCCATCATCCATAAAAGGTGAGATGCCAGGAAAGCTACTTCGAGGGGGCTGCATGATCCGTATGGGTAGTAGGCGTCGTTACAGTCGTCCTGTCCGAGGGCTACGTTTATGCCGTAATTCAGCGCTTCCTGAACTGGTAGATGGTACTTCCCAGTATGGGGGTTAGTAACGAGAGATATGTCGGCTTCTTTAACTTTTTTGAACGCTCTGTAGAGCGATCCTTTATCGTAAACCTCCAGAGCCCTTGCGTGACACGCCTCTACCTTTCCCTGCAACCCGTATTTTACTGTTTCATCTGCAAGGTACTCTAGCGTTCTGAGCTTTGGATCAGGGGCGTCGTCAACGAGAAAAGCGGCCGGTTTGCTGTATTTTTTAGCTAGCTCAAGTGAGATCCTTATGTGCTGCTTTTTGTCTTCTTCAGTTTTCTCTATCCACGGAATGCCTCCCACCACGTCCGCTCCTTTTTTTATGGCCTCTTCTACGAGCGACTCAGCCCCCCTGTCTGTAAAGAAGCCCTGCTGGGGAAAAGCCACTATTTCCACGTCCAGAAAGTTCTTTACCGTTTCTTTTGCTTTAAGAACACCAAGAAAGCCCTTCAGTTCCGCATAGCTGTCCACGTCTGCGAAAACCCTCATAAAAGTGACACCGTTTGAAACGGCCTGCAGGAATTTTTCCGTTACCAATGTCGCAATTTTTTCCGGGTCATAGTGTTTTTTAACCTCAGCGGCTTTCCTGATAGCTTCATCTGCCCCTCCTCCGAGCTGATAAATTGAAACCGTTTCCTTTTCAACCATGTCACCAGTCTCTACCTTATCGATGTGAAGATGAGGCACTGCAAAGCTTTCGGTAAGAAGGTTTCCCATGCCGTTCAGGTCTCCTGTTTCCCCGGAATACTCGGAGATGTTCAAGATCGACCCTCCTTTTATTTCAACTGAGTAAAGCCCTTCCTTTCCCCTGAGCCTGACGTTCGTTATTTTTATCATATCATTTTAATTGCAGATAGCATAAATTAACTTTATTCATAAGAGCTCACTGTCATAGAATTCAGGTCTAAAATTCAACGCTTTCGAGCATTCTGTAATCTTCGCTTACGTGGTGGTTAAATTCGCTTACAATTTCATGAATAAGGTATAACATAAACAGCCCCAAAGTTATGATCGTAATTATAAAGTATAGAGCGAAGTTGTGATCCTGAGTTTTTTTCCTTTCGAGCTTTATCCCAAGAGCCGCATATGCTTTTTCTTCCAGCTTCTCAAACAATTTAATTACGACGTGAGCCCTGTAAATATAGTAGAAAGCCAGTATTATAGAAACTATTTCAAGAGGCGGAACAAAATAGAAAAACACCATGAGTATTGCTGGCAGCAAAGCTCCCGGTACCTTCAAGTTTCTGATCTCGTTGATGCTCTCGCTTATGTTAGGCATGTCTGCTGAAGAAAGCACGGTTATGAGCTTTTCCTTGTGTACCTTCAGTGACTGAAGCAGCCTGAATATAACGAAGGCAAATGCCCCTATAAAGGCAAATCCCACTATCTCTATAGCGAATGTTAGAAGCATGTTAGAGTAGAGAAAGGTTAACACGCTGTAAGGCGACGTCCCGATGTTCGTAATGTAATAAAGCAGTAAAAGGTAAACAAGGTATACGTTAAGCACGAGGCTGACTGCGAACAAAGCCCATACGTAATAAACGTAATTCATGGATAACTGATGTTTTATTTCCTTTCTTAGCTCTCTGAAACTCACGTTTAAAATTCACAGAGCGCCTTTATTAAAAGTATCGGTTAATGCTGTCCTCGTTGCTGATGCGCAGGTTTGCTTAGGTTAAAATATGCAAAATTTTCAGGCAAAAACGATTTTTGCTAACAAAAATCCTGCAATTTTGGACTGTCGGCATATCTGGCTAGCCTATCAGGTAATATCAGAGGTATTTTTTAAGGAAAACTGCACATAAAAGCTGTTAATGTGGCAAATTTATCATAAAATCAGGCAAAAGTTTTGATCGACTGGTGAGGTTGGGGTAGTTCACTACTGATTGTATAAAAAACTTCTTTTGCACAAGCCGCTAATTATTATTTATTCACTAAAATAACGTAATTTTCTTTCCCTCTTTTTTCAACTCTGACAAGACCCTGTCTCTCAAGCCTCTTTATTGCCCTCCAGGCTGACGTTTTAGGCAGAATCAGTGACTCACGTATTTCGCTCTCTTTTGCTGTTCCACCTTTTTTCTTTATAAATTCAAGAATCTGAGCGTCCATCGAGCGTTCAACTGCAGATTCCTTTTTCCTATTTTTTGTATATAAGGCATAAACTAAGCCCACTATTACTATGATAACGCCCGGTACAGCGTAAACGAGAGGTGTTAGAGGAAAAACAGAAGGAGCGGGCGAAACCTGAGTAACCTTAGACGGCGGGGGTAAAATATAACCTATTTTCCATCTGCCAGATGCCAACGTTAAATAAAGCGTCCCATTTACAGCTTCAACTGAAGAAGGTATGCCACTAAGATATACGAGTTCAGCTCCATGTGGCAGCTGAACTACAGCGCTGTAAGGAGAAGTAAAATTAACGAACCACGATATGTTGTTCTTAGATACTATGCTGTAAGTGTAATAGCTAACAGCTACCGAGCCGTTCATGTCAGGAATGATCTTAACGACTCCGTTCGAGTAAGAATAAACAACTGGAGAACCGTTAGAATATGATACCGTCAATCCCTGAGGCACGCCTATTACGCTTATGTTTGTTGGCACAAAAGCTGTAACGTTTTCTGTAATGTTAACTCCAGCATACCCATCAGGATATACAGTTATGTAAGATTGCGGCCCCGTATTGGCGGCAAAGGCCAGTGCTACGAGCGCTACCAGTATTAGCAGAGTTTTCATATGCAAAAAATTGTTCTAAATTAAAATATAAACGTTTAAAACAGCTTCAGCACGGTTCCTTTTGAAGATTTCTTGGCTTTCGTGTATACCACGTTTGCAGAAGCTATATCCTGGATTGCCAGACCGGTTGAATCAAATATTGTTATGTCCTTGTCTGAAGTCCTCCCCTTGATCTTGCCTTCAAGAACGTCGCCCAGTTCTCCAACTATCTGCTGAGGCTTAAGTATGCCTTTTGAAATCGGTACGTTGACTTCGCCTGAATGGACTGCCTGCTCCATATCATCCACTATTATCCTTGCCTTAAGCAGTATCTGCGGATCGAGCTCTTCTTTTCCTGGTGCGTCAGCCCCGATGGCGTTTATGTGCGAACCTTCTGGAACCCACTCGTGCATCACAACAGGTTTTGTTGCCGGAGTTGTTGTCACTATTATATCTGCGTCGGCAACGCATTCTTTTACTGTTTCAGCCCCGTTCAGCGAAACTCCGTTCGATTTGGCGAACTGCAGAAAACTATCAAGGCTATCCTTCGATACATCGTAAGCTTTACCCTTAAGATCGCTGAAGAATTCTTTAAGACCAAGCAGCTGATACCTTGCCTGTGTGCCAGCACCTACAAACGCAACTTTTTTAGAACCTTTCCTTGCAAGGTACTTTGCCGCAATCCCTCCTGCAGCGCCTGTCCTCATAGAGGTTAAGAGGGTTCCGTCCATTACGGCTAAAGGCTGGCCCGTCTCAGGACTCAGCAAAAGTATGGTTGCCATTACCGTTGGCAAGCCCTTTTCCCTGTTTTTTACATGAACGTTAACGACCTTTACACCTGCTGCGTTGAGCGTTTTTATGTAAGCCGGCATCACCCTGAAGTCCCCCTCATACTCTTTGAAGAAAACGTAGGTCTTAGGTGGCATCTCAACGTTTCCTTTGGATTTTTCTCTGAAAGCTGTTTCCACTGCCTCAGTGACTTCTTTCATCGAAACAAGTTCTTTAACTTCATTTTGGGACAAGAAAAGGATGTCCATCATTGATAATTATTCCCGGCTTTGCTTATAAATGTTTTTCAAAACAGATCACAAAGCGATAAAATGATTTTAACTAATCAGCTGATAAAATACAAATATTTTACTTTTCAATGCGGAAACCGATGCTCTCCATGATTTTGACATAGTCTTCGTCGTTCACCAGCGTTTCCCTTACAGGCTTTATTATTTCGTATATGTAGTCCGCGGTCGAAGTCTTAAGATCGAAAGGATGGATCTTACTGTTCTTGTAGGCTTCGCTCAATTCGTTGAAGTCCTTAAACAGGTAGTCCCCTCCGTACTTCGGTTCTCTCTTTAAAAGGAACTCCCCTTTTATGGGCATTATGATGTACTTTATTATTTCCATCACAGGGTTTCCTTCAACTATCCCCGGGGGGCACCAAGCCCTCTGCAGCTTTTCCTTTATCTGCGAGTAACTGTCGTGAATGAATATGGCTCCGGAAGGCTTAGACTTGCTCATCTTGCTGAAAGTTTCGTCTTTGACCTCTGAAGGCTTTTGCAAGCCAGGCAGAAGGTGGTGATGAACGGCCACAGGAACCTTCCAGCCCATTTTTGGGAATATGTCCCGTGCCAGCATGTGGGCCTTTCTCTGATCCGTGCCTCCGTGCGCAATGTCAACATCCAGCGCGTGTATATCGTTTATCTGCATGAGCGGATAGATAAACTGAGCGAAAGTAAGCTCTTCTTTTTCGTCCCTTCCGGCAACAGTGAGAGTTCTTGAAACCCTGGTAAGGTTGAGGTTTGTTGCAACCTTCAAGAGATCTTCCCAATAAGACCTGTATGACTCATAAAGCTCTGAGCCATACATGAAGTTCAAACCCGGCCCTACGAAAGCAGAGAAAGCTTTTTTGTAGCTTTCCGCTACTGCCTTTATCTTTTCAAGATCTTTACCAAGCTTTTCGTTTATATAGCTGTGCCAGTCCGCTAGAAAAACCGTTACTTTTATGCCAGCCTGGACAAAGTCCTTTAGCTTCATCCCAACTATGAGCAGACTCCCAAGGTGAAGGGGACCAGAAATTTCAAGCCCTATATAATGTTTTATGCTTGAATCGCTTTCAAGCAGCTTTTTAAGTTCTTCAGGCGTTACTATCTCTTCTGTTGGCTCCCTAGCAATTAAATTGTACCTCTCTTCTGCGTTCAACTTAAAAATAAAAGCAGTTGGGCTTAATAAAAATTTACTTTTCCTTCTTCTTTTCTTCCGGTGGATCGTCCACGCCCTTTTCGTCTATGATAAATACCACTTCTCTCTCTGGAAGATAAGGACTGTCGACCATCCTCGCTATCCTGACCTTTGCGGACTTCCTTAAATAAACCCTGTAGGTGCTCATGTGTGCTACCACGTGACCTCCAACTGGCCTTGTGGGATCGCCGAAAAACGTGTCTGGCGATGCCTGAACCTGGTTCGTTACAACTACAGCAACCCTGTACATGTCAGCTATCCTCAATAGCTGGTGCATAAAAGCGTTCAGCCTCTGCTGTCTTTCGGCTAAAGTTGCCCTTCCTGGAAAGTCAGAACGGTAATGCGACACCGCTGAATCTACTACCACCAGCTTGATCTTTTCGTTTTCTATGTATTTCCCCATCTCTCTTACAAGTAGCTCTTGATGAGAGCTGTTGTACGCTTTAGCAACTATTATCCTGTCCAAAGCCTTGAGAGGATCAAGCCCTCTGTTTTCTGCTATCTCTGATATCCTTTCTGGCCTGAAAGTGTTTTCTGTATCAAGGTAGATAACTCCTCCGTCAAGCCCTCCCTTTTCTTTCGGGAACTGAACCATGACCGAAAGCGTGTGACAGACCTGAGTTTTCCCGGATCCAAATTCTCCGTAAAGTTCAGTTATAGCGCCTGTCTCAATGCCTCCGCCAAAGAGTTCATCCAGGTTTTTAGAACCCGTGCTTATCCTCTCAACGTTCTGCCTCATCTTGTACAGCTCTGAAGCTGAAATAAAGTCCTTGCCAAGGACTCCTTTTTCCACCAAATATGTCCTGGCTTTATTTACTATATCTGCAGCTTTTTCAGTATCTCCTCCTAAGATATCGCTTACATCAGAAATGTTTCTAGCAGCAAGATCTAGTACGTTATATATTCCACCATCGTTAAGCTTCTGCTTAGTAACAGGTCCTATTCCTTCGATGTTATCCAAGCTCCATTCGTCTGGCATTTATATGTTAAGAAAGGTGCGGCATATATTAAACTTTTTGAAACTTCTTCTTGCATAACTTTGCATGCTTATCTCTATGT
>JAVBJD010000089.1 GCA_030756715.1 Conexivisphaerales archaeon
TAATCGATAAAAAAATTGAGTCAAAATATTTGCGAAAACTGTAACAGTTTGGCAATATTTTGGGAAATCAGCTAGGGGTTTTCCTGATCACAAGGACTGGTATCGGGGACTTTGAGATTACTTTCAGGGTGACGCTCCCTATGAAGAAGTCCTCAATGTACCCGAATCCGCGGTGCCCCATCATTATCATGTCAAACATGCCCGTTTTCGCCTGGTCCAATATAACCTTAGCCGGATCGCCTACCGCTATCTCATATCCTATTTTAAAGCTACCCGCAGATTCGATACCCTTTATCAGGTCTTTCATTTTACCTTCAGCTATCTTCTTACCATTCTCTACAACATCATCTGATATGAATTCGCTGACTTCAGATAAGCTTAGGGGCACAACATACAGCAGCTGTATTCTGCGTACGTTTGTTAGGTTGGAAAGGCCTTGAATTATCCACTTCTCTGTTCCTCTGGAAAAATCAACAGGAATAAGTATGCTCAGTTCGCTTTTATTCATGGTTTTTTACCTCCTTTGCCTGTACATTTTCAATGGCTTCTATCTGTTCAATGATTTCAATTTCTCTTCTAGCTCCGTAATAATCTATTATTTTTTCTCTTAACTTCAGGAAAAGTATTATGAACACAACTTGAAATGCTGGCAGAAGTGACGGGGCCATGGACGCAAGGAATGCTGCTTGGGGGCCAAGTGATGCAAGAGCCATTGTGCTTATCGCAATTGCTGTTGCTTCATTCTTTGGAATTCCGGTAAGTATCGCTACCATGGCCGAGCTGTACGCTGTCTCATTTTTCCTGTTAAGCCTTACATATCTGAAAAGTATCGTAAATACTGTAAGCGACACCGACCCAAATACCATTGCCGCATAGAAAACGCCCAGCACATCGGTTATGTGCGTGATTAGGACGCCTGCATGGGCAAAGAATATCGTAAAGATTATTATCAGCATACCAAGCATTGTAAGTGAAGGAAACAGCGGACTTATCCTCCTGAATTCCTTTTGCCCCATTTTCCTGATCATCGCTTCATGCGTGGGTATGGCAAGCACAAGGGGCACGACCAGAACTTCAATTATTGTCATGATTAACCCAATTTCAACTTTAGAAATTGCGGCGCTTGTAAGCACAAAGCCCTTTAGCTGATGCACGAGGATAGAATGAATATATAGCGATGTTTCAAGTGGGATCATGACAAGTGATAATATAAAAGATAGAGCTACCATGGCTGTGGCCGAACTTATGTCGGCTCTCATTAACCCCACATAGCCAATGCTCATTGAAGAGCATGGCACAAGCCAAGCGATAAAAAGCCCAAGCCTTACATAGGGTGTTCCAACAAACAGGTCTCCAAGTAACAGGGCCATAAGAGGTCCATAGACAAAGTTAAGAATTATTACCGCCGTGACAACCTTAAAGTTCCTGAACGCGTTACCCAGTGCTCTGACGTTTAGCATCAACAGCATCGGAAAAATCATAATGTATATAGAGGCCAATTCAAGCGACTGGAGCAGGTTAATGTGTGAATGAACCCATGTCATATCGTAATAACCTGTAACTAGCCCAACTATTATCATCAGGCCGACATAAAGACCAAGCCATTTGTCGAGATTCGCTCTAACCCTTTCCAGCGTGCCTGCGTTTTGCATGCATGTTAATATATTATTATGTTTATAGAAATTTCTAGCAAAAACAGGGGCGTCTTACCAGTAATATTATAAAATTTTGTGGTAAAATTCCTTTGTTGCATAAAATTGATTATGCATTTGATCATTTTGAATTCATGCTTATTTAAGAGGGTTGTATAATACATTTTTATGACAAATTGGCCCGAATATAACAACAGGCTTGTTAATGAAGTCGTTGATGTGTTCGTGAGCAAAGACCTTCTTGCTGACCAGAAAAAGCAGCTCGAACGAATGAACAAGGACAAGCCTGGCAGGTCATACGTTTATTCTAACGTTTTGATGTTAATAATATTAGCAGTTAAGGAATACTTTGGACTACCTTACAGGCAGACTGAAGGTTTTTGCTAGGCTGCTCGGCGGAATATGGAGTAGATGCCTTATACATAGATATGCAGGAGACAGAAGGAGCTCAACATACCTCTTGGAATAAAGTACGATAAAGACAGGTCTGTTGACATCGCTATAGATTCCACATGGATAAAGGCGTTCAACAAAGGAATGGATCAGGCAGAAGTGGGCCGAAAGAAGGGGATGGATAAAGCTTCACATAACGTGCGACATATCAAACCATATGATTACAAGCGTTCAGATGACTGACGAGCACAAGCTGACGGAAAGGAATTCGGAAAGCCTGTTGACGGCGCAAAGGATGTGTAAGGTAAGCAGCATATTCGGGGACACAGCTTGCGATTCAAGGGTTAACTTCAACAAAGCCGCAA
>JAVBJD010000025.1 GCA_030756715.1 Conexivisphaerales archaeon
TTTTTAATCAAATGCCGGTCTATATTATCAGCTTTGGATATTTTAACTTGATGGGCTCAAAATGTGAGCCTTTTATTGATCTTGAGACAAAGAGCCCTAACAGAATCGTTTTTAAACCCATAAACCTATACTAAAAGGAATGCAATTATTGATTCTGATAAAGCCTTTGATGTAAAAAACGGTTGTTAATTCTGTAAAAAATTTTAAATATAATAACATATTTTTCGTTTTATAAAATTTGCAAAAAGTAACGTTTATAAATCCATAATGTTATACCTATAACGGTGTTATTAATATGATAAGTGGAAATAACTCAAAAGAAAAAGGAGTTGTTGAGGAGGGTAAGATTACTATAGCTGAAATTGAAGTACAGTCAATAGTCCCTTCACTGGTAAGGCACATAATAAAGAGGTACCTTAAAAAAGTTGGGCTTAACAACATAAACGTAACCCATAAAGTTGGAAACACACCTTTCACTCTTAAGCTGATCATCGAAGCTGACGTGAGCAAACCCTTAACAAGGGAGCAGAAAAACAGGATCAACTATCTGGTTTCAACGCTGGAATACCTTGTAGCCCAGGCAAACGGGAACGGTTCAAAGCTTGACCCTGAAGAGCTCAGGACAGCACTTGCAAAGGTAGAACCTTCTCTGAGAAAAGTATACTACAAATTAAACTGATATTTTTTATTTTTCCCTGTTTTCTTTACCCCTTAACAAAGAGAAAACTATAGCTAAAAGCATGAGTATTACTGAAAACCTGAACGAAGTTTCTATACCTTTCGTAAAAGCGTATCCGAAGCTTGAATTGAGCACGCTAGTCCCTAAGAATATTTCTTGCGCAAGATAAGCTGGCATACTTAACGATGCTATATAAAGCGAGATGGCAAAGCTTATCACCATACCTATGTTTGCGAACATCCTTAAAGTCCCCGAAGCCGCTCCGTAGTGTTCACGCGGCGCATTCGCCATTACCGCGCTGTTGTTAGCTGGGTAAAACATGCCAGAGCCTATTCCGTTTATCGAAGCTGCCAAAGTTATGATCCACATGGGCGAATTCAAGGTTAAAAACGAATATGTAAATATTCCTATCGACTGTGCGAGCAACCCGAGAGAGGCGGGAATCCTTGCTCCTATCCTGTCCGAAATTCTTCCCATAAATGGGCCAAGCACTCCACCAAGAATGTATCCAGGGACGACCAACAAGCTCGCGTTAAAAGGCGTTAGACCCCTTACCCCTTGCAGATACATTATCACCAGAAAGAGCACTGAATAGTTTGCCAGAGCCTGAAGGAAGGCGGCCATTATTGATCCAGATAAAACCCTGTTTTTTAAGAGGGTCATGTTTATTATGGGATCGCTGAATTTCATCTCATGATAAGCGAAAGCAGCAAGTAAGATAAGGCCTGCTGCTATTATGCTCTCTGTAAACGGGTTAAGTCTGGTTCCAACGGCTTCAGTAAGGCCCACCAGAAGGAAGGTCAAAGAACCACCGAGCAAAGCTGAACCCCTTATGTCAAGCCTTTTGACGAGCTTCGGGGACCTTTCTTTAAGGTACATATAGCCTATGTAAGTTGCTACAATGCCTATTGGCACGTTTATCAGAAATATATAACGCCATGAAACGTAAGTTACTATGATTCCGCCCAGCAGTATCCCGAGTATGGCTCCAACGTTCCAGCCTAGAGCGGTGTAACCATAAGCCTGCCCTCTCCTGTTCGGGGGCAAAAGGTCTGCTATTACAGCTCCGCTGTTGCTGCTTATCAGCCCTCCCCCCAGAGCCTGTATAGCCCTGAAAGCAAGGAGCATGTAAGCGTTTATGGAAGCGGCGCTCAGGCCCGATCCCACCGTAAAAATCAGAAAACCTAGGTTGTAAAACCTAACCCTGCCGTACTTGTCACCCATCCTGCCTAATTGCGTTGACAGGACAGTCACAACAAGTATGTAAATCAGTATGACCCAAACCATTTCAACTATGTTAGCCCTTAGATCCTTCATCATTACAGGAAGCGCAAGTATAACGATCGTCGAATCTATAGCGCTCATCAACACCCCGAGAACTATTACAAATAGACCAACTATCAGCTCCTTTCTTGATACCTTGTACTCATGTGAGTTATAGCTCATTAACTTTCTAAAAATAAAAGTTCTGACGTCTTAAATATTGTTATTAATTTAAAGCAAATATACAGGAAAGGAAAAGTTAGAGCGTTGAATAAAATAGCACTGGTGCATAACGGTTCAGGATACATCGATGAGCTCAAGGATCTTTTAAAAAAGATTTTAATTGACTCCGAACTCATAACCCTGAAGCCCGGGGAAGACATGAGCGGCTTTGACGCCTACGTATTCAGCGGCAGGTCTTCCAGAAGCCATGTGTCTCTTAAAGAGGCTTTCAGAGCCATTGAGCTCGTCCTCGAAAGCCCAGTGCTGTACATATGCTTTGGGGCTGAAGCCCTGAACCTTTACCTCGGTGGAACGCTAAGAATCAACAGCTCTTTTTTAAAGGGAGATATAGCGGTTGACTTTAAAGGTTCAAAGTACATAGACGATGGGCAGTATTATTTCTACGCATCAAGGCACCTGAACATTGGAAGGTTAAACTTTCTCAGCAAACCCGTTGGTTTCAGCTCATACGGTGTTGAAGCGTTTGAGTTCAAAAATTCCCTTGCCCTCATGTTTCATCCAGAAAGATCAAAAGCGCAAGGGGAAAAGATAGTCAGGTCTTTTCTGGAGAAAAGCTTAAAAGCTCATTAAAAAAGATCTGCCGTGATGTCAGTTCATAATAGAGAATAAAACGGTAAGGTGGGCAATACCCAAAGGCTCCCTAGAACAGGAAACAATTTCTCTGATAAATTCCTCTGTCCTCAAGATAAAGGGGAACGAAAGAAGCTACAGGCCTGCAGTTAACGATGAGTCAGTAATAGTAAAGATACTTAGGCCCCAGGAGATACCTAAATACGTTGAGCAGGGACTTTACGACATAGGTATAACAGGCCTTGACTGGCTTACTGAGACTGCAGCTAATGTTCAGAAGCTTGCGGACCTTGAATACGGAAAGGTGAGGCTGGTGCTGGCTGGACCTCCAGAGCTGAAAGAAGATCCTGAAAAGCTCTTGGTTGATTTTAAAGATAAAGGAAGGAAGCTCAGGATAGCTACAGAATACCCAAACATAACTTCCTGTTTCTTCAAAAACCTCGAGTCATACAGAAAAATTTACGGTAAAATCAGACCAGCTGTAATAACCCCGTGGTACACGTTCGGGGAAAACCAGAACGTTGAAATCTACCTTTCTTTTGGAGCCACAGAGGCTAAACCTCCCGAAGAAGCAGACCTCGTTGTAGATGTTACTGAAACCGGCACAACTCTGAAAGAAAACGGGCTTGTTGAAATAGCCGAAGTCATGAGATCGAGCGCTGTCCTCATAGCAAACAAGGCTTCGCTTGACTGTACTTCAAAAAAAGAAAAAATACTGGACATAGTTGCGCTCCTGAAAGGGGCTGTCGAGGCAAGGAAAAAGCTGCACATATTCATCAACGTAAGCGAAGATAACCTTCAAAAGCTGTTGAAAGAGCTTCCAGCTTTGAAGTCCCCCACTATTTCAAAGCTTTCAAAAGAAGGGTGGTACGCGGTCAATACTGTTATAGATGAGGATCAGCTCCTGAAAGTGCTTCCCACACTCAGAAAATACGCCCAGGGGCTGGTGGTGCACAAGCCTTCTTCGATAATGCCTCTGGAGGAGATAGGCGTTGCGTAGATCTAAAGTAAACAGAGAAACAAAAGAAACCAGGATATATTTAGAAATTGAAATAGACGGCAATGGTCAAGCGGATATTGAGCTGGATTACCCTTTTTTCAGGCACATGTTTGTAACCCTTGCAAAGTTCAGCGAGGTTGACATAAAGTTAGTTGCAAAAGGAGACCTGCCGCACCACCTGATTGAGGACATAGGGATTACTCTCGGCACTGCTCTTGACAGAGCTGTTAACAGGGAATTGATCAAAAGGTTCGGGTACTCAGTCATCCCTATGGACGAGGCGCTTGTACTCTGCTCTCTTGATATGGTGAGGAGGCCTTATTTCAGCTACAACCTTAATATGCAAGGCAACGTGGAATTTGAACCTTTATTCGTTGAGCACTTTTTCAGGTCTTTAGCCTACAGCGCTCCTATGACGCTGCATCTGTACCAGTTCAACGGTAGAGACCCGCACCACATAGCTGAAGCCGCTTTCAAATCGTTCGGTTTGTCCCTTAAACAGGCGGTTGAGCTTTCTAATAAGAGCATGTCAGTTAAGGGGTCCCTATGAAAATAAGGATTTACAATTACGGGGCTAGCAACCTTTACAGCATTTTCAGCGCTCTCAAAAGGCTTAACGAAGACACGAGAGTTGAAGAAAAGCTTGATTCTAATGATTTCCCTGATCTCATAGTGCTTCCTGGCGTTGGAAACTTTTCTCAGGCTTCAAGGTCGCTTATAAGTGAAAAAGATAAAATAATCAAATTCGCTGATAAGGGCGCTTTTGTGCTGGGCATCTGCCTGGGCCTCCACATGTTCTATGAGGGAAGCGAAGAAGGTCATGGTGAGGGCCTTGGAGTTCTCAGGGGAAAAGTTACCAGGATCAATAATGGAAAGGTGCCCCACATGGGCTGGTCATATACAGAACTTTTAAAGGAGAACGCTTTATGGAAAATCGACAAAAAAGGAGAATGGTTCTATTACGCGCACTCATATCAGGCCCCCTACGATGAAAGCCTTGTTTATGCTTACGCTGAGAACGGAGGATCCAGGATACCAGCTGTTGTAATCAGGGACAATTATTTCGGGTTACAGTTTCACCCGGAAAAGTCGGGAGCAGCTGGGCTTGCAATTCTTAAAGGGGTTCTTGAGGCGGTCAGAAAATGAGGGTTTTTGCTTCTATTGACATAATGTCAGGCAGGCTCGTCAGACTTGAGCAGGGGAAGCCTGAGCTTGCAAAGGTTTATTCAGAAGATCCAAAGTATGTCATGAGGTGCCTCTATTCGTCAGGTTTCAAAAACTTTCACATAGTTGACCTTGACGCGGCTCTCGGTTATGGCGACAACTCCGGGATCATTTCAGAATTGCTCAAAGAAAAAGGGTACAAGCATGTTGCAGGAGGCATAAGGAGCGTTGAAAGCCTGATCGGCTATATAAAAAGAGGCGCAGACAGGGTTGTTGTCAGCACTCTGGCTTTTACCAGCCCGTGGACGCTGATCCCATATAAGGACAAAGTGGTAATATCTCTTGACGTAAAAGGAGAAAAGGTTGCTTACGAGGGATGGAGGAAGGATTCGTCCCTCAGCGTACATGAAGCCATCAGATCTTTTATCAGTATTGGTTTTCAAGAGTTTGTTGTTACATCTATAAAAAGGGACGGCAGTTTGAGCGGCTTCGACAGAACGCTTGCTGAAAAAATACCTTATGAAGCCAGGCGCATGACCTTGATTGCAGGTGGGGTTTTGCTCAGAGAGATCAAAGAAATAGAGAGGCTCGGTTATTCTGGCTGTATAATAGGTAAGGATGTTTACGAAAACTATTTTGGTGACTTAAAATGTTAGCAAAGAGGATAATACCGTGCCTGGACGTGGACAGGGGTACAGTAGTTAAAGGGAGATTCTTTACAGACCTGAAGGAAGCCGGTGATCCTGTTAAATTAGCTGAAGTGTACAGGGACTCTGGTGCTGATGAAATAGTTTTCCTTGACATCTCTGCTTCGTTTGAAGGAAGGAAAATAATGATCGAAAAGGTAAAGGAAGTCGCATCAAAGCTTGACATACCTTTTACAGTAGGTGGGGGAATAGCAAGCCTCGAAGATGCGCGTGAGTTGCTCTGGAACGGAGCAGACAAGGTCTCAATAAATACTTACGCCGTTCTTAAACCCGAGCTGATTACAGAGATAGCGGACGTCTACGGCTCTCAGAGCGTTGTAGTCTCAATAGACGCCAGAAGAGAGAACGACGACTACTACGTTTACATAAAAGGGGGAAGGGAAAGGACCGGTTTGAAGGCAAAAGACTGGGCTCAAAGAGCAGTTAAGCTTGGCGCTGGCGAGCTGCTCATAACGTCGATAGACAGGGACGGAACAAAGCTAGGTTATGACGTGCAGCTAACCCAAATGATATCAAAAGCTGTAAGCGTCCCAGTAATAGCTAGCGGGGGCGGAGGCAGACCGGAGCACTTTTTCGAAATCTTTACAGAGGGCAACGCAGATGCAGCTCTTGCAGCTTCGGTATTTCATTTTAAAGAAATATCTATACCAGATCTCAAAAAATACCTCAGGAGCATGGGGGTTGCTGTGAGGATATGATAGAGTTAAAAGTCGAGGACATAAAGTTTGACGAAAAGGGGCTTGTACCAGTTATCGTGCAGGACTGGAACACAGGAAAGATACTGATGCAGGCTTACGCCAACAGGGAAGCCGTTGAGCTTACTCTGAAAACAGGGCTTGCGCACTTCTATTCCAGGTCAAGGAAGAGGCTCTGGCTGAAAGGTGAAACTTCAGGAAACGTTCAGAAGGTCAGGAAGATCCTTATAGACTGCGATGGGGACAGCCTGATATATCAGGCAGAGCCAGCAGGCCCTGCGTGCCATACCGGAAACTATTCGTGTTTTTACAGGTCTCTCGAAGGGTACAGGAATTTTGATGACATAGCTAAGGAGATAGAAGGCTACTTTAAAAAAGCAAGCCTGATAAACAAAAAGTGGGTAAGGGATCAGAGCAAAGAACTGTACAGGTATGTGCTAAACCCTATAACTGAGAACGTGCCTCCTCCTTCTCCAAGGGTCATGTCCTTTATAGCTGACGTAATAGACAGCGTGACAAGAGACGACTTTGACAAAGTTCTCGTGCCGGAAAGCTTCGGTTTGCCGATAGCTGCCCTTGTAGCAGAAAGGAAGGGAAAACCTTTAGCTGTAATAAGGAAGAGAGACCTTGGGGCAGAACCGCTCGCCACTGCTGAATACTTTTCCGGATACGAGAAGGGTACGTACTACATCTATGGGGTAAACGAAGGGGAAAGCGTTCTGCTGATAGATGACGCCATTTCGACCGGGGGCACAATGGAGGCCGTGCTCAGGGAGCTGCAGAGTTTCAGCGTTGACATAGCTGATATAGCCGTCTCCATGAGCAAAGAAACCTACGGGGGCAGGAAGCTTATCTTTGAACAGTTCGGTTACATAATAAAAGCGCCCGTGCTTGTTTATGTGGAAGAAAGTTCAGTAAGAGCGGAAGTTCATCCAGACGGTGGGGTCAAAAAATTTCTAGAAAGCATAAAATAAAAATTGTTAAAATAAATTATATGGCAAGGGTGAAGCTCAGGGTTTTTTATGAGCTGATAGACGTTCTGGGAGCTCATGAACTCGAGGTCGAGGCTGACACAATTCTCGGCTTGCTGGAGATGATAGTGAAAAAGTACGGCGAAAGAGCAAAAAGGGCCATGCTGGACAACAGCGAGCAATTCCACGAACACCTTCTTGTTTACATAAACAACAGGTACATCAAGCGGGAAATGTACAGCAAGGTTCAGCTAAAAGATGGGGACCTCGTTATGATAATGCCACCCGTTGGGGGCGGCTAAAGGAGCTACTCTAAAGATTTTTAAAAATTTCAAAACAAAAAATATATAAAAACAGAAAATAAAGAGCTCGTGATGGAGCAGCCCTTATTGAACAGAAGCGAAATGATAATTCTCCAGCCTTCAAGTTTAAAAGAATCGTTAAAGGTTCTTAACGAAAACCCCGATGCCGAGATCATGGCAAACGCCTCAGACCTCTGGCCAAGAATAAGGAACGGGGAGGTAAGGCCCAAAAAGATCCTCGACATCTCAGGTTTGACCAACGAGCTATCTTACGTTAAGAAGGATGGAAACGTTATAAAGATAGGAGCCCTTGTAACTGTTTCACAGCTTGAAGGGGAAAGCTTTGTAAAAGAAAAGAGGTTTTCAGCTTTTGTTGACCTAATATCCAAATTCGGAAGCCTTCAGATAAGGAACGTTGCGACTGTTGGCGGGAACGTTTGTGCAGCTTCGAGCAGCGAGGACTTTATACCTCTTTTTTTAGCCCTTAACGCAAAGGTTAAGCTTTCAAGCGTTGACGGTGAAAGGTACATGAGCGTTGAAAAGTTTTTAGCAGGAAAGAGGAAGTTAAACAGGAGGCCCAACGAAATACTCACAGAAATCTCGTTCGAAGACCCTGGCCCGGGATACGGGTCAGCATTTGAAAAGGTGGGCAGAAGGAACATGCTGATAATAAATTTAGTTAACCTGGCCGTTGTCGGAAAGATCGCTAAAGGTAAAATTGAGGACATCAGGATAGCGGCTAACAGGGTAAAGGGCAAGATACCTGAAAGGGCAAAAACAACTGAAGAATTTTTAAAAGGCAAAGAGCTTAACGAAGAAACGCTGAACGGAGCTAAAAAGGTGTTTGGAGAGGAACTGATTCTAACTGACGACATGAGGGCTTCTGCTACTTACAGGAAAGCGCTTCTTATTACGATCCTTGAGCGTCTGATTAAAAAAATTGGAGGTGTGCAGTAGATGGCCCAGATGCTTGTAAAAATTAACGTGAACGGGGTAGAAAGAGAAGTTTTAGTAGATCCCGATGACAGGCTTCTGGATGTTTTGAGGGAAGATTTCGGTTTCAAATCTGTTAAAGAAGCTTGCGGAACAGGAGACTGCGGACTCTGCACCGTGCTCATGGACGGGAAGCCCGTGCTTTCCTGCCTGATACCTGCTTTTCAGGCCAAGAATCACAAGATATTAACTCTTGAAGGCCTGAACAACGACCCTCTTATGAAAAAGATACAGGACCAGTTCAGGGAGCACCAGGCAGCTCAGTGCGGCTTCTGCACTCCTGCAATGGAAATCATGGGCTGGCATCTCTTGAACAGGAAGAAAGAACCCAGCAAACAGGAGATCAAAGAAGCCATAAGCGGGACGCTTTGCAGGTGTACTGGCTATTATGATATAGTAGACGCGATATATGATGCGGGGCGAGAACAATGAGCTCACAGACAGCTGAAGAGTTTTTAACTGAAATTCAGAAGAAAGCTGAAAAGGGAGAGCTGCTTTACATTGGAAAAGAGCTTAAAAGGCTTGACGACCTTGAAAAGGTCTTAGGTTCACCGATTTACACCAACGACCTCATCCCGAGGAACACGCTTTACGCGAGGCTTGTGCTTTCAAAGTATCCTCATGCCCTCATCAAAGGGATGTCTGTTACTAAGGCGCTTAACTATCCAGGAGTAAGGTATGTATTGACGTATAAGGACATACCGGGCTTGAATGAGTCTTCTACAATCATTCC
Organism: Conexivisphaerales archaeon; assembly: GCA_030756715.1. Taxonomy (GTDB): domain Archaea; phylum Thermoproteota; class Nitrososphaeria; order Conexivisphaerales; family UBA164; genus CAYFFZ01. Next base: position 9,321 of record JAVBJD010000025.1, read on the forward strand.
TGATAGACCTCTTTTCGCTTTTAACAAAGTTAGATCTACTGGAGATATAGTGGCAGCTGTGATAGCTGAAAAGCCGAACAGGGCGCAGGAAGCTGCCCAGCTCGTTGAAGTAGAATATGAGCCTCTCAAGGCAGTTTTTGATCCTGTAGAAGCAATGAAAGATGATGCGCCTAAGATACATGAAGACGGTAACATAATAAAGCACGTCAAGGTAAGGAAAGGGGATGTGGAAAAGGGCTTTGAGGAAGCTGATTATATTATAGAAAATACCTTCAGAACCCAGCACCAAGACGCTGCACCTCTTGAGACGGAAACAGCTTTTGCTCTGCTTCGCGGAGATAAAATGCTTATAATAGGCTCTATGCAGACGCCCCATCATGTCCAGGCAGCCGTTGCAAAGGTTCTCGGATGGCCGCTTGATAAGATAGAAGTGATACAGGCGGTTACTGGAGGGGCATTCGGACCAAAGTCTGATGAGCCTCCTTACGATGTAGCTTCAATAGCCGCTCTCGGAACCATTAAGACTGGCAAGCCTGTGCTTATGAGCATGACTCGGGAAGAGTCGATGACAGCTCACACAAAAAGACATCCTGCAATAATAACTCACAAAACAGGAGTTAAAGCCAACGGAAAGCTTACCGCATCAAAAGTCCAGATAGTTTTGGATGGCGGTGCTTACGCATCTTTAGGCGTTCTCGTCATAGTTAGAGCAACTTTCCACGCAAACGGACCATATGAAATACCAAACGTCTGGAACGATGGTTATAAAGTTTACACTAACAACACTTACACTGGGAGCTTCAGGGGTTTCGGGGCACCTCAAGCTATATTTGCTGCTGAATCTCAGATGGATGAAATAGCTAAAAAGCTAAACATGGATCCACTTGACTTAAGGCTCATCAACATGTTGAGGCCCGGTTCAAGAACTAGCACAGGACAGCTAATGGACGAAAGCTGCGGGTTACCTGAATGCCTTGATGCAGTGATTAAGGCCAGCGATTATCGCAACAAGAAAAAGCTATATGCCAAGCAGGAAGGCAAAGTTAGAAAAGGCATCGGCATAGCAATGCTTCATCACGGAAACGCCCTTGGGCCAGAAGGGAACGATTACGCTTATGTACACCTGTCTGTCGAGAAGAACGGTAAGGTTCACCTAGGAACCGGGCTGACAGAGTTCGGGACAGGAGCGATATCTGGCTTAGCGCAGATAGCGGCAAGCGTCCTGGGCGTTCCGGTTGACTACTTTACTATAGACAGACCAGACACGCTCGTACATCATGAGACAGGACCCACAGTTGCTTCAAGGGTTATAGCTATAGGCGGAAACGCCGCAAGGGACGCAGCGCTCAAGCTTAAACAGAAGCTACTGCCGGTAGCATCAAAGATGCTCAACTGCAAAGTTGACGATGTACAGATAGTTGAGGGTTATGCTTTTTGCAAAGGAAAGGAAAACAAAAGCTTTTCCTGGGAAGAAATCATAAAGGAGGCTTACGAAGCGAACATAGAACTGCATACTATCGGATACTACATGGCTCCTTCCTGCAAGTGGGACGAAGAAACTGGACTTGGTTCACCATATAACCAGTACACGTTTGGAGCTGCAGTTGCGGAAGTTGAAGTTGATACAGAAACTGGAGTTTACAGGGTTCTGAACTATTATGTAGCGTTTGACGTCGGAAAGGCAATAAACCCAAAGAGCGTTAAAGGACAGATCTACGGCGGAACGGTTCAAGGCCTAGGTTACGCGATAATGGAAGAGCTCGTTCATAAAGATGGATATGTTGTAAATCCTAACCTCAAGGACTATTATATACCTACAAGTTTAGACATACCAGAAAATATACAAGCTTTCATAATAGAAAAGCCAGGAAGCATGGGTCCTTATGGCGCAAAGATAGTTGCTGAACCCCCTGTAGTGCTTCCAGGACCTGTTATAAGAAACGCCGTAATGGACGCAACAGGCAGAGGGGTTAACAGCTTACCTATAACTTCTGAGAAAGTATACAGAGCTATCAAAGGATAAAAACAATTTTATTGTAAATGCTTATATTTTGATTCTAGATTTATTTAAAAAGTCTGATGCAGAAAAACGCGGAAAAAATATTCATAGTGCATACTGATCTCGACGGCGTATGCTCGGGAGCAATAGCTAAGAGGGCATTTGGCAACGATATCAAGATAAAGTTTGCGGGACCAAGGACCCTCTATGATACGCTTAAAAGAATAGGGAGTTGCAGTTTGCTTGGAATAGTTGACGTAGCATTAAACCACTCTGATTATGAAAAAGTTGTAAAGGAGATTTTGAGACTAAAAGCCTCTGGTTGCGAATTAATCTGGGTAGACCATCATGAGTGGGCTGAAGAAGACAAGAAAATTTCACAACATGTGAGGCTTATACTTGAAAAATCGCCGAGCGCGGCTTCGATACTTTACAGGACGTTTGCTAAAGATGACGAAATAGCGAAAAAAATAGCTGAGATAGCAGACGATGGAGACAGCAACAGGAATGAACTGGAGCTAACTTTGGCGTACAAAATAGGGACTAGGAGCAACAGGGAAAGGCTTGAACTGATAAACATGTTTTCCAGAGGAGCCTTTTATAATGAAAAGATAGAAGAGTACAAGAAGCGAGTTGAAGAAGAAAACAAGCTTATAGAGGAACTTGCAGAAAGCGCTAACGTATTTAACTCTGCCACTGGGTTAAAGGTAGCTGTAATCGACCTTCGGGGGAAGAAGCTCATAGGGTCACTGCTGGCAAAAAAGCTTCAGCAGAAAGGAGTGGACGTTGTATTCATAATTTACAGTGACAGTTCTGGGGTTCTTTACGGTGACGGAAAGGTTAACCTCCTTGAAATAGCCAAAAAGTACAACGGAGGAGGCCATCCAAGCGCTTGTGGCGTGAACTTTAAGCTAGGATTTTTCGATAAGTTGCTTACAAGAATCAGCAAAAAGCACGTGCCTACGCAGGCTAAAAAGCTTTTAAATGACTTGAAAACGCTTTAGCATAATAATTATGAACTTTTGCTTTAAGCGCGTTTTTTTCTTAACCTTTTAATAGCTATAACCAGGTAGGTCACATTTATCAGAGCTGCTGCTGTAATTCCAAAGATCAATACATAATAATAACCAAACGAGCTTGATCTGTACTCAGCCCAGTTGTTAACGTAAGTTATAATGTATGAACCGTTTTCTGAATAAATGCTGATAAATGAAGGCGGATTCTGCCCTCCAACAAGAAACAGAGGGGTTATGCTTTCTGACCAGCTAGTATAAACTTCTGGACCTTTAACTATCCTTTGCCCGTTAGCAAAAAGAGCATAAAAGCTGGCTCTGCCCATTTTTTCAAACGTAGAAGAGTTGTAAGAGTAAGATTCAAAAGCGATTACGTATTGTGGTCCACTTACAGGTGGACCGTAAACCGGAAGCTTGCTGAGGAAAAGCTCTGAGCTGTTGTAATCGTATACAGAGTAAGCCCAGCCTTCCAGAGTTCTGTTTAGAGATATTGAAACTAGGCTTCCGGCAGTTATAGTTCCGAAGTGCTGCTGTATTACGTATTTCTGAGGATAAGATTCTGGGCTTGGAACATACATTCCGCATACTGTCCAGTAAGTTGAATTCTGATAAAGTGAAACAGAAACCTGTATTATCGTGCCGTTGCCAACCATGAGGCTTTCCACGCACATTATAGTTCTGTCTGTCATCTGTATCTGGGGCAACTTTAAAATTACGGTTATGTTGTTAACTCTGTTCCACTGAAGTTTTTGCCCGTTGCTAAGCATGAAGTTGTTGGGCAGAACAAGCCCTATCGCCCAGCTTCCGTTCTGCTGATAGCTCTGCGCATTTAAGACTATAGGCTCAAACATTGTGGATAAAATAACAAACAGCATGAGAAGCTTTTGTTTATACTTCATGTTTTGCAAACATCATGGAGATTATTATTAGAAAATATCCGGCAACAGCAAGCACCACAGTAAAGGTGATCGGCAGTACGAAAGAAGAAAGGGTTTCTGTAATCTTCAATGGCGAGACTGCCGAAAAGTACATATAGTATCCCCCAAGGGAACCAGCTAAAGCCAGCAGCACGCTGCTGCAAAGCACACCTGCGTAGGAAAAATAAAAACCCAGCTTTGCTGTTTTCTCGTTAATTCTTGATCCTTCATCCACTTCTATGGTCTTAAGCAAAGAAGATACTATCCCAAACCCGATTGGACCTGATATCAGATAAACTATATAACCAAAAAGGAGCCAGACACCGGGCCCTCCCTTTTCCATTATCGGTAAAAGATAGTTGAAAGGCGGATAGGGGGTAACTATGAGCAGAGTCCAGATAAGAGCCGTTAAAGTATGAGAAAAAGAAGCTATCCTGTAAAGTCTGTACAGCATCAATCTAAATTAAAAAATAAAGTTCATTCTTTTAAAGATATGGTAAAAAACGCAATGGCTCCTATGATTACTCCAAGCACAGCTATTATTACGAAAGCTCCTACTGGATTTATGAAATGAGAAAGCAAAAGCACGTGTACCTGTCCTTCAGTGAGTCCTTTCCCTCCCACTGCTGGAGGCAGAAGGTCAGCTTCTCCGAAGTAGCCTGCGATCATCAGTGCCCATGTTGAAGCCATAACTCCAAAGTTAAAGAGTATCAATTGCAGCCAAGCAAGAGCGTTTGAGATCCCGCTTACTACCTTTCCTTCTACTGTTTCAAAGTGCTGGTATATCAAGCCAATCGCCGCATTACCAAGAACACCCACGATTATGTAAAGTATGTAACCAACGGTGAACCAGGTGCCGGCGCTACCAGCAGCTATAACCATAGCTACTGAAGGCTTTATCCAAGGCAGAACTATGGGTATAGTCCAGATTGCAGCAAATATGCTCTGAATTATTGCAGCCATTATGAACCTGTGTGACCATTTTTCATTTTTTTGAGCTGTCATTAAGCTGAAGCTTCATTTAATAAAATTTAAATGCGATTGATAAATTATATTAATAATTAACGTGTAATTTAGCAAATATTTTTAAAATTATGCTGTATAAAATGCAAATATATTGTTGAATCACCGTTGAATTTATACAATTTTTTGATCAAAAAATTGACGGTTTTAATATTTAAACCATATTTAAAAACACTTTCACAAAACTAAAAATAAAGATATATTTAACATGGTTTTTTAA
>JAVBJD010000090.1 GCA_030756715.1 Conexivisphaerales archaeon
TTAAGAAAAGCTTTTATCCATGTGTGAAAAATATTTATCAGGTGTTACATGTGGTGGACGAAAAGCTTGAAGAGTTCCTGAGAAACGGGAAGGACTGGTCAAGGTTAAAGACCTCTGTGCCCGGGATCTTTGTGCTTAAGATGCCGGCATACAAGAGCTCCCCGAGCAGATTAGCAGTTGAGATAAACCCTGTTGATGAAAACGGAAACCCGAAGAAAAAGAGGGGCCTGGTCATCAGGGATCAGGAAGAGCTGAACGAGTTCCTTGAGCTCATACAGAACGAAAAGCTGAAAAAGCTTATGACTGAGCTCGATCAGATAAACCCGAAGAGAAAAGGACAGAAGAGCTCTGACGAAGTTCTAGAGATTTAGAGTTGCAGGAAAACTACGTCAAGCACCCCCTTGTCTGGCCCGGAGCTGTCGAGCCGAGGCTCTACCAGATAAACATAGCCAGATCAGCTTACGGCAGGAACACGCTTGTCATACTGCCCACGGCCCTCGGGAAAACTGTGATATCGGCTCTTGTCGCCGCTGAGACGCTTTACAGACGCAGAAACTCAAAGGTCCTGGTGCTTGCCCCGACAAGGCCTCTCGTCATGCAGCACAGCAGGAACTTCAGGGCAATGCTGAAGCTCAGGGACAGCGACGTCGCTTTTTTAACGGGAAAGATCACTCCTGAGCACAGAGCAGCTATATGGAACTCAAAAGCGAGGGTATTCTTCTCAACCCCTGAAGTTGTAAGGAACGATTTGAACGAAGGGAGGTTGAACTTAAAGGGTTTCGGCCTGGTCGTTTTTGACGAAGCCCACAGGGCCGTTAAAGAATATGCTTATACTGAGATAGCAAAGCGATACGTTGAGCAGGCTGATTACCCTGTCATACTCGGGATGACGGCTTCCCCCGGATCAAAGCTGGAAAGGGTCATGGAAGTGTGCAGGAACCTTTACATCGAAAGGGTCGAGTTCAGGGACGAAGACGACCCGGACGTAAAGCCTTACGTTCACAGGATAGACCTTGAATGGGTAAAGGTTTCTCTTCCTGAAAGCTACAGGAGGATAAGAGAGCTGATAAAGGGAATGCTGATGAAGAGGGTAAGATGGCTTTATGACAGGAAGCTTCTCAGGGTTCCGCCTGACACGGTAACCAGAAGACACCTGATAGAGCTGGGCGATGAACTGAGATATACGCTTGAAGCTGAAAGCGTTGAAGAAGAGAGGGGAAGGATCTTTGAAGCCATAATGACTCAGTCTATAGCGCTCACGCTTTTCCACATGCTCGAACTGATAGAGACCCAGGGAGTTTATGCTCTTTACGAGTTCATGAAAAGGGCAGATGAAGAGAGGAGCAGGTCTCACGTGATCCTGGCTTCTGATCCCGATTATGCGGTCCTCTCTTACCTTGTTGAAAAGGTAAAGGATGAACACCCGAAGCTGGTTATGCTCAAGAAGCTTATAAGCGATCAGCTGGCCCTCAACCCGAATTCAAGGATGATCGTCTTTACCCAGTACAGGGACACTGCAAAGCATATAGTTGAAGCTTTGAAAGAAGTTCCCGGAGTAAGGGCAGAAAGGTTCGTGGGTCAGGCCAAAAAGGCCAACGACAGGGGCATGAGCCAGGAAGAACAGGCGAGAATGATCAGGGCACTTGAGCAGGGAGAGATAAACGTCATGGTTTCTACTTCGATAGCTGAAGAAGGGCTTGACATACCCGCCGTCGACAGGGTTTTCTTTTATGAGCCAATACCGAGCGAAATCAGGTACATACAGAGAAAGGGAAGGACGGGGAGAAAGGGGCCCGGAAAAGTTACGATCCTTGCAACAGAACAGACGCTCGATACCGCTTATCTCTATTCCAGCATGAGCAAAGCCAGGAAGATGCGCTGGATCGCTTCAACGATAAACTCAAAGCTTCAGCCGGTGATCAGGCTCACGCAGAAACCACCAGAAGAGCCCATGAGCGCTGAAGAGATAGCTGAAATAGAAAGGGAAGCTGGAGGGCCCAAAGGGCAGGTTGTCGAGGAGGAAGAGTTCACAAGAAACGTTAGAAGGGAGGTCGAAAGGGCGTCAAGGTATGTTTACACAAAGCTTCTCGAGGCAGGAAGAAATGGGGCGAAGCCTGATGAGCTGTTCTCATATGCAGATGAAGAGGGCATACCGAGAGAAGCTGTTCAGTCTGCGCTGGAGAAGCTTGAAAAGCAAAAGAAGATCATAAAGGGAGAAAACGGATCTTACATGACGGCATCTGCTGCAAAGGCTTACGGCAAGGACGTCCGCGAAATAGAGGTTGAAAAGATATTCCCGGGTTCAGCCGTTGTCCTGATAGACGGAAAGTGGAGGGCGAGGCTCGAGCCAGCAGAGTTCAACGG
>JAVBJD010000026.1 GCA_030756715.1 Conexivisphaerales archaeon
TTTGTATTTTAGAATGTATTTTGTAAAAAAATTCAAAAGCGCATAAATAAGAGATATTCGATCGTTGTTGCATGAAAGTCCTGTTTTTTATAATAACTGGAAAAGAAAATCCAGAAAGGTTTAGCCTTGCACTAACAATAGCTACAAGGTCTGCTATGAATAAAAGATACGATGATCTGAAGGTTATATTTTATGGCCCGGGAGAAGAATATTTGACAAGCATATCAGGGCAAGATCTTGAAAATTTCAATTATCTTTTGAAAAATGGACACGTTGATAGCGCATGCGTAAATTATGCATCTTCTAAAAACATAAAAGAACAGCTAACAAAGCTCGGTTTAAACCTGCAGCCAACAGGCGAAAGGCTTGCTAACTTTGTTAATCAAGGTTATGAAGTAATAAGCTTTTAATCTTTTTATTTTTCTCTCCACGCTAATGCAAGATAGACTACTATGACTAGAAGTACGTTAAAGAACGCAAACATGGTAAGGGAAAGATAAAGCAAGGAAGGCATTTCGTTCATCAGCTGCGCCAAAAAGTCGAGAACAGTTGACAGCGTTGATACCTGAAGCGTTTTTGCTACTGTCAGAGCGAATTGAACTCCATATGCATTGATTAGACTTTCAGCCACATTAACAGGGGGTACAACTGCATAGGGAGCATGAGCCAAAAGGTCTATGGTCTCCGCGAGGTCAAGAACAGCTACTGAAATCGGACCTAAAATTATACCTAGAGTTCTGTTGTGCTTAAAGTAGAGCACAATAAGAACAAAGAATGAAAGAATTGCAAGAGAAACAGTAACATAGAATTCGCTGTTTAAGACATAAGTTGGCTTAAATACAGGCTGAAGCGCAGCAGGCAGATAAGGTGGCGGGCTGCCAAATATAGACCACGCCATTGTTGCGGAGTTTTCATAAACTTCATAAAGGTACATTGATGCAAAGATGCCATACAGTATGCCAAATACCATCGCTATCCTTTTACCTATCGAAATCCCAAGGTCCTGATGAGGTAAACCTTTATACCTAAAGCTGAATCCGAATATCATCATTAAACCTGTAAAAGCCAAAGCTGCGCTCATCGTGCTGGCGTATAGCGGCAAATACAGTGGATTCATGAACGCTTTGAAAACGTTGACTGAAAGGTCGAACCCTATTATTGACGAAGGATCAGGCATTATAGATGTGCCCGCAGGGTAAGCCGTGTAAGCAAATACAAGCCTGAACATAAGAGGAATCAAAGAAGCCGATACTGCAAGCAATATGCCTAAAATTGCATGGTTCTTATAACTCCATCTCTGATATGTTCTGTAGTACATTCCTATTACAGGTATTGTTATTATGACCCCAGCGACTATAGCTGTGGCCCATACAGGCCATAAGATTATACCTGCTAAATTTGTAAAAACTGGCATTAAGCCCGCAAGAAAAACTGTTATTATTGTACCAAACACACCGCCTATTGCATACACAGCTATCAGGTAATTTAGCATTACCTTTACCAGATCTGAATACCTGCTGTCCATCTTTTTACCACCAATGTATTCAATAAACGGAGTTATCCAGAGTATTCCCAGAACAGTGTAAACTAAAGGCAGGTGAACGTCGAACGCCCATGAAAGCAAACCGGCTACAACCGTAGTGCTTGCAACCATATTTTTCACCTCCTGTTTACATAAACCCAGATCCCGTAAACGGCCACAAATGGTATAGCAAGGGCTACGATAACAAGCAAAGCGATTTCCCAAACGGGCATGTTAAGTGCCACGTTAACGAGCGCAGAAACTGGAACGCCTGTTATCTCTGGAGGACCTGAAGTCGATGGAACACTTGATACAAATATTAGAGGGAATCTGCCACTTTCTGTTGTTAAAGCCCCTCCTATACCTGCCATTATGCCCGAAAAAGGAATAAGGTACTGAGAAACCTTCTCAAGCAAAGGTTGCAGCTTATAAAGCCATCCAAAGCCTATTTTCTTCAAATTTTCTCCAAAAGCGTAATCAAGCCCCAGAGCGAGTGCCAATATACCTAACACAATCCCGAAACCGACCATCATTATAAGGTAAGCAAAAGTTACGTAAGTTGGTGGCCTTATGCTGGCTGGCCAACTATAGTAACCCCAGAACTGATGGTTTAAAGTCCCGTATGCAACAAAGCTGGTAAGCGGGTCGACTTTGAGCCCATTCCAGTACATACCTTCCATAGCTGCTAACTTAAGGGGATCTTCAGAAATAACTAGCTCGCCCTGGAAATGTCCAAGCACAAGTCCTTGAATACCTGTAATGGCTGCAAGAGGGATCAGCATCAGATTGAGCACCTTTTTTCTTACCGGATCCTTATCCCTTACATATTTGTATATGTAAACACCAGCTACAAGAGACCAGCTTACAATAACAGCTGCCAGTATGCCGTGGAAGATAAATATCTGAGCACCAGACCAGTACATATTTAACATCTGAGTTGGGGAACTCCAGACCAGCATGTACGTTATAGCTCTAGATATTGATTGGCCCTGCTGTGCAAGGTTTACTATCTTAAGCCCAGGAGGAAGCATTGAAAGTGACGCCATGACGGCCAGTATATTATAAGCGCTCCAGTAACCTCCAAAAGCTGCTATTATACCTATAAGAAAGTGCAATCGCCCGTTCTTTATTTTATCCCAAGTTACAGTATAAATCGGCAAAACAACAACTTCAAAGAGAAAAGCAAATAGCTCGAGGTAGAAAGGAAGAGCGACGGCCCCAATCATAGCTATAAAGTTGCTCCATACTGTAACAAGCCCAAATTCAACAAACGTGCCGTATGCGGCACCTACCCCGAATATTATTGTAGAAATTACAGAAAACATCCTAGCTTTGTGTAGATAATCCTGATCCTTTGTTCTCAGATATTTGTACTCAAGGACTAAAGCTAGAGCTATCGTTCCAAGAAAAGAAGATGCCAGACTAAGATGCGCTATGATCCCTGATGCTGAAAGGACTCTTAAAGGAGTAAGATCTATGGGCACAATCGTAATTATACGCTTAAAAAATATAAACTTTTATTACTAGGATTGTCAAAAATTTACTAATTTTTTAGCGCTATGCCTGCTATATTTTTATTATCGTATTGTTCTCTTGATATCTTCTGAAAGCTTTTCATACCTTTCGATATCAGACCTTGTTAGCGAAGGTTTAACTATCTTCAGAGCTTCTTCAAAGTGCTTTTTTTCTATGGGTTTTGCGTGTTCTAACTTCTGTTCCACGCTCTCCCTCAGAGCTAACATGGCCGCTTCTCTTACAAGAGAAGCTAGGTCTGCTCCTGTATAACCCTCTGTCTTTGCTGCGAGTTCTTTAAGGTATGAAAAGTCGTTAGCCTTTATTTCATCTGAAACTTTCAACTTTCTTGTGTGAACTTTTAGTATTTCGAATCTAGCTGACTCGTCCGGGGGTGGAACGTAAACAAGCCTGTCAAATCTCCCTGGCCTGAGAAGGGCAGGATCTATTATATCAGGCCTGTTTGTTGCAGCAATCACAACTACGTTCTTTAATGGAGCTATTCCGTCCATTTCAGCAAGCAACTGGTTTACTATCCTGTCCGTTGCGCCGCTGTCGAACCTTGTGCCCCTTGCTGGCGCTATCGAATCTACTTCGTCAAAGAAAACAACACACGGAGCAGCCATCCTTGCTTTCTTGAAGATTTCCCTTATCGCTTTTTCGCTTTCCCCAAACCACTTGCTGAGAACCTCGGGACCCCTAACAGCTATAAAGTTAGACTGGCTTTCCGTAGCTACCGCTTTTGCTAAAAGCGTCTTCCCTGTTCCTGGAGGCCCATAAAGTAGTATTCCTTTTGGAGGCTCCGTGCCGATTTCTTCAAAGTACTTGGGGTATTTTAATGGCCATTCAACCATTTCTTTGAGTTCCTGTTTGACCTTATCATAACCTCCTATATCGTCCCAGTGAACTTCTGGAACTTCGACTATAACTTCTCTCAAAACAGTTGGCTGAACGTACTTTATAGCCTCTAAAAGATCTCTCTTTCTTAACCTTATCTTGCCCAGTTTTTCAGGAGGGATCGTTGGTTGTTCGGGATCTATTTCTTTGTTATCAATGGCTTCCCTTAACCTCATCATCGCAGCTTCCTTAACCAAAGCCGCTATGTCCGCACCTGTATACCCATTTGTCATTTCAGCTATTTCATCCAAGTCTATTTTATCGTCTTGTGAGCAGATCTTTTTGCTGATTTCTTCGTCTCCGCACTGGGGCACATTCCTAAGGTGAACGCTGAGTATTTCTTTTCTTGCCTGTTTGTCCGGCATGCCTATGTATATCTCTCTGTCAAACCTGCCCGGCCTTCTCAGAGCCTCATCCACAGCATCGGGTCTGTTTGTAGCTCCTATGACAACTACCTGACCCCTTTCCTGAAGGCCGTCCATCAGGGTTAAAAGCTGGGCTACAACCCTTCTTTCAACTTCGCCCGTAACTTCCCCTCTCTTGGGAGCAATTGCATCTATTTCATCTATGAATATGATGCTAGGTGCGTTCTTCTTAGCTTCTTCAAACAGGTTTCTAAGGTTCTGTTCTGATTCACCATAATACTTGCTCATTATTTCCGGTCCGTTTAAAGTCAAAAAGTACGCGTTAGCTTCACTCGCAACAGCCTTTGCAAGCAGGGTCTTACCTGTTCCAGGAGGACCGATCAGCAGCACGCCCTTTGGAGGCTCGATCCCAAGGTGTTTGAATATTTCAGGGTGCCTGAGCGGTAGTTCTATCATTTCCCTTATCTTTCTCTTTGCATCTTCTAGGTCTCCTATATCTTCCCAAGATATTTTGCCTACAGGCACCTGAACTTCCTTTACGGGTTCTTCTTTAAGTTCAATTTCAGTATCTTCATTTACATAAGCTACTGGTCCAGGGGAAACTGAAGTTACCATGAACTTTAGTGATTCGCTGTAATAAGGTATCACTATTACGGAACCTCTCCAAACCGGTTTGCCTAACAGGAATTCCTCTTTAAAGTATTCAGGGTCTGCCTGAACCTGAACTTCTATAGGCGCTATAACGACTTTCTGAGCTGGCGATATCCTTGCTTTCTTTACTCTTACTTCATCTCCGATTCCTACGCCTGCCCCCTGTCTCAGAGTGCCGTCTAGCCTTATTATTCCTTTATCTTCATCTTCATAATAAGAGGGCCAGACCTGTGCGTAAACGCTGCTTTTACCTGTTATTTCTATGTAATCTCCTGCAGAGACGCCAAGTTGTCTCATAACCTTTTGAGGTATTCTTGCTATAAACCTTCCAACATCTCTGCCTTTAGCTTCTTCAACCCTGAGTTTAACTTCAGAAAAGCTCATGAAAAAATTATTCAATTTTTTACTTAAAAACTTTGCTTTATAACTAAAAAATTATAAAAATGTACGGGCCCGGTGGGATTCGAACCCACGACCCTCGGGTTAAAAGCCCGATGCTTTAGGCCTCACGTCTACCTGGCTGAGCTACGGGCCCAGTTACATATTGTATTTTACAGGAAAATTTAAGCATTGTGGAAATAAATACAACAATTGAAAGCAAGATAGGATTAATTTGAAAGCGCAAGATACATACTTTAAATTTATATCTTCATTAAATTATAAATGAACTGTGACCAACGTTTTCAAGGATAGATCAAAGCTTTTGCCCACTTATGTGCCTAACATACTCCCTCATAGAGAAAAGGAGTTTGAAAGCATAAAAAAGGCCCTCTTAGAAAGCGAGCATTCATCAGTCAGCACAGCCGTACAGATAGTAGGTGACGTTGGGACAGGAAAAACTGTAACTTTGCTCAAGCTTGCAAGAGATTTAAAAAAAGATGATTTAAGGTTTGCTTATGTGAACCCCAGGCAGCACGGGGCTACAAGGGTCCTTGTCTTCCGACACATTTGCAGGAGCTTGACCCCGGAAGTTTATTCCGCAAGTTACAGCCCAGAGGAGCTGCTGCTTGCTACTTTGACCAAACTGAAAGAAGATAAAGCAAAAGCCGTCATTATGATAGACGACGTAGACTATCTCCTTTTTAAGACCAAAGAACCCATAATATACAATTTAACAAGGCTCAATGAACTTTTACCTTTTGAAGATATCCCTGTAGCTGGAGTTATACTTACAGCAAAAAACATAAAATTTAGAGAAAGCTTGGATAGGTCAGAAGCAAGTTCGCTGGGCAACAGGATAATAGTTTTTGAGCGTTACACTAAACGACAAATATTCGACATAATCCAGAGAAGGGTTGAAGAAGCTATTAAACCAGGGGTTATAGATGAAAAAGTGGTCGAGTATTTATCAGAGGTTACAAGCTCTCCTCCGGTTAACGGTGATATAAGATATGCCATTGATGTGCTTTTAAATGCTGGTTCTATATGCGATGCTCAGAACTGCCAGAAAATCACGATAGAACACATAAGGAAAGCCATCAGCTACACGTCACTTTCTGTAACTCAAGAAGAAATATCAAACATGGATCAGGATCTCAGAAAAGTACTTTTGGCAGTTGCCTTGGCTCTGAAAGAAAGCGACGAAGCCTATGTTTCGCTTGACAATATATATTCTGTTTATAAAGAACTAAACAAAAAACGCGACGTTGATATGTCGAAATTTCTTGAAATGCTGCAGGATCTTGGCGACAGGGGGGTTGTAGACATTAAGGGGCTTACGAAGATAGGGATAAGCGGCGTTCCTGTTGAAAACCTAACGAACTTTCTTGAGGGCCTTTTGGACAAGCTCTGATAAAAATAAAATATCCGTTTGATGATCTTTAAATATATATATGAACGCTGAAGAAGTTCTGGGATCCAAAGGCAGATTGAGGATTATAAAGGTTTTAGCGGAATTAAAAGAACCTTTATCGCTGTATTATTTAGAAAGAAAGACGGGTATCAGGAGAAAGAGCCTTCGTTCAGACCTCGAGTTTCTCGAAAAAAATGGAGTCGTTAAAGCTACAGGCTACAGTGTGAAGAAGTACACGCTGGACTATGAACGACAAGAAACTTTAGAAATTTTAAATTGCCTTTATAAAGTTGGTTACATTTCAGCCTATCTTAAAGTATGAACCTAATGCTTGAAAATATAACATTCAAGCGCGCTGTAAATGTATTTTGATCTGAAGCCGTTTAGACTTTAAAAATGAGAAGTTATTTCGCTTTATTTGCTAAAATGGATTTTTGATCATAAAGCGTCCAGCCTTAGCTCTAAAGAAGGGCGTATGTCCAGGGGCGCTAGCACGGTCTCGGCTGCTCTGAATATCATTTTATAGTATTTTTTCCAATCATAATTTTCTAGATCCAGTTCTGGCCCATTTCTCCCTAATACAAACGATATTTTCTCTTCGGCTTTAGCTCCAAGCGTCAAGCCCAAAATTTTCTGTGCGACGTTTGCTTTGTAACTATAAGGATCTTTGCCTAACCTTTTGTTTATTACCAGCGAATCAACTTTTACCGATTTTTCTCTTATAATTTCTATATATTTACTTAAAATTACAGGCGCTAAATTTAAAGCCCTTTTTTGTGCTTCTTCATAACTGCTACAAGCGTAGATTGACTTTATCAGCTCTTTCTGAAAAGCTTTTATGAGCTCTGGCGTATCTGACCTTCTTAATTCTATACCACGGGCTTCTATTTCACCATCTTCTGTTATTCCAAAGTACCTCTTTATTGCTGTTAAACCTTTAACGCTCCTAGTTCGCATAAAAGCGATAGATCTAAAAATTTTATCTAAAGCAGCTGGAATCTCGGCTCTTTCAGAAATAACCCTAGCGAGCTCCTTGTACTCATTTTCTCCAGATCCGCTTTTATAAACGAAAATTGAATCTACATCGCCGTAAATTACAGAAAATCCCATGCTTTCTGCGGTTTCTTTTGCCTTAACCATGATTTCCCGAGAAATTCTGTTAATTTCTTCGAACGCAAAATGGTTACCGAACCTGTTTAACGAACACCCAGAAATTCCATATTCGCTTACCAGAAGAGTTTTCAGGGAGTCAGATCTAGCTTTGTAAAGCTCTTTTTTATTTGGATCTTTTTCAATTTTTGCAAGCCTTTTGAATTCTAACCTGCGTTTTATCCATTCTGATAAAACTTCAGGTATAAGCCATCCATGACCTTCATAGCTAATGTCTTCTTTTACTATTATATTAGGATATTCTGACTCAAAATCTATAACTGCTACGTTAAAGTAGACTCCTGAAGATGGAGCGGGTATCGTGTAACCTCCTCTATCCCTGTACAGAAAATCTCTTAGCCTTTCTACAGGCTCTGTATAGTTAATTTCTGGAACAGCGTAACCTTTTGAAATCAGTGTGTATGCGTTGCGCGAATCTATCACCAGGTTGCTACTCCATCTTGCAGCCAGGCCCAGGGGCAGGAATGCAAAAGCGCTTCTTTCGAGCAGATACGCAAGACCCTCTTTAGAACATTCAAACCATGTCGCTTTTCTGTTCATAGAAATCCTTCCAGCACACGATCCCTGATAAGCGTCAACAGGATCATCGCTCCTCTTCAGCACCTCGTTGCAACCCACATTACATGCTATGTCAGCTTCTGGATCTTTTCCAACGTATAATGGCATCGGTTCAGGATCTGAGCCAAGAGGTAAAGGTTTCAGACTTTCAACATCTATTCTCCTTCCTGGCTCAACCTTAAGCTCGTTAAAAAGGAACTTCTGAACCGGCTTTAGATCGTCGTAAAGCTTTCCCCTTTTATCAGCCCTTATCAGCTTGAGCGTTTTTTCGTAAAGCTCCCAGGGTGGCTTAACCAGAATCATATCCTTTTCTGAGCCGTTCATGAGCTTTTTTCTTACAATTTCTACTTCGAAAGCTTCTGATAAATCCTGTACGATTGACTGTTCTAATGGTTCTAAAATTATATATGGATTATAGTTTAACGTTAATTTCCTGAATGTGCCGCCTTCGCTTAAATTCCAGATATAAACTTTCCCGTTTCTGTAATATACATCAAAAAGCCAGCCCTTCATTTTTTATTGTTTTTGATTTCTTTCTTTAACTTTTCTACCTCTTGCATAAGCCTTATGATGGCCACAAAAGTCATGGCGTCTGATACCTGTGCAGTCATCAGAGAGCTCATTGAAGCTATTTCTGAGCTCCAGAGTTTTTTTAATTCTTCAAAAGATTCTTTTGTTTCTCCCCTCAGAAGGGGTTCAAACTCTTTTTCTAAAAACGCTAGGTATTCTTCGTATCTTTCCCTGAACGGCTTAGTCAACCTGCCCATCTTATCCCACCCGTAAGACTTCTGAAATTGAAAGGGTTTCAGAACCTCTAAAGAAATGCCGCTCTCTTCCGACCAAAGCCCTATTATGTAATTCGCAGAAGAAATCATGAAATCTGTAGCGATCGGATCCTTCTCCCCTTTCGTCACCGATAAAAAAGGGGCGTTCGAAGAAACGGCCGTTCTTAAAATTTTAGCGTAAGCTTCGTCTGAACTTTTCTTATCGTCTATAAAAGAATTTAGCCCGTGTAGCACATAAAGCGAAAAACCTGGCCTTAGATGCGTTTTTACAGCAAGCGCAAGCCTCTCGGGACTGTGAGCGGAAACTTCATATATTCTATCTAGAACCGAGTCCGGGTCAAGCCCTGACGCTTTTGACAACGATCCTATGGTTTCCTGATCTATAAGGTTCCTTTCAGAGTAATAATCAGTAGAATTTATATAAAGAACTGGTCCTAGGTTTGCAACGCTCGTCATGTAGCTGTACATGGCTAATTCAGCAGCATCTCCAAAAATTATGTAAGAAGAACCGGAATTTAAACCTCCAAGAGAATCGTCTATCGGGGAAAACCCGTGAACGTTGAATTTTCTTATTCCTGAGGCTTTTATGAAACTCATTCCACACCACTTGGCCCAACGCTAAATTCAGTTTCGCTTTGAGGCATACTAGGACTGTCGACTATCTTTGCAAACCTCTTTTGACCTTGTCTGTAAAGAAAGATCCTGTGAGTTGTTGCGTGCGCCATGACATTTCCGCCTGTGGCCCTTAAACGCTCACCAACAAACGGGTTTGGGTTCGAGCTTACCTGGTTTGTAACTACTACCGCAAGATCGTAAGCTTCTGAGATCGTTTTTAGCTTGTAAAGGACCCTGTTGAGCCTTTGCTGCCTTTCTTGGAGGCTTTCTCTTCCTAAAAACTCTGCCCTGAAAGGCGCGATAAGGCTATCTATGACTACGAGCTTTATTTTTTGATCTTCTACCAGCTTTAACGAGCTTTCTATTGCTCCTTCAAGGCTTTCTACGTCCGCAATACGTGTATAAAATATGCCATCTAGAACTGTTCTTGGGTCAAGACCTCTAAAGCTTGCTATTTCTGAAACTCTATCAGGCCTGAACGTTCCTTCAGTATCTATGTATATAACGCCACCTTCTAAACCCCCTTCTTCTTTTTTGCGCTGACACATTACGCTCAGAGTCATGCATATCTGCGATTTTCCAGAAGAATACTCCCCATAAAACTCTGTTATTGCAGAAGTTTCTATGCCGCCTCTTAGGAGGTTGTCCAGACGCTTGCTTCCAGTAGAACACCTAGGCGCTGTAACCAGCTTTTTATAGTAGTCTGAAGCGCGCTCAAAGTATTTTTTGTTTTGAAAAATTTTCTGGATTTCATAAGTTCTTATCTGAATACTGTAATTGTTATCACTGAAGATAAGACTGTAATCTTGATTTGTAGAGGCGTTTAGCAGTACGTCTTCAAAATTATAAAAAACCGAGGCATCTTCATCAAGTAACGCAAGCCTTTCTTTCATCTAGAATTACATTATTATATTAGTGATATTTAAGCGGAGGAGCATAAAAGGGGGGAGGGGGATATTTACTAGGACGGCTTTTCTAATATTTTATGTTATCAATTTTATGTGAAAAATCGGACATTGTGCCTTAAAATAGAAACGGTTTTAATACCATCATGAATTAAAAAACATATGGTTTCCAAGGTAGGAATAAAGGGTCTAAAATTAAGATGTAAAATAGGCGTTGATAGTGGCGAAGAACTGTTCGAAAGGGTGATATTTGTTGACGTTGAAGCAAAGCTAAAGGAAGACTACAGAGGAGGCTTGGATACCACGATTAGTTACAGCGAGATGGCTGGAATTATAAGGAAGAAAATCGAAGGAAAAGAATTCAAGCTAATAGAAGATGTTGCGATGGCTGTAGCAGACGCTGTAACGTCTTTCAAAAATATAGGTTCTGTATACGTTAAGGTCACAAAGCTTTCAGTGCCTTCAGATGCTGATTACGCTTATTTTATTTACAGCGCGAATAAAAAAAGTTGATGTGTAAGAACTATCTATACTCAACAAAAATACGTTTATAGGTTCTGGCAAACATAGCTCTTTTATGAAAAAACCCAGTTTTTTTAATAAAATTTCGGATAAAGACGTTTATAACATAACGAACGCTATAAAGGCAGATAAATACTGGAAAATATCTGAAAATGACAGAAGGTACTACTACGCGGTTATACTGAGCAGGGGCAGAACCCCGTCTTTTAAAGGCAGGTTTGTAAAGGTCACTGGATTTAAAGCTGTTGAGGCCGATGATAGAGTAGCATGGTTCTGCAGAAAATACAGAGTTGGCATAGTTGATGCACGGGAGAAAAAGCTCATTTGCGTTCTTACCTGGACAGCTTTTAAAAAATTGATGCATGAGGGCGACAGGATTTTAAAGCTAGTTCTAGATAGCAAGTTACCACCTTATATTAATGAGAAAATCGCTGAGAAACTGATAAGTTAATTGAGCTTTTCTAGGTCTAACAGTATCTTTTCAGCTATTTTTATCAATTTCTTTAGAGAGCCCCTGTGCTCAAAAAGAAGTTTTTTGCCATCTTCCGTTATTGAGTATACTCTTATCGTTCTATTATTTGATTTTTTCACGGTAGATCTTATAAATTTTTTCGATTCTAGGTGTTTGAGTATAACGTAAATATAACCACTTGGAATTGGTTCGTCGATCTGTTGCAGAAGCTTTTTTCTTATCGCATACCCGTAAAGCTCCCCTTCCATCAAAATGTCTAGGACCAATAGTGAAACGACTCCTCTTATTAGCGTTTTTTCCTTCTGCACATAATATTTTTATACGGATCAGAATATAACCTTTGAATCTTTATGTGAAAATTTTTAATTTTTTGCAAAAGGTTTAATATATAAATAATTTATCTATTTTCATGCATCACTTTCATCATGGAGGACATGGGATGTTTGCTTATGATATAAACGAAATAGTAGAATTCTTGGATATAAAAGAAGGTATGAAAGTTGCTGACCTGGGAGCCGGGGATGGTCGATTTTCATACGCTTTTAAAGAAAAAGGGGCTATCGTATATGCTTTTGATGCAGACGACTATTATTTTAAAGATATGCAAGCCAAAGGCATAAACACGGTTAAGGCAAATTTATGCAAAGGTATAAACGGGGATTTTGACCTGGTATTTATGGCAAACGTATATCATGACCTAGTACGGGAATGTAAGGAATCGATTCTTGAAAGTTTAAAGATAATAGCAAAATCCATAGCTATACTCGACTTTAATGAAAAAAGGCTTTTTGGTCCACCGTGGAGGGTTAAAAAGGAAGAGGCTATAGAAGATATGAAGAAAATCGGGTTTGAGCTTGTCAAACAGAAAGATCTACCTTATCATTATCTGCTTTTATTTAATAAAAAAATAAAACTTTAAAGATCTAGTCCAGAAAGGCTTTTACCTGCGGTTTCAAAGCCTCTTATTTGCCAAGCCAACGCCAACAAAAATCCTGTTATGAATATAACCATGATTATTGCTGATGATATGTTAAATGGAAGAACATAATATGAGAGTATCATAGTTATTAAGCCAGTTATTATCCAGACTAGTGTTCTTACTAAAGAGACGTAAGTTCCTCTTTGTTCAGTTTTGAAGAGTTCAGGGGTTAGCATCGCTCTGGTACCCCAGGTGAGTTCTGTTGGGACAAACAATATCGTCATGAGCGCTAAAAGCAAGAGCCCTGAAGCGCTTTTAGTTATATCTACGTAGATCCACAAAACTGCCCATAAAGCGACCAAAAGCCCATACGAAAACGTAGTTGCCGATTTTCTCGAAAACTTGTGTGCTAAAAATATGCCAAATGATATTCCTACAATCATCATGGTAATTCCTCCTATAACGGGCACGACATCAGCCACCGTACTTGAAAAATAGTAGTATGCAACGTCATAAGTTATCCAGACAAACGCAACATCTTGAACTATTCCTATAACGGTAATAAAAATAAATCTAAACCAGAGAGGAGATGTAGGCGCTACTGATTCAACGTGTCCTTTGTCTACGTTTTCCCAAGCTTTTTTGATTTCGGTTTTTGAACCTTCTTTAGCTGAAATCCAAGGAAGGCTTTCCCTCACCCCCCAGTAACCCATTAGCATCGCCATGAGAGGAGCTATAAATAATATTCCATAGGCCAGATCCGATTGCGCCGCGCTAAAACCAAGCAACGCGGGAATAAAAACCAAAGCCACGCCTAGATTTCCAAAGTTCTGAACTACTACTTCGATATTGCCCCTCCATTGAGCCGGAACGGCCTCTGAGATCGCCGTTATTATTGGCGTTTCTAGCCCTATTGCGGCCATACCTATCAGGATAAATGATAATATTAGAGCTATTGTGCTCGTAGGGAAAGCCAGGAAAATTGCAACACCTAATATTATCATCGAAGCAACTGTAAGGAACGAATTTCGCCTTCCAAGCTTGTCCGTCATGAGGCCGGCCAGAAGAGAACCGACGCCGCCTGCTATGTATGGAAGGCCAAAACCTAGATATGAAAATTTAGAGGGGATTATGCTGCTTATTGCAGCTACCGGACCATAACTTTCAGCAATACCATAAACCAGCATTCCCATTCCAAGAGCCAAAACAGCTAGCCACGGTATGGAGGAACTTTTTTTGGCGGCAGGAAGATTAACGGTTTCATTTTTTTCCTCCTTTTTTCCGCTCATGCTGGCTAAGCTTATCATTTTGTTATATTTAAATTTTCTAAAAGATATATCCAAAGATATAAGAAATATTATTAAAAATGAACTAAAAGTCATGAGGCTTTAAACTTTTGTAAAATTAAACATCAATTATTGAAATTAAAAAAACTTAAGTTTTTAAAAATGTTGAAGGGTGCTACCTTTTAATACAAATGGGCGTTTGTACGTTACATTATCTTTATGTTTTAACTTGTGCGTTTTTTATCTTTTTGAAAGACGCGCTATTGTCAAAAAGTTCTGGCAGCAATCGCTTGACAGTTCTTATAGTAAAACCTAAAAATACATGATATTAAATAAAAATAGCTCCGGTCGTATAGACTGGCCAAGTATGTCGGCCTCTCGAGCCGAAGACCCGGGTTCAAATCCCGGCCGGAGCAT
>JAVBJD010000027.1 GCA_030756715.1 Conexivisphaerales archaeon
CAACTTGAATTTTAAACGTTAAAACAGAACTTCTGCGTGTTCGCCGTTTTATTTTTGAATATGTGCACCCTAGCAAACTGATAAAAAGGGCTTCTAGAATCTAATTTGAAATTAAGGTTGAAAGGTTACGGATTTTATGATCTTATGTTAAAAATATTTTTAGATCAGGTTTAGTTCTTTAATCATGTTTAGTACTTTTCTTGAATGACTCTTTGGGTTTACCTTTTCAAAAACATACCTAACTTTCTGGTCTTTGTCTATTATGTAAGTCATTCGTTTCGTAAATAAAGCGCCATCAGCACCGTAAAGCTTTATGACGTCCTTTTTTCGATCAGAAAGTAAATCAAAGTTAAGATGTCTTTCATCATGAAACTTTCTGTGAGATTCTACACTGTCTGGGCTGACGCCTAAGACTAATATGCCGAACTTTTTCAGATCGTTCATCGAATCTCTGAAATCACATGCTTCTGTTGTGCATCCTGGAGTATTGTCCTTTGGATAAAAATAGAGAACAATGATGCTTCCTTGATAATTGCTGAGCCTTATTCTTGACCCTTCTTGATTAAGAAGCTCGAAATCAGGTGCCTGAGAATCTATGCTAATCATGTTGCTTTACTCGTTAACTGTAAATATTAAGGTTCCCTGATTTTTTTAGATTTTTTATATTATAAATGAAAAAACACACGGTCTAATTTAGAAATATTGTTTAAATTGAGAAATTTTCATAAAGATTGTAATATTCATATTACTCTTTAAAAACGCAAAAATCATAAGAACGATTAACTTATTTTTGCGGCTCAAACTTTTCACAATGGCCTATTATACTTTAATATTTGGATAAATAGATATAGTTTTTAGACATCCTTGAGCGGCGCCCAGAAAAGTCCTATGATGCCTCCAGAAAACATTAGGAATGACCCTATGAAAAATCCAAAAAGCGTTGGATATGCAAAGATCGAGGCAACTATCTCAAGTAAAGATCCTACAAATACGTCACCTTTGTAACCTTTTGACATAAAGTAAATGCCTGCAGTGCCAATAATAATAACTATTAACCCAAGTACAAAAAGGGCTAAAGAATGAACTATTATAAACGGCCCAAATGTAATGAGCGTTAAAGATGAGAATGTAAACGCCACAAAAAGTTCAAAAAGAAGAGCAACCGTTTGAAGTATCAAGCCTATCATGGACAGCGTTATTGCAACTGCTGGTTTATTCATAAAGAAACTTTCTATTCGTTTTATTTAATTCTTTAGAAAAATAACATATACACTGATATTCAATAAAATAAACAAAACTAAAAATTTATTTTATTTTTGTTTTTTATAAAATTGTATCTTTAAAGGTATTGCGATTAGAGCACCAGATGCTGGGAGCAGACCGCTTATTAAAAGCATAATAGCAAAAAGTATTGAACCATTAATTCCGGCTATTTTTCCCGTTACGTTCAAAATGTTCATAGCACCTATCTGTATGAGCGGGTAAACGTAGATCAAAGCCGCAAAAATCCCTGAAAGAAGGGTTGAAATGAACCCTAAGGCCGTACTTCTGCAGAAAAGCGCTGAAAATACAGCGCCAGAAATTATCTCAAGGTACCAGTATCCCGAGCTAATTATTATGTAGTTCGCTGCAAGAGAAATTATAAAGGTTAAAACAAAGCTAAAAATTGGCCTCATGATCCATCACCCGGCAGCATGATTATAGTATCCATTATAAGTGATCTTGGGAATGCTCCAGATGAATTTATGTAATAGAGAGGAAGGTAAGTTCCGTTCATCCAGTAATCTATATAGTTTGCATATAATGGGCTTGCGGGATCTTCGCTCTGTCCACCTGGGTAAACACCGAAAGAGTCTGAGATGTTCTTGAGGTTTACGACCATTATCCAGCTCTGTCCACCGCTTGGCCAGTTGCTTTCTGGTCCTCCACCTGAAGCGTCGTTAGGAGTATTATAATCTCCTCCACGCGAAAGAGGTCCTACACTTATAGCACTAATACCAAGCAGGCTCGGGAAGTAGAAACCGTAAAAGTGTCCCCACGTAAAGTTACCGTTCGGATACTCTTCTTGTACATAATCCATAGTCCTTACAACGGCTTCCTGAAGCAGGTAGCTCATCGTTTCGTTAGAAAACGGAGATGCGTTTCCTTTTTCTATCATATAGGCCATGTCTTCATCGAGAGATGGAAGCCCCTGTGTATCGGGCCATGAGCCTCCAAGCCCAGATGGGTAGAACAGATCTTTGTAGTCGGGAAGGAACCCGTGGCTGTATAGATAAGGTATAAACGTTTCGTTAAAGAGCAATTCGTAAGTAAAGAACCATATTGTAGCCGCCTTCGAGTTTTCGTTCATGTTATAGTTCCAGTTCTTAAGGTATGATAAAGCTTCTTGCACTGTAGAGTTCGAGCTGTTAGAAAGGTACCTTATTATGTAGGGTACTGTGGTTGCGGCTTCGTAATCTGTATAGTTTTTACTCTGCAACTCTTCCATATCATTTATAGTATAGTTGTCATGTGTGTTGAGATAGTTGAACTCCATCATAGCCCTAAAACCAGCTGAAAAGCTCATAGTATTTCCGTACCAGTATGGATATGAAGGCCCAACTTGTCTTTGGTTTGAGCTAACTATAAACCCAGAAGCCGGGTTTACAATCTGTGCAATCATATTATAAGGAATGCTTCCTGATATGTACTCTACACCGTTTCCTGGCATTATCGCGGATGGATTATAAGGCAAACCATTTGTGCTGTTAAAAACAGGATAATAACCAGCTGAAATATCAGCTATGGTGTTGTTGTCAGCAAAAGCAAAGTTCTGATAAGGCACGTACCAGCTTTCTAGCGCCGTTCTGAATTGTTCCCAGTTCGAGATGTTCATTATCCTTAACAGAACGCCGAGGTCGTTTGAAATTTTGTTACCCATCCACGTCATTACAAGCGCTGCAGAGCCGTTCTGAGCCATTATTGGTCCAAGGTTTGTCCAGTTTACACGAATCCCATTAATATGATAGCTTTTAACTGGGTACCATGATCCTTTCCAATAGTAATTATTTCCCTTTACTTCTTGCATCCAGAAGAACGTTCCCCAAGATATAGCTTCGGTATCGGTCAGCGTCCAAGCAATGTGGTTGTTGAAACCTATTATTATTGCTGGCGCTCCTGGCAACATGACTCCATATACGTCGTAGTTTGGGTCAACCAGCTGTACTTGAAACCAAATAGCAGGAAGAGAGAATGAAAGCACAGGCCCTCCTACAAGAATTGGCTTCCCCGTCGCTGACCTGTTTCCAGACACTACCCATTCATTGCTATTTTCTGGTACATGAGCGTTCACTACCCAGCTCGGCGGATCCCACATTTTAGCAACTTGATATGCAAGTCCTGCAACTGTTTGGTTAACGGGGTAAGTGTTCTCTGATACTTTGAGAACATATTGGTTAAGCTCTCCGTTATACCCAGCATAATAGTACTGCGGAACGGGAGAGAAAGTGGGTATCAGTTGATAAACAGAGTTTCCAAGCTTATTGTAAAGCATCGAAAAGAGCAGAGCGTCGTCTCCAAACTCAAGAGATGATGCCATTACCTCTTGTACTGCAAAGCTGTCAAGGGGAGTCCAATTAAACGGTTGAACGCTAAGCAGTTTAAAAGTTATCGGCAACAGGTTATTGGCCTTTGCGTACGCTATATAATCGTTAATACCCTGAGAATAAGCTTCTAAAGCAACGACTGTCTGAGCGTCGATTGAATTTACAGATGCATTTAAAAGTACGCTTTGCCAGTCGTTTTCGGCCGTTAATGGGCCACCTGTTAATGTCCAGAACCTATCATATAAGTTAAAAGAACTGCCGAGCCAGCTCGAAAGGTTTCCTAGCCCAGTTAAAGCAAAAACCTCCATCTGGAAAAGCCTGTTTTTTGCCTGAATATAGCCCAATGCAAGAAAAAGGTCATGATCATTTGAAGCATATATGTGGTATATGCCGTTCTTGTCCTGAATTACAGTAACTTGATCATAAAGCCCGGGTATCTTTATCGTCTGGTTTTTATATATAAGATTCTTAGAATTCTGGACAACGCCGCTCTCCGGGTTCAGTAAGGACACAAGAGGGGTTACAGATCCAATGGTCAATATTAAAAGGATCATTAAAGCTCCCAGAACCACGCTTATGACGTCTTTCTTCTTAAACTTCAATGTTAAGTTTTAAATATAATTTATAATATTTAAATTTTTATTTCTAAAATCTCTTACAATGCTATTGGTCGCTTTGGACGACGCTATAAAAATCGTTAAACAGT
This sequence comes from Conexivisphaerales archaeon, assembly GCA_030756715.1. Classification (GTDB taxonomy): domain Archaea; phylum Thermoproteota; class Nitrososphaeria; order Conexivisphaerales; family UBA164; genus CAYFFZ01. The sequence goes on from JAVBJD010000027.1 coordinate 4,291, forward strand.
TTTTCACCGCCACAATCCAATAGCAAAGGTCATGTTTAATTTCTATTAAAATTATTTTATGCGATCGTATTAAAACGTTAAAATTGCTTATTTTATTAAAGCAGTTTTCTAAAAATTAAATCTTTAATAGCTACTTTTTTAAGAGTTAATAATGCAGCCAAAACAGCTAATAGAAACTTACAAAGCTAAAGATGGGAGAAACATAGAAATAAGAACTCCAGATTGTGAAGACGTTGAAGGACTTATGAACTATATAAATGGGCTAGTTGATGAAGGGGCTCCCATATCTACGAACGAAAAGCAAAATCATATTTCTGAAATCCAGTATCTTGCTGACGAAGTGCAGAAGATCTTAGAAGGAAAACTCATAGCTCTAGTTGCCATCAGCGGTCAAAAAATAGTGGCACACGCAGAAATAAGGAGAGGATCAGGCCGGGCTTCACATGTTGGTACATTAGGCATAGGTGTAGCCAAAGAATACAGGGATTTGGGAATTGGACAAGAGCTAATAAGACTATTAATTAAGCTCGCTAATTCTCAAGGTTACAGGCTAATAAAGTTAGAAGTTTACGCTCACAATGCGCCAGCAATTCACGTTTACAGAAAGTTTGGGTTCGTAGAGACAGGGGTGATACCTAAAATGGGGCTTTTTGCAAATGGTTATGAAGATGCTCTTATAATGTGTTTGGAGCTTTAATCTAGAGAATATTTAGCATTCAGCAGTATTTTTTAATCAAGTTTTTTGAAGAAGCCTGTCAAAGGCGTGCTCAACGCCCTTTTTAAAATGTCTAACTATCCAACCCTTAAAAGGAATATATATTGCGCTCATTTCGATATCATAAACACAGCTCATTTTGTTTTCATTTTCGTCTATCCAAACTTTTATTGTCCCTTTTACAGGGCCTTTATAGTTGCAAAAACTGAGGATTTTGTTTTCTTGATCGATCTCTATGATGCTTTCACCAACGTTGCCATTTCCTAGAGAAGGAAAAGCGTACCTGATCTTTACTTTGTACCTATTGCCGTTATTCTCTAGGACATTTATCTCTCTGTGGCCGTGCCAGTACTTTGGGATAGCCCCAACGTCGCTAAGCATATTCCATAGCTCATCAAGATCATAGCCATTTATGTTCCTCTCTACTTTGAAGAATATTTTCACGGTATAATTCTATGTAACGTAAATAAAAAGTTTAAATCGAGTTGCGAAACATTTTATTTAATAACGCAGTCTTTGCATAAATAAGTTCATAAAACGTTTATAGTTTTTACAACCAAATTTGTTTTTGGGCTCTGAATTTAAAAAGTTTAATGTATAAAGAAATAAAGACGTCGATTGTATGCTGCTTTTCTTTATAATTTGTTTTTGTAGCTATAACATCATGGAGCCTTTTTACAACTTTGAATAAGTTCGTTAAGCGTTTTTAAAATCTCATTCAAAATCTTATCGTTTAATAGATCTAAAAAACTTTTATCTTTTAATTAAATCAGGTTTTTTGTTATGAGTGACGTTAAAATAATGACTTTTGATCTTTATGGTACTCTGGTTGACTGGAAGAGCTCAATTGGTAATGTTTTAAACCTAATAAACCCCGGTTTGCTGGATAAGTTTTTTAGCGCAGAGTTCGTCTACGTAAGCAACCTAAAAAGTTTTGAGCCTTACTCTATGGTGCTCAAGAAAACTTTAATGGATGTTCTAAAGAAAAATGGCATCCAATATGAAGAAGATTATGGGGAAACGCTTGTAAGAATGTTTTCAAAGTCCCCCTTTTTTGCAGATTCTGTTTTAGGACTGATCAGAATAAAGAAAAAATTCAAGGTAGGAGTAATATCTAACACTGAAAGAAAGCTTGTCAAAGTAACGCTTGCTGGAATGGAAGACCTTTTTGATTATATAATAACTGCAGAAGATACTAAATTTTACAAACCGGACAGAATGGCTTTTTTAGAAGCAATAAAGATCATGAACGTTAAAGAAGAAGAGATTCTGCACATATCGGCTTATCCGCAATACGATTTAAAACCTGCTAGAGCTTTAGGGATAAGGAGCGTTTTACTTAACAGGTACGGTTATCATTGGGATTTAGAGATAAATAGCCTCGATAAAATATTTTCTATAATATGACTAAAAAATATACACACCATTATTAAAAATTAAAGGTCCTTCTGTTCTTCTACTACTGCTGAAAGATCCTCGGTTTTTATCGTTGCCCTTATCCCCAACATATATATTACCAGAAAGATAAGGATCATAAGAACGGTATCCCATGGGAAAGGTATCAATGGTGAGAGCGATTGATAATTGGATAGAGTTACATACCCGAAAACGCTAAAGTAAGAAACTATGTAAGAAATGTACATTAATGCGATGAACCAGTACGATGTTTTAAAGTAAATTTTGTATTCAGGAGCTGCCTTTGACTGTGAAGCGAACGTTATTCCAAGAAAAGTTGCAAGCTCAACTAACCACAATATTAGAAAGTAGGCCATGTTTTGTGCAAGTGTTTCTGAAGAAGGAGGAAACAGAACATAAAAGTAAGCGAAAGCTAGACTTGAAACTGAAATAATCAAACCCAGGACGGCTATAGTATAGCTGAATGTCTTTGAAAGCTTCAATTTTGATGGAGCATAGAGAAAGAAGAAGAAAGGTACACCGAACAGTATTACAGAATATATCCATGTAAGTGTTACAAGGCCAGACCAGTAAACTATGAGCGAACCCCCTATGAAGCCTATCGGAGCTATTATAGACGCCCATTTAAGTACGTAGGGCCTCTTGAGCTCTGGCGCATGCTTTCTGAAACCGTGTACAGCTAAAGGTCCTATCACATAAGTTAAGACCGTTGAGCTGCTTATGAAACCTACAAGAAGATACCATGATGGGAATGGCAGAAAGAACAGTACTCCTATTAAAACAGTTGTTATGAGACCGATTAAAGGTACCCTTGTTTTTTCATAGATTTTCAAAAATACCTTTGGAAAAATTCCGTCAGCAGCAAGGCCGTACAAGACTCTAGCAGAATTACCTGTATATATCCATGCTGTGCCCGCGGGCGAAATCCACGCATCTACAAGCAAAAAGTATGAAAAGGCTACCAGAGCAGCTATGCCGCTGTATTCAAGCTCTGTAAAGAAAGGAGCAGAGCCTATTGCAGTTTTAGCTATTGCGGCCCAGTTGCCAGCAGAAGGCGTTGTAGGCAAGTTCCATCTTAAAGCCCCTATAAAAGCTACCTGTAATAGCGTATAAATAACTATAGCGCTTATTACGGAATAAATTGTTGCCCGAGGAATATCTTTCTGTGGATTCTTTGCTTCTCCTCCAAATTCGAGAGCTTGCCTGAACCCGAGGTACGAGAAAACTATGCCTGCACTTGGGATCGCATAGAAAACGCTGCTCCAGCCAAGAGGCGTAAATCCTCCATAAGCTGTGAAATTTGAAGCGTTAAATATGAATAGAAGAAATACGAATGTAAGCATTGGAATTATAAATTTCCACCAGGTCATTACGGTATTAAATTTGCCTAAAAAACGTATTCCCGCAAAATTCAAGAAGAAAAAAATAATAAGCAAAAGGGTTCCCAGCAATATGCCTTTCAAGGTTAAAACACTGATGCCAGAAACTACGTGGAAGAGCCCCGGAATATAACTACTTGCATATTCAAGCAAAGCTTCAGCTTCAACTGTGGGCACAGATACAGCGCTCAGAAAGTAAGCCCAGCTCATTATGTATCCAGTATAAGGGCCAAACATGTAGTTGGGATACCTGACTATTGCCCCAGATTTTGGCACAGCAGCAGCTATTTCAGCAAAAGTTAGTGCAATAAAAAGGACTATAATTCCGCCGATTATCCACGCTACAACAGATGCTGGTCCTGCAGTGTAAGCGCCTCCTGCAACTCCAAGTAACCATCCAGATCCGATGATGCCTCCTATCGACATGAAAAATAGATCCTGCAAACTCAAAGCTTTCCTTAGCTTTTTATCTGATTCCGCCGCTATCATTTCAGCCGCTTCTTTACCTTCAGCCATATAACCCACCTTTTATTGCATATCAAAAAATATCATATTTAAATATTTCTATCGTAAAATTATATTTATCATTAATAATTAATGATTTTCGAATCAAAATTTTTCGAAATACGAAATATTTTATTATAATGTTAATTATAAACCATTGAAATTTCGTTAAATGGTTGTTTTTGCTTAAAATTAAAACCGTAAAAAAGTGCAGTTTTATAAAATCCGCTCTCAGTTTGATAATATAAAAGATTAAATTTAAATCTAAATTTTTTGATATGTTCCTTTATAAAATATAGCCAGTTTAATTTGGAATCTAATAGTGCGCTTAAATTTTAACTGCGTTGGTAGCGTTCTCATATTATAGTAAAATTTAATATAATAACCTTAGATCTTTGAGTTCAGTGCAGATATTATATCTGGAAGTTCTTCGAGACTTCTCAAAGTATAATCTGGCTTTACGCTTTCATATTTGCTAAAGCTATCCCTCAGCACAAGAGCCGCTAGCGACCCAGCTTTCTTTCCGGCAATAATGTCGTATTCTCTATCTCCAACCGCTATGCAGTTTTCTGGCTTTAAACTCATAAGCTCTATGGCTTTTAAAAAAACGTCTGGTTCAGGCTTAGGGTTCTTTACTTCATCAACGGTTACCCAGCAGCACAGGAAATCGTCTAGCTTCATTCCCCTTATAACTGGGTCTACAAGATCTTTGCCAAGGCTTGTAGCGACTGAGCTCTTAAGGCCTAGTTCTTTAAGCGCTTTAAGAGCGTAAAGAGCATCAGGATATATTTTAAAACTCCCTATGACTTCAAGCACATACTTCTTTCTTGCAAGCTTGATCTTTTCAAGCATTTCGCTGTCAGGGTTTTCTATAAACTTTGAAACTATATCCCCGAAAGATAACCCGAGGTATTTCCTTATTTCATTAGGTTTAGCTCTGTACCCAAAATCTTCAATAGCTCTTGAAAGCGCTACCGTTAGAGCATCTGCATTGTCTATTAAGGTTCCATCAAGATCGAAGGCAACACCCAGTATCATACACCATCATATTTTTACAAAAATTTAAAGAGAACGGAAGCTTTAGACTCCAATCAGCATATAAATTTTCAGAAAAAGAACATTGTTTTATGTTTAAATTTAGAACAATCTAAGACTATTCAGTTGAGGTGCTGTAGGACAACGTGCTCTCTGTAAAGAGTTTTACACAATTTATAAAACGACATTAATACTTTTTATAAAGATTTTATTCTTCAAATATTTTAATTAATGATCCTTTGTTGAAAACGTAAAGAATTCCCGGTTTCATCATAACCCAGTCTTCATCTGTAAGCTTTTCCGTAGCTATTACGACTACTCTTAGATTCTGAACAAAGCCGTTGTCTTTACCTTTAGGTGTAATCATTTTTGGATTAAATAAATAATGTAGCGTTCCTTCTCTGTTCATGTATGCTAAAAGGTAATTTCCGTCGCTAAGAAGAAAGTTGAATTTTCCTAGATTACCTATGTTTTCCGCAAGCTTCCAGACTCTGCGAGCCAGCAAGCCCAGGTTATTCCCCCTTATATTTTGCAGCCTTTCCAGAATAAAGCAGAAAGCATGCTCAGAGTCAGTTTCTCCTAAAGGCTTACAATTTTTAAGCCTATACTTCTTGTTTGATTTGATTTCTGGTATATCTCCGTTGTGTGCAAAAATTAAGTCTTTTTTCCGGAAGGTTTTTACAAAGGGATGAGTATTATTATAACTAAGATAACTGCCCTTGGACATCTTGCGTATGTGCGCAATAATAAGTTCGCTTTCTATATTTTCTGCAAAAATCCTCGCTATCTTGCTTTCTGGTGCAGAAATGGGCTCTTTAACGAGCCCAGCCAAACCACCTTCCAAATGCCAAGAGATTCCCCAGCCATGAGGATGCTTATTACCTCTGTTGAGAAACTCTTTTAAAAGTTCCGTCGCGCTTACTTTTATGTTGGATGATAAGCCGAAAAGCTCGCACAATTTATGTTTCAAAAAATTATCATACGCATAGCTAATAAACTTATTCATACAGTCAACGGAAGCATTTAAACGTTTATAGCTCTGAAAATCAATTAAATCTTATGAGACGGGTTGGCATAATAGGTGCATCTTATACAAAGTTTGGGGAAAGGTTTGACGTAAACATGCAGGAGTTAGCCTGGGAAGCCTTTAGCGATGCTATAAAGGAAGCGAACATAGAGAAAGACGCTATTGATTATTTTGTTCTCTCAAACATGGGTGGCTGGAGCAGTGAGTCCCTTCCAGCCGTGATCGTGTCAGAAGGTCTTGGTATAAACCCAAAGGGCTCAGTCAGAGTTGAAGCTGCATGCGCTTCAGGGAGCTCTGCAGTAAAGCTTGCACATGATATAGTTGCTTCAGGCCAAGCTAATGTGGTGCTTGCCCTCGGCATAGAAAAGATGAGGGAATCCCCCACAAAGACTGTAGTTGAATACATAGGTAGAGCGGGCAACTTTATGTGGGAATTTGAGAACTTCGGACTGACTTTCCCAGGATATTACGCTCTATATGCTACAGCTTATATGTCAAAGTACAGTGTAAAAGAAGAAGACCTGTGTGAAGTTGCCGTGAAAAACCACTATTACGGCTCATTTAACGAAAAAGCTCAGTTCAGGAACAAGATAACTGTAGAAAAATGCATGTCCTCCCCTTACGTTGCATGGCCTCTGAAACTTTACGATTGCAGCCCGATAACTGACGGTGCAGCAGCTGTCCTTATTGCCAGCGAAGATTTTATAAAAGAACACAAATCAGAAACCGCGTGGATAAGCGGCATAGGGTATGCAACTGGAACGGCGAACCTTAGCAAGAGAGATGACTTTACAGGACTTGAAGCAGCAAAAAGGGCGGCGCTTCAGGCTTATGCCAGAGCTGGACTAGATCCGGAGAAACCAGCTTCGCAGCTTGATCTGGCTGAGGTACACGATTGCTTTACAATTGCTGAAGTGATGGCATACGAGGACCTTGGTTTTGCAAAAAAAGGAGAGGGAATAAAGCTTGTAAAAGAAAAACAGACGTACAAAGGGGGGCTGATACCTGTAAACCTTGACGGAGGACTTAAAGCAAAAGGCCATCCCATAGGTGCTACAGGAGAATCTATGATAGCAGAACTCTATCACCAGCTCTTGGGTAAAGTAAAGGGAGAAAGGCAGACAGATATAAAGAAAGGGAGAGCTTTAGCACATAACGTAGGCGGAACAGGGCATTATGCTTATGTAACTGTGCTTTCGCTTGAAAAGGGTGGAGTTGCATGAGCGACGAAACTGAAAAACTTGAAGAAGCTGCTGAAGAGTCAAAAAAGAAGCTTGGATCCCCAATAGTTACTGATCAGAAGACTTTGAGCTCGTTATGGTTTGACCAGAGGGAACTGAACGTCAGGTACCTTGTAAGTGTTGAGAAGATCAAAAAATTCTACGAAGGAATTTCAGCGGGAAAGGTCATGGCTACAAAATGCGCAAAATGCGGTGAAATTTACTTTCCTCCACAAAGCTACTGCAGCAAATGCGGTTCAGACTCAATGGACTGGATTGAGCTTTCCGGAACAGGAGAGCTTTTAACGTATACTGTGATAAACGTAAAACCCCAGAGCTTTTCGCATTACCCTGATTACGTCGTTGGAATAGCCAGAATGCCTCAGGGAGTTAACGTGCTCGCATGGATTGATGGTGACACAGGTAAACTTAAGGTCGGAATGAAAGTGCGACTAGAAGTAAAGAAGAGAGATCCTGAGGGGTACTTGACCTACTGGATCAAACCGGAATAATTTGCTCAATATGCTGCAAACGCTTCCAATTTATATCTATGGAAATATTATTGAGTTTAGTTAAAAATAGGCTTCTGTAAGAACGATTTTTACTGAATCATATTTTAGCGGATAGTGCCTCGGCTTTTTTCCTGTTTACCAATACCCTCAGCGAAGCTTTCTTAACTAATAGTTTAAGTTTTGTTCCTCGGTAAAGCTCCCCATCTATCTCAAAATCAACCGTTCCTGCGTCTAAAATTGCTTCTGAACACACGAGGTGCTTGCCATAGCCTTTCTCAATATACGACCCATCGTAAATTGTCCTTACTTTCTGAATTGTTGAAAGCGGCCCATATGGATTTATTATATAAATATCCAGCAGACCATCGTTGAGATAAGATAATGGAGCGACTTTTATCCCTCCTCCAAGGTACCTTCCGTTGCCAGCTATAAGTTCAATAGTTCGTGAACCTGATTTTTTACCATCACAACTTAAGTTTGCGTAAAAACGCTTGACCCTCAAAAGCATAAGGAAGAGCCCGACTTTTATTGCTGTCTGCCCCATTCTTTTGTGGGATTCAAGAAAAGCACTTATTCGTGGCCCTACTCCTATGTCAAAGGCGTTGACAAAATACCTTATAACTCCGGGACCTTCTAGAAGCACTGCATCCAGATCAGCTACATTAAAATCTCTTAGAGCACTATAAAGTTCCTCCCAGCTCCCTATACCTATAGATCTACCGTAATCTTTCCCAGTACCCATAGGGCAATATACCAATACGCGTTTTTTATGTGATCTAAGAATGCCGTTTGCTACTTCGTTGAATGTGCCATCACCTCCGCAGCTAAATATGACATCCGCGTTTGCTTTTAATGCGAGTTCTTCAGCATCACCTTTTGTGTTTGTATAAAAAATCTCAGAACTGGCAAATTTATCCTTTATCAGCTTTATGTGCTCTTCAGAGAAATCTCCTGACCGCGGATTAGCAATTATTAATGTCTTCATTTTCTATACTATTAAGCGTTAATAAACTATTTTTGCTTTTAAAACTTAATCAAACGTAAATTTTTTATTCGTAAACCTTTTCTTCTTTCAGATCAAAGTCAAGGGCGTCTAGTTCAACCTTCCTCTTTGTAGAAAAATATTCACGATCCTTTATTTCCTTTATAAATTCATGCTGTATTATCATCTTCATAACCTCGTTGGTTCCTGTCCAGATCATGCCGAGCCTTGAATCTCGTAATAATCTTTCTATAGGATATATAGTCGTGTACCCTATACCCCCAAGAACCTGCATCGCGTCATTTACAGCTTTCCACATAACTTCTGTAGAGTTGAGCTTTGCCATCAAAACGAGCTTTCTAACATAAGAATACGGAATCTTCTTCTTTTTAAACAAATACGCTGCTTTGCTGGCCGTATAAACTAGAGAAGAAACCTCATGTATTGCCGTTAAAGACTCAGTTATCCTGAAGCTTACACCTTCGTGCTTAATGATTTTGCTTCCGAAGGCTTCGCGTTTTGTAGCATAATCTGCTGCTATTTCGATGGCGGCCATCGCTACACCCACAGAACCGGCTACTGTCGTTAGTCTTTTAGGTATCATCATTATGTTGAAGACATCATAGCCAATATTAACACCGCCTTTTACAGTATCTTCTGAAAGCTCCACGTTGTCGAAAACTATCCTCGCTGTACCTCCACATTTTGTCCCCAAGACACCGTATACTGTTTCCACTTTAACCCCTAGAGTATTACTGTCTACTATAAAGGCTGTTATACCTTTGTTCTGGGTTTTGCTGCAGGATCTGTAACTGCATAGGTAACGAAGAAATCAGCCCCAGTGCAGCCCACTACGAACCTCTTCTGGCCGTTAAGCACGAACTTAGAATTGCGTTTTTCAGCCCTAGTTCTCATCATACCGAACAGGTCTGAACCGCCGGTCGGCTCGGTTATAGCTTCAGCACCGTGTTTCTCTCCTGTTGTTATGCCAAAGGTACTTCTCCTTCTGCTGTTCAATGCCGAATTTGTTAATTGGTTTTCCAACAATCGAGCCAAGCGAATACATGCAACTCAATGTGAAACCTAAATAACCCATTTCTTCAACTGCTGGCATTTCAGCTACTCATGAAGTATTTATTTCTTCCCCCATATTTTTCTGGAAATCTCAGCCCTGCTATATGCCTTTCTGCTACCATTTTTATGAAATATCGGGGAAACTTAACTTCTTCCCTTTCCATCTTCCTTATAAGTTCGTAAGGTACTTTTTTACAACCTTTCTTA
>JAVBJD010000028.1 GCA_030756715.1 Conexivisphaerales archaeon
ACCCAACTAGAGCAAGCTAGAACAACAATTAAGTGATAACTATATAATATCATAAAAAATATAGATTATTGAATCTTAATTTATTGTTTTATTTCTTCTGTCCTTTCTTTAGTACATATATGTCGAGTGCCATTGAAAGCCATAGCATCAATCCCCATGCAAAGCTAAGGCCCCAGAGAGCATCTCTAGCGTGATAATTTGAGACATAAAATGGTTGATGATATGTTTCTGTGTTAATAATATATAGATGATATTGCATTATGTATGGTGTTGAATAAGCTTGGGGATAAAGGAAGAACAATATAAACCCCATTATTAGCAGAATTACTGGAATCGCTATGCTTTTGTTTCCTTTCTTTTTCTGCATATAGTCAACAGCGGCAAGTATTATTACAATCAGCGCAAGAACGCTGTTTATTTCGACCACTAAGTAGTTGTAGTGATAACTCCATGTCATAACGTAAGGTATAGTGATCAGGTCTAGTATTCCTATTATTAGAGCAAAAAGTGCCCATGTAGTAGGAGATCCTGTCGGAAGTTCAAGTTCTTTAGGTCCTTCTTCAGACATTTCGCTTCGTTTAATTAATTAGATTTTATTGTATTTAAATATTTCTGTCCAGATCTTTTGCAGGTTTTGGCCATTTTACATAATTTTTTTTAAAATGATCTCAACTTGAAGTCGTTACTTTAACTATTATATTGACAGGGCCAGAATAAGAAACAGACGGAGTAGCAACAGTTACGTACAGCGTTTTTGATTGTCCCGGACTAACTTCCAAAGGTAAAGATTGCGAAAGGTATGTTGTAGGTATAGCAAAACCTGTTGTATTGGTTGTGACAGATTGTACATAGATTGGAACCTTACCGTCATTGGTTATGTTTAGTTCATAATCAAAAAAGCTATCCGCCTTTATAGTAAATGTTGAGCTCGGCTGTAAAACGTGGCCCACGATAACTGCTCCTGTGCCCGGTGGCTGATAAACTATCAGGTTTATGCCTTTAACATATACTTCAGGAGTTGTGACATAGTTCTGGTATATAACACCGCTTATTATAAGCAATATAGCTACCACAGCTGTTAAGGTAAAAACATCTTTGTTCATCCTACTCACCTACAGGATTTTTTCCACTCTCTTTTTTTATTATTCCTATACTTTCAAAAAGAGCTGAAACTTCATTGAGCTTTACTGCTGGAGGCTTTATCCTTAACTTATAAGTCAGTTGAAACACCTGAGGGGGAACAACTGACCACTCTTTGTGCTCTGAAGCCCTAATAAAAGCTTCACGAGGTGTTCCTTCATAAGCAACTTTTCCATCATAGAAAACTATTGCTTTATTGCTATAATCAGCTGCCTGCTTTACGTTATGCGAAACCATTATTACCGTTATTTTATAATTCTTATTGAGGTCCTTTATGTACGATAAGATTTCTTCTCCAGTTTGCTTGTCCAAACCTCTTGTAGGCTCATCGAGCAAAAGTATTGCTGGATTATTGATCAGTACGCTGCAAAGAGTGAGAAGCCTTCTCTGTCCAACGCTTAACATGTGCGGGCTTGTGTCTTTGTAGATATAAAGACCAAACATCCTTAGCAACTCTTCCGCTTTTTTCTCGGCCTCTTCTTTGCTTTCCCCCCTTAACCTAGGTGAAAAAGTTACTTCGCTCATAACTGTCGTATTAAGGATCATCTGATCCGGATCCTGAAAGACATATCCGACAATCTTTGCTATCTTTGCCATGTTAAGCTTTGCTACATCATCCCCATTGAGCACAACTTTGCCTTTTGTAGGTTTCTGTAACCCGGCTATAATTCTTAATGCTGTAGTTTTACCAGAACCGTTAGGTCCCATTATAGATGCAATTTCTCCTTTTTTGACGGTGAAGTTTATTCCCTTTAACGTGAACTCTTTGCTTCTCTCATACTTGAACCATACATCGTTAAATTCTATCACGTTTTCTGTTTCGTTTGAAAGCAACGTATCTGGGTCGATAAACGGAAGATTTTTGTCCAAAAGCCCTTCAACGACTGACTTGTTCATATCTATAAATTCATCAACGTTTAAAGGCGCTATCTTAGCTGTAGGGTTCACCATCTTATGTATAGCTGCTATCTGAGGTTCTTCAATGCCGTACGATTCAATGTTACGCATAAGCGCCTCCCTTATTGGGGCATCTATTGCTATTTTCTTATTATGAATGAGGACAAGCCTGTCAACTAAACCGAGAACCCTTTCTACTTTGTGCTCTGCCATTATTATCGTTATCCCGTATTCGTCTCTCAGCCTTCTTAGAGTGTTGAAAACTTCTTCTGTGCCCAGCGAATCGAGCATGCTAGTGGGTTCATCTAAAATAAGAAGCTTAGGCCTCATTGCAAGCGCACCTGCTATAACGAGCCTTTGTTTTTGGCCTCCTGAGAGCAGAAAAGTTGGTGCTTTCCTTTGCTCCCAAAGATTAACTTCTTTAAGCGCCCACTCTACCCTGTGGGCTATTTCTTCGGGAGGGACTGCCATGTTTTCAGGGCCAAAAGCTACATCATCTTCAACTATAAGGGCAAAAATCTGATCTTCTGGAACCTGGTAAACTGTTCCAACATATTTTGTTATCTCTTTTAACTCTGCTTGCTGTGTATCTATACCAAACACCTTAACAGAGCCCTCAACGCTTGCTTGGATTACATGCGGTATAACGCCATTTATCGCGTTTAACAATGTTGACTTTCCTGAACCTGTCCTTCCAACAAGAAGAACAAACTCCCCCTCTTCTATTTCTAAGTTTATACCGTCAAGCGCGGGCTCTGATTCTAAACCGTACGAAATGCTCAAGTTGCTAATTTCAACAGCTTTCATTACTAACTCAGCACCTAAAAAATAGTTTATAGTTATTAATAAATATTTTTTTTAGAATCCGCCGACTATGACTTTCTTTATGTAGTATACTAAGGGCGCAAGTATTATTCCTACTATTATGCCGCCTATTCCATTTGTCAGAGTTTCAAACAAAACATAGTGTAATGTGTACAGGTATCCTTCAACAAAAGTTGCCCAGAATCCTTGATACCAGAAGTTGTACGCGATCATCACTATAAAACCTACTACTGCTCCATCAAGGAAGTAAAGTCCTGGTATTTTGCGCACGTTTTCCTTTGGTTTTGACGTTTTGCCAGCTTGAGCCTGTGCTTGGGCCGTCTGATCAGCGACTGCCTGAGCCTTAAAAGATAGAACTTTCTGGTAAGGAGTTCCCATGTACTTTCCACGGATTAAAAGGTAAAGGTCTATCAGTATAGCGTAAGCTGTTACCTCGTAGATAAACCAGAAAGGCTCTCCTCCAAAACCGTAGTGGAATATATCTGATAGTAAAGTGTATATTATCATCATTATTGAAACGCTTCCCGGTTTTCCTATAAGTGCGGCAACCAAGAAGAGTATGAAAAGCTCTCCTATCGTTGGATAGTAAAATATTGTAGTTATTGCTGAGAACCTAGGAATCAGCGGCGATATAAAGAAGTTCCATATTACGAGAATAGCCGCTAAAAGACCCATGTACACGTAATCTACTGTCCTAAAGCTAGCCAGCACATGTTTCTTCCATCCGTATACAAATAAGGCGGCTATAATAACGAAGTATAATGCCATTCCCCACCATGGTATTACTGTATGCATGTTAAAGTGGACGCCGTTCCATGTCATAATAATTAAATATTAACCCGCGGCTTAATAAACATTTCTGTCCGCATTTATAAATTCTATATGCCATAAAGTTTAAATTTAGAAATCTCGATACCGGTATTTTTTAAACCGTCTGGGATTGCTTTTAAATTAAACGGTTTACATGATCCTTCTAATTTTATTAATGATCTTAAAATTGAGTTAATTGTATTTACGTCTATAAATTATTATGAAGAAGAAATATTTTTGGTATTAAACAGATACGTTTAGTTAAAGCAAAAAATAAATACTATTGGTAATTAACATTATGCATGTCGTTTATTGAGCTCGACGAAAAACCATTAAACAGGTTCATCGTATACATGACAATCCTAGTCGGGTTCGGAACTTTTTTAGATGGTTACGACCTTTTGAACGTAAGCATAGCGTTGCCTTTTTTGATCAAAGTCATGAAAATTACAACTGCCATTCAAGGAATGCTGGGTACAGCGACATATCTTGGAGGAATTTTTGGAGCGGTTATTTTTGGTGTGTTCAGCGACCTAAGAGGAAGAAAGTCTGCCCTTATATTGGATCTGTTTTTCTTTTTTATAGCATCATTTGTTTCAGCTTTTGTTTCGAATGTTACACAGCTTATAGCAATTAGGTTGGCTATAGGGTTTGGTATAGGTGCTGACATAGTTTCTGGACCTGCCCTTTTATCCGAAATGCTTCCAAAAAACAAAAGGGGAACAATGCTGGGCATATCTCTCCTTATGATGCCGTTGGGTGGCCTTGTAAGCGTGCTTGTAGCTTATATGCTGTATTCTTCTGGGATTTCTGCCAACATCATATGGAGAATTATATTTGCGTTAGGTGCCATTCCTGCTCTTATTGTTATACTGTTGAGGAGCTATCTTCCTGAATCCCCAAGATGGCTTGCAAAGTTCGGCGATCCTAAAAAGCATGTTCGAGAGTTTAGAACGTTTGGGATAAATGTCCAAAAAAACGAGAGACAAAGTTACTTGGAAATCTTTAGAAAATACAAAAGGGGGCTTGCGTACTCGTCTATAGCTTGGTTTACAGCAGGAACAACTTCCATGCTAACAATCTTCACCCCGCTCATACTGCAAAGGTTTGTTACCAAGGGCTATTTTCAGTTGATATCATTAACGCTTACAGTCTGGATTTTTGCGCTTTTTGGCGCTTTGGTTTCAGCACTTCTACAAGATTATGCGGGGAGAAAGAAGCTTGCTGTTGTCTCTATAATGCTTTTAGGGGTTTCTTATGTGCTTCTTGGATTTTCTTTGTTGTTAAGCGTTAATGTACTCGAGCTTATCCTTTCGTTGGCAATGTTTTTCTCTTTTATGAACGTAGGCGTTGCGTATGCTGTACAGACAGAAGTTTTTCCAACAGATTTAAAGAGCTTCTCTGACGGTTTAGCGTTTTCTATAAACCGGGTTGCTAATTTCGCTTTCGGTTCGTTAGTTCCTGTTCTTCTAGCTTTAGGCGTATTAACACATTTTCTGTGGTTTTCAGGTTTACTTGTAATGCTACTGGCTGTTGTGCTTGCTGCTCTAGGCATAGAAACAAAGAACAAATCGCTTGAAAGAATAGAGGAAGAACTTGCTGAACGAGAAATAACCGATTAAAATTCTACGTTGGAATTCTTTACTCCAAAATATTTTAAATTTGCTGAAGCGCTTTTTATATTTCATTAAATATTTATTATAGTAAAAATAACAGCATCTAAGTAATAAATATAACATTAAGAAACATTTTTATACTCTATCGTTAATTATGGTTCAATGATAGACCTTATTCCACGTTATTGGTATAATATAGTACCTGACCTTAATAGACCATTACCTCCACCACTGGATCCTGAAGATTCTGACTTTTCGAGGATTGAGCTTCTAAACAGAATAATCCCTAAAGAGGTTCTCAGGCAGCAATTTACAGCTGAAAGATATGTTAAGATACCTGATGAAGTAATAGAGCTTTATTCACTTGCTGGACGGCCGACACCTCTTATGAGAGCAAAAAGGCTCGAAGAACTTCTTGATACACCAGCAAAGATTTACTTTAAGTATGAGGGCGCGACTCATTCTGGATCTCATAAAATAAACACAGCTATACCTCAGGCTTACTTTGCTAGAGAAGAAGGCGTAGAGAGGGTTGTAACTGAAACTGGGGCGGGACAGTGGGGCACAGCTGTGGCACTTTCGGCAGCATTAATGAAAATAAAATCCACTATTTTTATGGTAAGAGTTAGTTACGAACAGAAGCCTGGCAGGAAGACTGTTATGAAGCTTTACGGCGCCGAAGTATACCCAAGCCCTTCTGAGATTACTGAATATGGTAAAAATGAGCTGGCGAAGAACTCAGCTAATCCAGGATCTCTTGGCATAGCAATGAGCGAAGCTATAGAATATGTAATTAAAAACGATTATAGATATTTAATTGGAAGCGTTCTTGAAGTTGTTCTCCTGCATCAATCTATAATAGGCCTTGAGGCAATAAAACAGTTTGAGTTTATTGGTGAAGAGCCTGAGGTCCTTATAGGGTGTGTCGGAGGCGGTAGCAACTTTGCGGGATTCGCTTATCCTTTTATAGGTTCTAAAATAGGTTCTCGCTATATTGCTGTTAGCTCTTCTGAAATAAAAAAGTTCAGCAAGGGGGTGTATGAATATGATTTCCCCGATTCAGCGGGCCTTTTGCCTATGCTCAAGATGATAACGCTGGGGAAGGATTACGTTCCTCCGCCAATATATTCTGGGGGTTTAAGATACCACGGCTTAGCTCCTACTCTAAGCCTTATGATTAAAGATAAAATTATTGAATGGATGGAGTTCAGTGAAAAAGAAACCTATAGTGCTGCGAAGCTTTTTGCAAACGCTCAGGGTATTATTCCTGCGCCTGAAAGTGCTCATGCAATAAGCGCGGCCATTAAAATAGCGAAAGAAGCAAAAGAGAAAAATGAAAAGAAAATCATAGCATTCAATCTTAGCGGGCACGGTCTGCTCGATCTTTCATATTATCAAAAGATGGAGGCCAAATGATAATGAAAAAACTCTTGGTAAGCTATATAACTCTAGGATACCCTAATGAAAACGACTATTTAAAATTTGTAAAAGATGCCGATGATTTAGGTACAGATATTTTTGAGCTTGGCTATCCACCCAACTTTGCTAAGTACGATGGACCTCTCATAAGAAGATCTTATTTAAAAGTAAAGTCAATGTACAAAAATTTTTCAGAACTTATTTCACGTACAAGAAAAATCACAAGGAAAAAAATAATAGTACTAACTTACCTAGAAAATATCCAGAACAATCTTGACGAGTTTCTTGGTACGATCAAATCTTCAGGAGCGGACGGAGTTTTACTACCGGATCTGCTGATCGATTTTCCTGAAAATTATTTCAAATATTTAAACAGAATTTCAGAAAAAGGTCTTGATACGGTTATTTTTGTTTCTCCTTTTGTACCTGACAAGATAATATCCGATGTTTACAAATTTTCCTCGCCTTTTCTGTATTATGGCGTAAGGCCAACAACAGGCATAGTTACTCCAGTTAACATAAGCTCACTTTTAAAACGTTTAAAGAACCTCACTGATAGCAGGGTAGTTGTAGGCTTTGGCCTAAAAGGCCTAGAAGAAATAAAGGAAGCGCTTAGCGCAGGCGCTGATGGAATTGCTATTGGATCAGCTTATGTTGAAGCCTTTGAGAACAACGGACTTAGTAGTGCTCTTGACGTTGTAAAACGAGTGAGATGTATCCTTGATGATTTTTAATAAAATTTTAGAAACGCTACTTGAAAGAAAAAACTTAAGTATGGAAGAATCTTTTGAACTAGCCTCAGCAATAATAAGGGGAGAACTTTCTGAAGCGCAAACCTCTGCAATACTCGTAGCGCTCAGGGCAAAAGGGGAGACTTCACAAGAAATAGCGGGATTTGCGCTTTCTATGAGGAACTCCTCAGTCAGAATAGGGCCATGGTATGATGCCGTTGACACAGCTGGGACAGGAGGGGATGGTTTTGGCACATTTAACGCCAGCACGGCCTCTGCAATAATAATAAGTAGATCTGTAAAGGTCGCCAAACATGGTAACAGAGGTATAAGTAGCAGGAGCGGTTCTGCGGAATTCCTTGAGACGCTTGGCTATAACGTGTTGGTAAGACCAGAAGAAGCTGAAAGTCTTGTTCAGAACTCTGGATTTGTGTTCCTTTTTGCCCAGTTTTATCACCCTTCTATGAAGAACGTCGCTCCCATAAGAAAAGCCCTCGGCATAAGAACGATTTTCAACATATTGGGACCTTTGACAAATCCAGCAGGAGTTAGAAAGCAAGTCATAGGCGTCTATTCGCGCGACCTTCTACAGCCAGTTTCGGAGGCACTTTTTACTTTAGGCGTAGAAAACGTTTACCTCGTGCACGGTTATCCTGGAATTGATGAAGTTTCCGTATCAGGCGTAACAGAAGTTATCAGAATTAAAAGGAAAAGTTATGAAAAATTTAGAATATCTCTAGAAGAGTTAAAACTTAAAGAGCCCATAAACATTGACAAGTTAAAAGTCCAAGAACCTGAAGACTCGGCTTTGAGGTTCATAAGGGCTTTAAATGGAAAGGATGACGATGTTAAGAAGTTCATAACTGCAAATTCTGCATTAGCGCTTTTAGCTTCAGAAAGCGTCTCGAGCGTTACAGATGGGCTAGATTATGCAGAACAGCTAATTGCACAAGGTAATGAGACGTTGAGAAAAGTTGTATCATCTCACGGTGATATTCACAAAATTGAAAAGCTCGAGGAGATGACAGCTATTTGAAAGTAAAGTTCTGCGGGATTACAAACCTAGAAGATGCGATTATAGCTGAAAGACTCGGAGCCGATATGCTAGGCTTTATACTGGAACCTAGACAAGTAAGATATGTTGCACCGGAGCTACTGAATAAAGCCAGAAGAGTCTTAACAGTTCCTTTAGTTGCTGTAAAGCTACAACCAAAATTTGACGAACTTTTAGGGTTAGCGGACTTTATACAGATACATAGAGTTTTAGAAATAAAAGAGTTAGAGATGTTAAATTCGTACTCATCGCGGTTCATACTTTATGTACCATCATCAAAAGAAGGCTTAAATTACATCAAGCTTTTAGACAGCGTGCCAAACGCAGTACCGCTCATAGATTCACATAAGAAAGGTATTCCTTCCGATCTAGTTTATGCAAAAGAGTTGCTTAAAATGAGACCAGAGTCTGGTCTTGGCGGTGGCATAACGCCTGATAACGTTAATTTGTACGCTAAGCTTAATCCTGCGTGGATAGACGTTTCAAGCGGTATAGAATCTTATATCGGAAAAAAGGATGAAGCGAAGATGAAAAAGATTATAGAGGTTGTTAAAAATGAGCGTAACTGAAAAAAAGATCTTCCAAATGCCTGAGCCCTATAAGCTTTTTTCTTGCATAGAAAAAGAAAACGAAACGGCTGCACTTTTCGAAAGCGTACGGGGGCCTGAACATCTTACTAGATATTCTATAATAGCTTGGGGTACAAAGGAAAGAATAAGCGGTAAAAAAGGAAAGGTTTACGGAACATTTTCAAGAGACTTTTATGACCCAATTGAAGTTTTCAGCGAACTCATAGCAAGGTCTCAGGAAATTCCATTCCCGGGCAGGTATAAAGGCGGACCGGTGGGTTACCTCAGTTACGATGCTGTAAGATACTGGGAGGATGTAAAAGATGAGAAGCCTGAAGCTGAACCGTGGCCCGAATTTGAATTCTTTATTCCAAAAAACATCATAGTTTATGATAATTATCAGGAGAACGTTTACATCTTTGGAGAAGAACCGAAAGCCACCTGTGGGGATCCTGATAAATTTAGAGTCAAGTTAGAAGGGGAATCTGTTAAAAAATACGATTTTGAAGATTCTGTCAGGAAAGTTCAGGAAAAAATAGTTTCGGGTTATGTGTTTCAGGTTGTTATTTCCAGGTTTTATTCATACACCTTCAGCGGCGACCCATTAACTTTCTATAAAACACTACGGAACGTAAACCCTTCACCTTATATGTATTACCTTAAGTTTGGAGAGAAGAAACTTATCGGGGCCAGTCCCGAAACACTTTTCAGTCTTCAAGATGGGGTAATCGAGATTTATCCCATAGCGGGATCAAGACCTCGTGGGAAAACCACTGAAGATGACTTTAAACTTGAAAGGGATTTAATAAGATCAGAAAAAGAAAGGGCCGAACATCTGATGCTTGTGGATCTCGCAAGAAACGATGCGGGCAAAGTGTCTTATTACGGATCTGTAAAAGTTCCTGACCTTATGTACGTGGAAAAATATAGCCACGTGCAGCATATGGTAAGCAGGGTAATCGGCACAATAAGAAAAAATGTTTTCGCTCCAGATGTTCTTAAGGCAACTTTTCCAGCTGGAACCGTCAGCGGTGCACCAAAACCCTATGCTATGAACGTTATAGAGGAAATTGAACCTTACAAACGCGGACCTTATGCTGGTGCTGTCGGATTTTTTTCTTCTAATGGCGATTCAGAATTCGCTATCTCAATAAGAAGCGCGTTTGTTAATAAAGACCTTATGAGGATTCAGGCTGGCGCAGGAATTGTTTATGATTCTGTTCCTGAAAATGAGTACTGGGAAACCGAGTTTAAGATGAAAGCGCTTAGGATAGCTGCTGGTGATACAGAATGAGCGATTTAACTCTTATAATTGACAACTATGACAGCTTCGTTTATAACATAGCCCAGTATGTTGGAGAGCTTGGAAGCACAGCCATAGTAGTTAGAAACGACGAGATATCTGTTAAAGCTGTCGAAAGGATAAACCCTGACAGGATAATAATCTCTCCTGGACCCGGTTCCCCTGAAAGGAAGGAAGATTCAGGAATTGTTATAGACCTTATAAGGGTTATTGGCAGAAGGGTTCCTCTGCTCGGCATTTGCTTTGGACATCAGGCCATAGGAGTAGCTTATGGCGCTAAAATGAAGAGCGCCAAAAAAATCATGCACGGAAAGATCGACAAAATAAGGCACCTATCCAATTCACCCATTTATCAGGGTATTAATTCTGAATTTACCGCCACTAGGTACCACAGTCTAGTTCTTTATGATGTTATAGATCCTCTTGAGGTTGATGCTATTAGTTTAGATGATAATGAAATAATGGGTATACACCATAAAGAATACAGAATATATGGAACTCAGTTCCACCCTGAAAGCATAGGAACTTCTGTAGGAAAAAAGATACTTTACAACTTTTTCAACAAGGTGTAGATATTGCCCCGAGAGTTAACTGGCTGGCTTAATGAAGTAGTAAGGGCCGCACAAAAAAGAAAACCCATAATAAAACAAAGAGAAAGGGCTTTTTATTATCTAAAAGAAAATATACTTAAAAAGAAGGAAGACGGCTTAAATCCGATAATCGCTGAATTCAAAAAAAGATCCCCTTCTGGATTTATGCAAGATAGAGACCCTATAAAATACGCCAAGTTTATGGAAAGTGCTGGGGTTGTAGGAATGAGCGTTTTAACTGAGCCTGTTTACTTTTCAGGCAGTTATGAAGTTTTTGAGGCCATTGCCAAGACAGTAAAGCTGCCTCTGCTTTTTAAAGACTTTGTAGTTACCGAGGATCAAGTACACACTGCTTACAGCATAGGCGCAGATGCGGTATTATTGATCGTACACATACTTAAAGAAAAAGAGCTCTGCAACCTTTTTGAAACTATAAAAAGTTATGGCATGACACCTCTAGTAGAAGTAGAAGACGAAAGCGATTTAAAAACTGCAAATGATTGCGGAGCTGATACAATAGGAATAAATGCTCGGGACTTGAGCTCTTTAACAGTAAGCGTTGAAAAGATTATTCAACTTATTAAAATTACGCCTAAAAAATCTTTAAAAATAGCTGAAAGTGGTATAAACGAAAGACATCAAATACTCAAGCTTAAGGAAAATGGAGCTGATGCGTTTTTAATAGGTACAGCTTTAATGAAGGATCCGCGCAAAATACAATTTTTTATATAATTTTTAGTTCATAAATTACAGTAATTAAGCATAGAAAGATAAAAAATAAAGAATACATGATAAATTCTTTGATGCCCAACGCGTTTATCTCTTCATATTTGCTAAATTTTCTGTTTTTAAAAATGTTCACAAAAAACCTTAATGACGGTTCGATTAATGGTAAAACAAAATATAATGGAAGATAGATAAAAGCTAGAAAACTCGTTAGAAAAATCAAAAATGGATATTTTGGATCCATGTTCCTGAACGTTAACCTGCTCTCTACGTAAAGCACCTCGGCCGCATTATAAGAAAATAACAAGAACCCAATAAGTGCTTTTGTAAGACTAAGGTAGCTTAGAATTGAAGTAAAATAATAATAAAGGCCAGCAAGTATAGAAGAACCTAAAACCAGTGCTTGTACTGATCTGCCTTTTCTTCTTACAGCAAAAATAAGATATACGGATGTACAGATCAACGAAGGCAAAATTCCTAAAAGGACAATCGTTCCATTTAATGCAATAGCTATAAAAATCGGAAGCGCGTCCAGCAAAAGCGTTACCATGTAATTTATATTCCACGGCTTAGCTGAATTTTCAAACAGAAAGTCTAACGTTAATAAGAATAGCAGATATGAAATTAAAGCCAATAAAAAACTAGACCATTTAAAATTTAAGCTGGAAAAAACGGCTAACAAAAAAGAGAAAGTAAGAATGCCTACAGAACTTTTTTCTCTGGGCAGTCTAAAAGTGTTCTTTGGAAACATTTTTATTTACATAGTTTTTTATGCTTAATTTTTAATTTTTATCTAAAGCTGAAATTTTTTGTAAAACCACTTCTAAAGTTAATCAAATTGATCTTGGATCTCGGAGATATTCATGCTTCAGTACTCTCCTAAAGCTATCCCTTCTCCTCTTATGTCTGCATAAGCTATTTTTTCTCCGTTTATAAACTGTATTCCATGCCCTACACCCGTTGGGCCTGGATATTTTACCTTCTTTTCAACAAATTCAATGCCTTCTTCTGCAAATACTTCATGCCCATTCCATAGAAACCTAGGAGATTCTATCGCATCCCCTATGTTCATGCCCCTTTCGACAATGTTATTTATGATGAGAAAATGCTGTTGAGGTCTGTAATGGGCTCCGCTTATTCCAAAAGCAAATGATATCCTTCCGTCCTTGGTCGCTATTACAGACGAAAGAGTATGAAGCGGTCTTTTATGAGGTAGCAAAGAATTGGGTCCGTTGAGCTTAAAGTCGCTCGCTCTGTTGTTTAGCGTTATCATGTAATCAGGATGAGTTATCCTTGAACCAAACGAATGATATAAGCTTTGTATGCCTGAAACTACATTGCCTTGTTTATCCGAAATTACAAAATTCGTTGTATCGCCGTCTTTCAGCTCTGTTTCTGAAAGGGAAACAGATTCTTTCAAAATCTTTTCTACAGGAATACTTACAAATCTTGGATCCCCAACGTACTTGTCTCTTAAAGCATAAGCCTTCTTATATACATTTAATATTTCTTCTAACCCTTTTTTGTCAAAAATTACTTTCTTTTCATTAAACGCGTTCAGTATCAAGAGTGTTGTTATGCCTTGGCTGTTTGGGGGTGACTCGTATATCGTGTATCCTTTGTAATCAAGCTTCAAAGGTTCAGAAAACTCTGGTCTATAATTTTTAAAATCGTGTTCTTTCAGAACCCCGCCCATTTCCTGAACATATTCAGATAAACCTCTTGCTATTTCCTGATAAAAAAATTCGGGCCCATTTTCAGCTATACCTTTTATCGATTTTGCTAAACCTGTTAGCCTGATCCTTTCCCAGAGGTTTTTATTGTAAAGTTTTCCTGTAACACTGTCGTGATAACCAGAAAGCATGTCTTTTATTGCGGCCAGCATTTTACTTGTAACAGGAACGCCTTTTTCTGCGATCTCCGTTGGTGTTTTTAAAAGTTCTTCCCACTCAAGGCTTCCGTACTTTTTCCACATTTCATAAACCCCATAAACCATTCCAGGAACTACAGGAGATAATGGACCGTATATTGGTATTTCAGAGAATCCTCGCTCTTTTATAATTTTGCGTAGATCTTCTGGAGCCCAACCTGATCCATTTATAAAACTTATTTCGCCTTCCCTGTATATCATTGCCATAAAATCCCCGCCAAGACCATTCAGAGCAGGTTGAACTACAGATAAAGCGAACGACATGGCTACTGAAGCATCTATAGCGTTTCCCCCTTTCTTTAAAACCTCTACGGCTGTTATGGTTGATAAAGCATGCTCGCTAGTGGCTAAACCTTTTTCGCCTATAAAAACTGGCTTTAACATAAATATTTTTAACGCTTGCAAATAAAAATTTTTCTTTCTTAAATCGGTTTGATTAATTGGTTTTTGACAGTTTAAAGTTTGTTATACATCTTGACCAAAAACGTGCTAACTTTAAAAATATTTTTTATTGTTATAAAAAATGTTATGTTGAATAATTGTTATAAAGCTCGCCCGCTTTCGTTATTTTATGCGCCAAAAAAAGCTCCCGCAATAATAATAACAAAAGATTGGTAATAAGGTTATCTACAAAAGGGACTGGGCAAAGTACAACGAACA
>JAVBJD010000091.1 GCA_030756715.1 Conexivisphaerales archaeon
AGCCCAAAAGATGCACATTTACAAAATCCACCTTAGCTTAACTCATAAAGCTATCCTTTAGGAGTCTTTAACAGAAATCCTGAGCCTATAAAGTAAAACAACGCAGAGAGCAGGAACATCAGAAGAAAGCCCGTGTATATAGATTTGCTTTCCACATAAATTATGGTTCCGTCTATTATTGGTGCGACCGCCGATGATCCTCCGATTGCTAGGTTTGAATATGCCATGTACTGTCCAGTTTCTAAAGAAGGCGAAAGATCTCCTGCGAAGGCCGCTTCAACACTTGAAAAAGCTCCCGTTGTAGCCCCAACCGCCGCTGCCGCCGCCAAAAACGCATAGAAGCTCTTTAAAAAAGGAATCGTTGCCATAGAAATTCCTCCTGCAGCGGCAGTATACATAAGGATCTTTTTTCTCCCTACTTTATCAGAAAGTTTTCCAAGCAGGATCGAGGCTATCATTGCGACAAGTAGGACAACAAGTCCCGTTATCGCTACTCCATAAGCTGGATTTTCTAGCTTAAGAACGTACTTAAAGTAATAAAGTTCAAAGTACATCAGCCCTGAAGAGCCTATTAGCGCGAAGAAGGTGCCCAGAACAAGCCAGAAAAATCCCGGCGATTTAATTTCGGGTTTAAACATCTTTTTAAGTGTAAGAATAAAATTTTGTGTCTGTTTCGAAGTTCCTGTGTCAAATTTCCATATACTGTAAATTGTTACCGTGGAAGTTATAAGCAACACGGGGATTACGAGTAAAGCCGCAAGCGAAAGCTCATTACTTCCAACTAGAAGACCGGTTATACCGTATCCCATCGCGTTTCCTATTAACATAAAAAGTCCTAGAAAACCTCCAGCTTCACCTCTCTGTTCTTTTGGTATAAGATCTGGCAATAGAGGCTGGTATGAGCCCTGTGCAACATTAGAAGTTATCTCCATTGCAACGTATTCGATTGCAACAAGTAAGCCCGCATAAGGAAAAAGCGCCACCAGCAACATTATAGGGATTAGTGAAACAACACCAGATATTATAAGAGGTCTTCTTCTTCCCAATCTTGTGTTTAATCCATCGCTAAATATACCTGATATAAGATTGGTTATAACTCCGAGGGTAACGCCTCCTGAAGCTATAGCTCCAAGAGCTATACCTCTTAGGTAAAGCGGAAAAGCTTTTAGCACTTGTTCTGGCAGTATTAACGAGTTATAAGAGATCCATAAATAGTTCAGCCCAAGATTAAATAAAGCAAAAAGCAGTAAAAATTTCGTTGATCTTTTTAAAATCGGGTTATTCAAAATAGTTCAGCTCTTCTGACTTTTTGTAGGCAAGCTCAGCAACTTTAACGGCGTAAGCCGCATCATTTGGGTTTACTAAAGGTTCGCGTTTTTCTACTATAGAACCCACAAAGTCCTTGATCTCTTCCATCACCGACCTTATTTTCCACCCTAATGGGTCATATTGAACCTGTACCGTTTCTCCTTCATCGTCCATTGGCCCGTTGTAAACCTTTAGAGGCGGATCAGAAAGCTGATCTCCTATAAGAACCCCCTTTTCCCCATAAACTTCCAGTCTTTCAGTCCATGGTTGCTGAGCTGTGTCTGAAAATTGCGAATCAAAATGAGTACCGTCCTCTAATGTGCCCAAAACAACGGCGTTGTCTTCTGCATCTGTTCCAAGTGTATGCCAGTAAAAAGTCCTTAGATTTTTTATCTCGCCGAAGAACCACTTTAACAGATAAAAACTATGAACCCCAGCGTCTATAATTATCCCGCCCCCAGTTTTCTTTTTACCAACCCAGCTCTGCTTGTCAGAGTACCTTGCAACTTCGCTACCAGCTATAAGCGTTCTTACTAACCAAATTTTTCCCAACCTGTTTTTTTGTACAAGTTGGTAAGCTTTTTGATACAGCTCGACATACCTTGTGTTTTCAGCAACTGCTAGCCTTACTCCTACGGCCTTAGCTGTTGATATGAGATCCCTAGCTTCTTTGTACTTCATCGCCATAGGTTTCTCTATTAAAACGTTCTTTCCCGCAAGCATAGCTTTTTTAGCGTACTTATAGTGAAACCTGTGAGGCAGCATTATATCAACTGTATCAACATCATTGTCATTTACGAGCTCCTCGCAATCCGAATAATGCTTTGCGCCATAAGGCTCTGCCCTTGATTTCGCTAACTGTTCGTCCCTGTCGCACACAGCTACGATGTGCGCTCTTGGCTCTTCATTATAACCTGCCTCATGCATCATAGAAACTTCTCCAAGCCCCATCAATCCTATTTTTAGAACGCTTTCATCCATAATTAGTTAAAATT
>JAVBJD010000092.1 GCA_030756715.1 Conexivisphaerales archaeon
ACATAAGATTAAACTATGGCACATTTAGGGGCTTAGATTTGTTATCTTACTTGAGTTAACATACTGAACGCTTGATGGCTTATTATCCGGGCTTCTCTTTTTTCTATGAATTTAGAAATAAACCCGTTTGCCATTATCAGAAGATGCCATCTTTTTTCATTTTTCTGATGGCATAAAAGTTATGTCATCGCTTGCATCGGTGAATACATCCCAGTTAAAAGAACTGACTGGGCTTTCTCGTGTGCTACAGCGACTTTGGTAGGTGGTAATAAATTCGCTGCGGTCTTTAAAAACAAAGCGCGTTAAATGGCTGCTGGATGCAGTAATTTAACTTTTTAAAAAATAACGAACGTCAAAAGGTTACTACAGCATATCCCTCTTCTATCTTTTTAACGGTCTGTACGCCGCCCATGACTTCGCTGGCTATCTGCATAACCATATCTTTGCTGAATCCGAGATTCTTTAAAGAAACGCCGCAGTAAGTGACGTCAATGCCAGCGTCCTCCATTGATTTTATCATGTTTTCCATCTGCTGAGCTGTGGCAGCATCCTTCAGTAAGTTTTCCACACCTCTGCCCAAAAACATGAAAGAAACCTCTGCCCCAGCATTTTTTCTGGCACCTAGCGCAAAGCTTACGGCCATGTTCGTGTTGTTTATGTCTTCTCTCCCCGAAGTGCATATCACGAACACTTTATTTACCATTTTATATTTTAATCGTTCTTTGTATATAAAAACTTTGCAAAAATTTGCATTTAGATCTAAAAAATGAATATTAAGCTCATCCTTTACGTTTTCATCGGCTTGATTGTCCTGCGCTAGATGATTTTTCCAAGGCCAAAACCGATAAAGAACCAAGGACTGAAAGCAGCGCCACTGAAAGCGAAATATAAGGCCAGGCCTTTACAAGTCCTCCCGAAACCTTTACAAATGCCGGCACAGCAAAAGAAAGAAGTACCCCTGTTATAAGAGTAGCTATTTGTAGCGTCCAGCCTATTCCGGAATATCTTACGTTTACCGGGAAGACCTTACAGAGAATGACTCCAAGAGCGCCAAAGGATATATAAAGGAAAGCGAAAACGCTGACCGCTGCCAGAATTATATAAAGCGCGACCTTTGTCTGAATGATAAGAAAATAAAAACCAGAAAGCACTATAATCCCAGCCGCACCAGTAATGATCGGCAAGTACATTCTTCTGAATTTATCGTACATTATTCCACCGAGCAAAACAAACGGGAAGCCCACGAACCCAGCCAGTATTGCAGAATACATTTCAACCCAGTAGGGTATTCCGAGAGCCTTCATGTATGCAAGCCCAAGAGGGTTAAGCAGAAGGTTTGCAGCGGCAGTTGGGAAAGCCGATACAAGTATTCCGAGGGCTATGAAATAGGGGAAACTTTTCCAGACATGTAAAGAAGGCATCTCAAGGATCCTGCCATCCTTCTTCGCTGCGTTGAACTCAACGCTTTCAGACATCCTGAGCCTGAGCACTATGCCAGCAACAACCACAGCTCCGCCTATGATGAACGGTATCCTCCAGCCATAGCTCAAAAATGCGCTCCTGTTTAGTTCCTCTTCGACAAGCATGAAAACTAAAGGGCCAAGGCCAAAGCCTATCGGGTTGGCCGCCTGCATCAGAGATGTCCACAGTCCCTTTCTGTTTTCTGTGTTTTCATATATCCATGATACAGCTCCCTGCCATTCGCCCCCTATCCCGAAACCCTGTACAAACCTTAGAGCTAAAAGAAGAATTGGTGCTAACAAACCTATCTCCGAATAAGGAGGCAGCAAGGCTATTGAAAACATAGCAACTCCTACGGTCAGAAGCGTATATATCAGAGAGGCCTTTCTTCCTATACGATCGCCCATGTGGCCGAATATCAGTGCCGCCAGAGGCCTTGCAAAGTACATGGCCGTGTAAGAAAGCATCGAGAGCATAAAAGATACAGCAGGAGAAAATTTTGCAAAAAACACAGCAGGCCATACAGTAGACGCTGCGATGCCCGCTATTACCACGTCGTACCATTCTATAAACGTCCCGAAAAAAGCGGCGTATATTGCAGGTTTTTGAGAACCGACGCTGGATCGCATGGAATGCTTTATGAAGTTTTTAATTTAAATTTTTACATGCACGTTTGCGCTTTGATTAGAAAACCAACTCATCAAATCCAGAAAAGTCATTGATAACCTTCATGATTCGTAAGGCTGGATCCGCTCATAAACGCTGTACACTTATTTTTTATGAGAACGCCGCTCTTATGATCATCGCGT
>JAVBJD010000093.1 GCA_030756715.1 Conexivisphaerales archaeon
GTAAAAGCTCTGTAATTAGCTTGAACCTTTTTGTTGCATATATTCAATCGATCGATTGACTACAGAAAGCAAGCAGTACGCCAGCCTTCGACGACTCTTCTGATTGGAATTCTGTGCAGTTGTTAAACACAGTATGTGATGTAACAGGAAGCGCGTCTATTAACGGGAAGGCCTGCTTCTCGGGTAGCATTTTACTTTAAAATGCGATCTGATTTTAGCATCTCGTATAGCTGTTCTGGCACAGAGTCTCTGTTTGACTCGGTTACCTCTACCGTTGCTTTTGCAGATTTCAGAATTTCTTTCATCAGGTCGTGAGAAAACGACCTGTGAACCACCGCGATAACCGCCTTATCCGTTTTTAAAAGCTCCTCGACGGCTTTCCTGAATGAACCGCTGAAAAGCTCCATCGGCCCTATCTCGTCTATTACTATGACCTCCGCGTACTCAGCGGCCCTGTGTATTACGCGTGGGACAAACTCATCTATGTTCTTTACCTTAACCCTGTAGCGGCCGAACCTTATCCCGTCTCCGCTTAAAGAGGCAAGCTCTGCAGTTTCTCCGGTCACTACATCAACAAACGAAAAACCCTTCCTTTCTCCCTTTTCCTTCACTTCTACAGAATAGAATCCATCAACTTCAACTCCCGCATTTCTGAGCATTTTAACTAGTTTAACAAGAGCTGTCGTCTTTCCAATTCCCGGAGGCCCGGTTATCACATACACTGATGCCATCAAGCGTATAAGGCAACGGCGTCTAATAACCTTATATTATATAATGATGCTTTTATGCCAACTAGATGTAAAAAAGCTAGAGCCCGGAAGGCGCTTGCATAATGCTTTATCGATCATGGGTTAATCCTTGAGATTTGCGACGCACAACTCTTTATGCGGTTAAGAATCATGCATCAACGTTAACGAAAGGTTATCTTTTTATATGCGGTTTGTAAAAAATATACCATTGAGCAGGAAGGAAAGGATAGGTCTTCTCACGGAAAGACAGCTTCAGATCCTCGATCTGAGGAAGAAGAACATGGATTATGATGAAATAGCAAAAAGGCTCGGGACTACTCCTGAGAACGTTTACATACTTGAAAAGAGAGCTCTGAGGAACATAAAGCTTGCGTTCGAAACGATAAAAGCGGCGGTCGCGGGAAACATAGTGATGAAGGTCAGGTTCGAAAAAGGCACGAAGCTCGTCAACATACCTCCTGCCCTTGTAAGCAGGGCGGACGAGGCAGGGATAAAGCTGAAGGGCAACTTTACAAAAGTCTTCGACGACATAAGGTACAGCGTCCCCGATTCAGTATCAAAAAACGAACTTGCAAAGGACATCTATGTATACATAATGAGCGACGGGACATTCTTCATAGCTTCAGAGGAACTGTAGGTAAAAGAGCAGGTATATCACCAGTATTATTACCACTATCACGAGAAGAACTTCGAGGAGCTTCTTATCGTTGCTTATCACTATAGGTACAGGGCCTATCAGGATTATGCCCCCTGCTTTAACCTTCTTTTCCTCACCTTCCTTCTCTTCGCTTCCTTCACCTTCTTCCTCTCTTTCTATTTCTTTTGCCTTAAGTATCGTGCCTATCGCTATCAGGATGATCCCCAGAAAAACGAGAAGAATTGAAAATAAAATCAGGTCCATTTAACCTTTTATCATCTTAACTAGCTCGGAAAGCCAGAACGGAAGGTCCGAAGGTTGCCTGGATGTTATGAGGTTCCCGTCCTTCACAACTGGCCTGTCCTCGTAGATCCCACCTGCCGCGATCACGTCGTCCCTTATGCCGTGCCACGAAGTGAGCTTCCTGCCCTTAACGAGGTTCGCTGAGATGAGGATCTGGGGACCGTGGCAGATTGCTGCTATCGGCTTGGACTTTTCAGAAAACTTTTTCACTATTTCCAGGGCAGCTTTGTTGAGCCTGACCCGTTCGGGGCCCCTTCCCCCGGGGAGTATCAGTATGTCGTACTCGTCAGGGTTTACATCTTCAAACGCAAGGTCAGCGTTCAGCCAGTAGCCGTGCTTGAAAGTCACCTGTCCTTTCTTAGTTGAAGCGACGTGAACCTCTATCCCCTCCTCCTGAAGCCTGTAATACGGGTAAAGAACCTCTATATCTTCGGCTTCATTTTCCGTTAGTATTAACGCTTTCATGATATTAATAAGCACAGCTCTTTTTATATAAGTTTATCTCATTTTCAATTATGCCCAACGCCGACACCTTTTTTAAAGTTTCAGCCTTAAAAAATCATGGGGTGTATTCAGAATA
>JAVBJD010000029.1 GCA_030756715.1 Conexivisphaerales archaeon
AAGAAGCCTTGAAAAATTTGAAAAAAGACTCGCATATGTATATTTTTAATAAAGCTTAAAAATCGCGTTTCTTTAATATAGCTGAGCCATATGGATGTATCTCAGTTTTTTAAGAGCGTAAGGGAGATTCTTAGCTACAGCAGAAAGTCTTCCTGGAAAGAGCTTTCTGCCTACTTAAAGCTTTTCTTGCTGGCCCTGTTCCTGATCGGGGGAATTGGCATAATCATGCACCTGGTTGCCTTCTGGCTGAGCTTAAGATGAGCCCAAAATTCTATGCCGTTAAGGTAGTTGGCGGACAGGAGTCAGGCATAGCCCAGCTCCTCGTAAGCAGGGCAAAGATGAACGGTTTACCGGTTTATTCTATAGTAATAAGCGAAAACATGAAAGGTTACCTGATCATAGAGGCTGACAACCAAGCTGCAGTAAGCAAGCTAATAACAGATGTGAAGAACGTGAAGTCGATAGTCCCGGGGGTTCTGAGCTTGAACGACGTTGCTCCTCTCATCAAGGCAAAGACTGAAGAGATAGCCCTTCAGAACGACCAGGTAGTTGAAGTTATTAACGGGCCTTTCAAAGGCATGAAAGCCAAGGTCCTGAGGTTCAACAAAGAAAAAAGGGAGGCAACCATAATGCTGCTTGAAACGGCTGTTCCAATACAGATAAACGTCGACGCTTCTTATCTAAAGCCAGCCAGCTGATTAAGTTTCAGGGTTAACCTTAAGTTTTACTGACTTGCCATCAGGAAGGATCCTGCCTTTCTTTATGTCAGTGGAAGAGATCTTTTCCCCTGTTTCGGCCTTCACAAAGTTTATCACGTAAATGCTCATGGGCCTGAACCCTAGCTTTTTCCTGAGCTCGTTTGCCTTTAACGCGTTGCTGAAGCTTTCGGGGCTCACCACTATGTAATCTATTTCCTCTTTCAGCACGGGCCCGTACGGGTCTTCCAGCATTGCGATGTAAAACCTGAAGTCCTTTTCTGCGATTTCGTCTATCTTCTCCTTTAACCTGACTACCCTGTCCAGGTAGGGCGTTTCAACCTTCTTGCCCATCTTTTCTACAAAAGAATCTGATGTTATGCCTATTATTATCTCGTCCCCGATTTCAATGGCCTTCTTCAGAAGCTTTATGTGGCCTGCGTGAAGGGCTTCAAAGGTGCCTCCTACAGCTACTTTCACGCATTTATTATCTTCTGGTTGTTTAATATTTTTTTCTGTACCACGGCTTTACAGTAAGCTCATCAGAAAAGAAACAAACCCGACAATCCCGCCGATTGATACTGCTGCTGCCATAGCCCAGTATACCTTTAACCTCCTGCCCTTGAGCGCAAATCCTTTCATAAAGCTGCAGTCGGACGCTGTCTTCCCCAGAACGTAAAGCAGAGGTATCAGCAGCACAGAGTAAAGCACCATCAGCCCAAGTATGAGCTGCAGGTAGTTCCTTACGAATATGGCTATAAAGAGAGCTGGAAGAGATTCCAGCAGGTATATCAGAACGTAGTGCTTCTGGTCTAGCTCAGCTGCTTCAACAACGCCCCATGCGGATGCCATAGATATAACCACTAAAGCGAGAAGACCAGAAGCTATAAAGCCCACTGCCATCAGGAGGCGCAGCGCGAAGTCCATGTTCTGAAGGTAGTAAAGTATGCCAGAAAGAGAAGCGTCAGTATCCCTGAAAGAAATCACCCAGCCATAGATGACAACGACGGCCATGAGCACTTCGGATACTACTGAACCTATAAGCGTCTCAAGGCTTTCATACTTCATGTTTTTTATTCCTATGTGCTTTCTCGCGTCAGCCCCGCTGTGGAAGAAAAGCATCCAGGGCATTATAACAGCGCCTATGCTCGCGGCTATCAGGTAAAAGAAAGACAGGTTCAGCTTGAAAGTTAAAAGAGAGTTAAGCAGGATAGAAAAGTTTGGCCTGAAAAGGAACAGCTCAACAAAAAGGGTTATCACGAGGAGAAAGCTCAACGGAAGGAGAATCATTTCAGCACTCCTGTACTTCCTTGTAAACACAACTGTAAGGTGAACTATGTAAAAAACTACAAGGCCTGTCCAAACCGGAAGGCCGAGCAACGTGAGCCCGATTGCCATACCTGCAAATTCTGCGAGGTACTCCAGGAAGTCACTTAACGCCATCGGCAGTGAAAGCGCAAGAGAAACGTTCTTTCCGTATTTCTTCCTTATAGCTTCCCCAAAGCCTATGTTGCCCACTGACCCGAGCCTCCCGGCTGCGTCCTGTATGAAAAAAAGGGGCGGTATGAGTATCAGCATGATCAGGACCATGACAGCTCCCGAGACGACACCGGCTTCGATGCCTTCTATGATTGAAGCTACGTCGACATCTGCTATCATAACAAGCCAGGCTGGCCCGAAAACGCTCAGGAACTTCTTCAGGTCTTCGCTACTCAACTGATCTTTGAGAAGCTGATTAAAATTTAAACGTTATTAAAAATTTGAAAATCTTCATGAACCCTGTAAAAAACAGAGCAAGCCAAGGAAAACAAACATTTACAAAAACGTTTTATAGTATATTTTTTATAGTATATGTGATCTGAAATGGTAAGACCAGTACCTTTTAAATCGAAACCGATCGATCCAGATTTTCAGAAAAAACCCGACGAATATCCTGTAACAGGTGAACACGCCGGGCACAAGGTTTTTGCTGAAGGAAAACAGAGAATGGATGCTGACGGAAAGCCTTATCCGACAAAGCTGGGAATCCACGGAAGCATCGTTGCTGTTGACTTTGACTGCTGCATAGCTGATGGGGCATGCATGGACGTATGCCCTGTAAACGTTTTTGAATGGCTTCTGAACCCTGGAAAGTCAGGATCCGGAAACGACAAGTGGCCTCTGAGCTCAGAAGAGCAGCCAAAGTATTATACTGACAAAGCTGACCCGGTAAGAGAAAAAGACTGCATATTCTGTATGGCATGTGAAACTGCCTGCCCGGTTGGGGCTATAAAGATAACTCCGCCTTAACCAACAAATTTTTCTTTAAATATTTTTGCATTTTCAAACATTTTTATGTTGTTGAACATCACGTAAGCCCTGTCGTAGCTTTTCACCATGTTGTACAGCTCAAACAGGTCGTTGTCAGTGTAGTTATAACCGTAATTTACTTCGCCGGATCCCTTGCCATGCAGCCTGAAGTACTGCAGCCCGAATGCTTTGATCGGCTTTTTCTTAAAGGGGTCAACTATGTGAACCAGGCTCAGGTCTTCAAATATCTTCATCAGCATCTGAAGGTTATCGTAGGCTCTTCCACGAGGCTCCCACCCTATCCTTGCTTCTCCGTTAATTTCTCTGAAGAAGCTGTAGGCCTGTTTCAGCTGGTCTTCGCTTCCGAAGCTCGGGGGAGTCTGAAAGACGTACATCACCGGGTTCAGGACTGCGGTCTGCTTTCTGAAGTTTTCCCACAGCTCCAAGTTTTCCTTTGTGTCCTTCAGCAGCCCTACGTTAGCGTTTGGCGTAAAGTTCTTTGCCTTCTTCATCGTAGGGGAGTTAAAACCGTGAGTTATGCCCTGGAAGACCTTTACTGAAAAATCAAAGCTTTCAGGAGCCTCTGACCTGAGCTTTTTCATCTTATCGTAACTTGGCATGCTGTAGAAAGTTTCCTGAAGCTCCACAGCGTCGAGGGTGCTGTAGATAAGCTCTCTCTTTGCAGCAAAACCGCAGACCCCTGTCTTTATCATAAAAGGTTCCTCGAGAGCATTATTATCTTGGCGCTCTTTTCTACAGCTATGGTCCTCATTACTGCAACGTCGAGCGTTTCTCCAACACTTACAAGCCCGTGGTCCTTCAAAACTACGGCTTCGTATCCTTTCTGAATATAAGAAGTAACGCTGTCAGCGAGCTCCTGGGTCCCCGGTTCTATCAGGGGCAGCACAGGGACCTCTTTTGAAAAGTATATCTTGCCTTCTGTCAAGATTATCGGTATGTAGCTGTAGTGCTGTGAAAGAGCAAGGGTGTAAACGGGATGAGTGTGCACAACATAGTTCACGCTTTTCACTTTTTTGTATATGGTGGTGTGCAGCCTGTACTCTGAGGAAGGTGGCTTCCCGTAAATCAGGTTGCCTTCCAGGTCTATGTAAGAAAAGTCTTCTGGAGTGGCAAAAGCCATGAACACGTTTGTTGCTTTTATCAGCGCCCCGTTTCCAACCCTTTCGCTCAGGTTGCCTTCTCTTCCCTCGACGTATCCGAGAGATGCCAGGTACTGGCCGATTTTTGCTAGATCGTAGCCTGTCATACCAACTCAGCAGGATATGATCCGAGCAGCTTAATAAAAGTTGTAACTTTTTTTAGCTCTTCCAACGCATCTTTTACCTTCTGGTCATCAACGTTTCCTACGAAATCCACGAAGAAGTAGTACTCCCAGGGCTTTGCCTTTGTCGGCCTGCTTTCTATCTTCGTCAGGTTTATCCCACTGTCTGCAAAGACTTTTAGCGCTCTGTAAAGGGAGCCTGGACTGTGAGGGGTTCCGAAGATTAAAGAAGTCTTGTTGTTCTGCCCTTTTTTAACTTCTTTCGTTCCGATAACTATGAACCTGGTGAAGTTGTTTTCTGAGTCTTCAATTCCCTTTTCCACGACCTTCAAGTTATAAAAGGAAGCGGCCCTGCATGAAGCTATAGCCCCGGCGGTAAGTATCCCCTTTTCCGAAATCGCTTTTGCGCTCCCGGCTGTATCGTAGAAAGGAACAGGCTTTAGCTTCATCTTTTCTATAAACTTCCTGCACTGTGAAAGCGCCTGGGGATGGGACCAGACCTCCTTTATTCCTGAAAGCTCCGCTTCTGGATGTATCATGAAGCAGTGCCTTACCCTCAGTATTGATTCTCCAACTATCTTAACGCTGCTGTTCAGCAGAAGGTCGTAAGTTTCGCTCACGCTTCCTTCGAGGGAATTCTCTATTGGCACGACCGCATAATCAGAACTGCTTGACTCAACGCTCCTGAAAACGTCAGAAAGGTACGGGAGAGGCAAAAAGTCTACTTCGTTTCCGAAAAAATTTATAACTGCTTCCTCGCTGTAAGCCCCTCTTTCTCCCTGAAAGCTCACCCTTACCATACAGCTTCAAGCCATTTAAGGTACTTATCAACTTTTCCCTGTGTTATGGAGAAAAAGTATTCCTTGAGCTTTTTTGATACAGGGCCTACCTTTCCATCTCCTATCTGCCTGCCGTCAACCTTTAAAATCGGCGTGACTTCAGCAGCTGTTCCAACAAAGAAAAGCTCATCAGCTGTGTAGAGCTCTCCCCGATCAATGTCCTTTTCAACTACCTTCAGGCCAAGGTCCGGCGCAAACTCGATTATGCTCCTCCTGGTAATTCCGTCCAGTATGCCTGCCGAAATCGGAGGCGTGTAGATCACTCCGTCTCTGACCATCATTATGTTTTCTCCGGTTCCTTCGCAGACCTTTCCTTCTTCGTTGAGCAGTATGGCGTCGTCAAACCCTTTGTTCAGGGCGTCTAGCTTTGCAAGCACGCTGTTTGAGTAATGGCCGGTAACTTTAGCTATTACTGGAAGCGTCTGGGAGCTTATCCTCCTCCATGAAGAGACAAGGACCTCTATGCCCTCTTTTTCAAAGTAGCGGCCGTAAGGCATGGCTATTATGAATACTTCGGTTTTCAGCTTCCTTACGTCAAGGCCTATGGGCCCGTAGCCCTTTACCGCAAGAGGCCTTATGTAAACGTCTGTTCTGAGCTCGTTTTTTCTCAGCGTTTCCTTTATCCCTTCGGAGATCTGGTCCTTTGTAAAATCTATTCCAAAACCGTAGATCTTTATAGAGTTGAAGAACCTGTTCACGTGGTCCTGCAACCTGAACACGTAAAGCTGTTTTCCGTTCCAGTATGCCCTTATGCCCTCGAAGACCCCGGTTCCATAGTGCAGTCCGTTCGTCATTACGTGAACCTTTGCGTCCTGCCAGGGAACGATCGAGCCGTTGTGCCAGATAAAATTCGTCTCAAACGTCTTGCTCATAAGAATTATATTTCCCTGAACTTATTTAACGTTTTCCAGCTTAAACGAATTATGTGAAGCATGTCCGGTTTCTCTTTCAGGTTTTTCAGGAAGCTTATTGTCCTGGGGTCAGAGGGGTAACCGGATCCAAAGTCTCCGTAAATCCTGTGGAGCTTTTCTATTTCCGTGTCCCTTACAACTTTTGCTATTATGCTTGCAGCCGAAACAGCTAGGTACAGGTCGTCCGCGTGGTGCGAGCTGATCATTAGTACCTTCCTTTTTACGTTTTTAATAACGTTTTTTAAAAAAAGCGACTGGTTTACGTCTGCCGCGTCAACGACAACATACTTGCCTGGGAGCCTGTTGATTATCCTCGCCATGTAGTAAGCTTCCAGGTAGTTCAGGTTTATGTTTCTGACGCTGGACCAGACATATGAGTCGATCAGCTGCGGGCTCAGCTTGTAGGTTAAAAAATCTGAGCTTTGAATTTCCCTGAGCTTTGCGTAAAGCTCTGACCTTTTAGTGGGGGTAAGCTTTTTAGAATCTTTAACCCCAACATCCCTGAGCCTGGTTATAAGGGTAAATGGGACAGAAAAACCGGCTATCACGAGCGGCCCTATAAAGCTGCCCCTCCCCGCTTCGTCAATACCTATGACCCTTTCATCCTGCATCTCTGCACTGTTTATCATTATACTTTCAGTATTAATGCGTTTTGCAGCCTGGCTATATCCTTTGGAGATATTTTAAGGGAACTTCCGAGCGAACCTCCTCCGGCGTAAACGTAATCCATATGCATCACATCTTCGTCAAGAACTGTCTTTATGCTCTGCTTATGCGCCACAGGGGGCAGGGTTCCGGGTTCATAGCCGGTTATCTCCCTGAGCTCTTCTGGAGTCGCAAGCCTGAGCTTTTTGTACCCGAGCAGCTTTGCCATCTTTGTCTGGTCAACCCTCTTGTCTCCCCTCACTATTATTATAACGGGATCCTTTCTGTCAGCTATGAAAAGTACCGTCTTCACTATGCTCTTGATGTCTGTGTTGAGTTCCCTGCTAGCTTCGTCTGCCCTGTAAGATGACCCGTGCTTTATTATCTTAAAAGATATGCCTTCTTCTTCCAGATACCTTTTTAGGTCTGTCTCGTTCAACTGCAAAATACAAGCGCGCCGCTGTTTAAATGTTTTCTTTAAGTTCAGCTGGCTTCAGCTGTCCTGCCCTGAGCTTTTCCAGAGCTGTTATGTAGTCATCATCTGACAGATAAACTTCAACTCCAGCGCCAAAGAGGGCAAGCATGAGAGGCTCCTCTATCCTGTTCGTTACCACTATGTTTACCCCGTGTTCCCTGATGAATTCGACAAGAGCGGGAAGCCTTCTCCTCTCCATTTTCTTGAAAGGGTTTTCAAGCAGGTTCATCTTTCCGCTTTCTATTTCAGCTAAAACGACCCCTGACGCCTGTGCAAAGTTTGACACTTCTCCGTTTTGGCCTGCCGGTATCAAAGCCCTTGTCTCCTTCTTGATTTCGCTAGGCTCGACGTGGGGGTTGACGATCAAAACAAGTGGCTCTTTCTCCTTTATCCTTTTTTCGAGCTCATCCGTAATCTTGTCAGCTTTTCTAACGCTTACGTTTGGGGGCAGCTCCAGGTGCAGCTCTATAAAATAATAGGGACCGGCTTTCCTGACCCTCAGATCGTGATATCCGCTTATTTCCCTGATCTCCTTTACTGATTCATCTACTACCTTTTCAATGCGTTTATCGGTGGCGTCAAGAAGCGCCAGAGTTGAATCTTTCAGTATCATCAGTACCTGGTAAAGTATTATCGCTACAGTGATTATGAGGACTGCGTAGTACGGATACCTGAGTTCATAATCAAGCATGATTATGCCTATCAGAACTATGAGGCTGAGGATCGAATCTTCATAGTTGTGCAGCGTTTCAGCGTTTATCAGGCTCACCTGTTTTAACTTCATGTTTCCGAGCCATACTGCCAGGGCAAGGTCAATTACAAGGCTTACAACCTGGACCGTTATCCCTATCAATGGGTATCTCGGTACGGTGAACCTTATACCCTCCAAAAATATCTCGTAAACGGCATAGATTATGAACATGCTCATGACGAAAGCTGACAGGTTTTCAGCCTTGTAAAGGCCGTACCTGAAGTTCTTTGTAGGCCCTATGAGGGACAGCCTGAGACCTACGTATGCAGCTATGAACATAAGAAAATCTGCGAAGTTGTGAACGCCGTCTGCGACGAGGATCGGGAGGCCGCTGAAATAACCGAAATATATCTTCAAGAGGGACATTGCTAGAAAAACGAAGGCGCTGATTAAAGTCCTCGATGCGGCCACCCCTATCCTGTGCTCTAACTCCATTGATTAAGAATTTCATGTTTTGCTTAATAAATATATCGATAAATCGATATAACGATCTTTTTGCATAAGAAATAAAGCCGGAAAACTATCGCATGCTTTAGCTAGGATGACAAAAACTTATAAACTCGGTAAGTTCTAAATCAATCAGGTTGTCCGCTTACCATGGAATGAAGCTAAAACTGCCTCCGAGGATAAAGGTCCTCGAAGCGGTATCATCCATTTCAGCTGGCAGAGTCAAGAAAGAGGAAGCAGGGATTTACAGGGTGAGATCTTCAAGGGGGGATAAAGAGTACATAGTCATAATAAAAAACAGCACGGCATACAGCAACGACAACGGGACAATATTCAAAGGCTACATAGGTTATCCGATCATAGCAGCGCTGATGATTGAAGGTATACTGCCGAAAAACGACAGGATAGGAGAAGCAATAAAGAACATCCCGTGGGCTGACTGGAACGAGAGCTTGAAGAGCTACAAAAAGGTTGAGGAAAAGGTAAAGGACGAGGCAAAAAAGAACGGAGTTGAGCCCGAAGAAATAGATGACTATGTGGAGCTCGTAATGCAGGCTCTCAAGATGATCACGTTAAAGTTTAAAGACATGAGACAACTAGGATTAGAGTGATGAAGGTATTAAACTACAGGGTAAAAGGCCTGAAAAGGGTTGGAGTTTATGTGGACGGAAAGGTTTACGACATAACTTCTGCGTTGACAAAGTACGGCTCAGATATAAAGTCGGTTGAAGATATACTTGCTCTTGGTTATGCGGATGAGCTTGATGATGCGGTGAACGAATCATCTGAAGTTTATGAGCTTAAGGACCTGAAGCTGGATCCAACCGTCAGAAACCCTCAGAAAATATTCCTTGCGGCTGTTAACTATTATTCTCACTCTAAAGAGGGCAACCTTGCAAAACCTCTGCAACCGTATCTGTTTACAAAGTTTACAAACGCCCTTAAAGGTGCATACGACGACGTGAGGAAGCCCAAGTCTTCAAACAAGATGGACTATGAAGGTGAGCTGGCGGTAATAATGGGTAAAAAGTGCAAGTACGTGTCTGCACATGAGGCAAAATCATGTATCGCAGGGTACACTGTTGCAGACGACATAAGTTTCAGGGACTGGCAGTTCCCCCCTGGAGGGCCAAACGTCCAGACCACTTACGGATATAACTGGGTAATGGGCAAGATGCTCGACGACGCTCTTCCGCTCGGCCCATGGCTTGTTACATCGGATGAAATCAACGATCCGTACAGCCTGAACATAAAGACAAAAGTGAACGGAGAGCTGAGGCAGAACGGTTCAACTTCTGACATGATATTCAAGATAGAAGAGCTTATATCTTATCTGTCTCAGGGGATAACTCTTTACCCGGGCGACGTGATCTCAACAGGTACGCCGGAAGGGGTCGCGGCGTTCACTGGTGAGAGGTACCTGAAGCCAGGAGACGTTGTAACTGTTGAAATTGGTGGCATTGGCATTATTTCGAACAAAATAATACAGGAATGAGCCTTATAATAAGGGTCGACCCCGTAAACTTTAAACCCGAAGATCTTTTTCCAGCTGCTGAAGCGGTAAAGAGCGGCAAAACTGTCGCTTTCCCTACAGAAACTGTCTATGGACTGGGAGCTGATGCCTTCAACGGTGAAGCCTGCTTGAAGATCTTCAAAATAAAGAACAGGCAGCCAGACAACCCGCTCATAGTTCACATAAATTCCTTTGAACAGCTATATTCAGTGGCAAGAGAAGTAATTTTGGAGGATAAGTTAAAGAGAGTTTGGCCAGGGCCCTTGACTGTAATACTTAAGAAGAGGCCTGAAGTCCCGGTAGAGGTGACTGCAGGGCTCGACACCGTAGCTGTAAGGATGCCGGCCCACCTCGTTGCGTTAAAGCTAATAGAGCTTTCAGGAACCCCGATCGCGGCTCCAAGCGCAAACATCTCAGGTAGACCAAGTCCAACAAGCGGTAAAACAGTTATAGAAGAGCTCAACGGCCGTGCGGACGTAATTATTGATGCCGGCGACACTTTTTTCGGCGTAGAATCAACAATAGTTGACCTTACAAAGCAACCACCTACGCTTCTGAGGCCCGGGCCCTTTACGATCGATGAGCTAACCAGCATCTTCGGGAAGATTGAGGTACCACCTGAAGCAACCGGGATTTCAGACTTTGAAAGGCCTCTGGCGCCGGGAATGAAATACAGACACTATGCTCCAGAAAAGGACCTCTACCTGCTTGTGGACAATTCGCTGCTCCCTGAACTCGTCAGAAGGATCGACAGAAAAGTGGCTTTCCTGCTCACAGAAGAAAACTATATGAAGGTAAAGGATCTCGCTCGGGATAACGTTACTTTCATAATACTGGGCACAGAGTACAACCTTTACACTGTTGCAAGGAACCTTTTTGAAAGCCTCAGAAAGATAGACAGGCTGGACGTTGAGTTTGCCGTAATTCAGTCTTTTAAAGAAGAAGGCATTGGCCTGGCTATAATGAACAGGATAAGGAAAGCTTCTGGCAGGAAATTTATAAGGTTCTACCCTTTCTAAATCTGTAAAAGCATCAGAACCTTGTGTTGCTTATGATTGTAGATAAGAGCCTGTCGTGAAGCTGTTCGTCTTCGGCTATACCCTGCATTATGAGCACAAGTATCTGGTCATTTTTATTGCCCGCTTCCTTCAGATATTTTTCGTATATTTCGTATGCCAGTTCCTCGCCTTTTTCCAGCTCCCTCAGCTTTTCGTATATCTTTTCTACGCTCATTCTGCCGGCCTCTTTGCTCAGCTTTATAACTTCCTCAGAAAGCGATTCGCACAGCCCGATCACTTCATCGTCCATTACAGTTTCGTATTCATCCAGCTTCTTTTCAAGAAGCCTGAGCAGCTCTTCGTGCTCCATTGAGTCCATGGCTATTTTCTGAAACACGGTTTTTGCGTTTATACCAAAATAGCTCAG
Organism: Conexivisphaerales archaeon; assembly: GCA_030756715.1. GTDB lineage: Archaea > Thermoproteota > Nitrososphaeria > Conexivisphaerales > UBA164 > CAYFFZ01. Next base: position 11,273 of record JAVBJD010000029.1, read on the forward strand.
CCTGAAAAGGGTTGCGTACAGACCCGCTAAACTGCTCTCGAGTTTTATCAAAGCGTCCACTCCTTTGCTCATTTTTAACATATATTTGACTGGCCTGTTTAAATACTTTGAAACTCGCATAAAAATCAAAATTTCGAAAACTAATACAAAAACGAGAAAGGTTTTAAAGCCATCTTTTGCTAATACTGTGTCATGCTGGCAAAATACCATCATTTTCCACCTACTCACGACTCATTTACGGACCCACCTACGGGCGATTACTACGAAACTTTAATAGTTGGTGCAGGGGGAGGAGGTTATCATGGGGGCTTTCAGCTTTCTGACAGCAAGAGGAAAGCTCTGATAGTGGACGATAAGGGCAACCTCGGAGGAAACTGCCTTTACGAGGGATGCATCCCGTCAAAAGCAGTTTACATAACAGTGTACCTGCTTGAAAAGACAAAAAAGATAGCCGAAAAAGAGGGCACCGTTGAAGTAAAAATGGTGAGGGACATCTGGGAAAAAGCCGTTGACCACAAGGACTGGGTTCAGGAGATAAGGTATCAGCAACACATAAGGGAAATACTTGAGCATGAAAACCTTGAGTTCGTTAAAGCTACAGCAAAGCCTACCAGGTGCTGCGAAGTTGAGGTTCAGAGCCTTGACGGCTCATGGAAAAAGACCGTTAAGGGCAAATACATGCTGATAGCTACAGGCTCAGTTCCCCTTAAGCCTCCCATAAAAGGTTCAGAGCTCGCGATAGGCTCAGAGGACCTTTTCGGTTACAGAACAGACTACAGAAAGCCTGGCAGATCATTTGTCATAATAGGCGGAGGGTATATAGGTGTAGAAGCGGCATCTGCCCTGAGCAGGATCTCAACAGACATAACGATACTTGAAATGCTGCCCCAGATAATGAACGGCTGGGATCAGGACGCTGTGAAGGAAGTCAGGTCAACGCTTGAAGAAAACGGCGTAAAGATAAAAACAAACTCAAAGGTGACATCAATAGAAAGGAACGGGAACCAGAAGACCGTTTATTATGTTGACGAAACTGGTCAGAGCAAATCAATAACCACGGACGAAGTTGTCATGGCTGCTGGCAGAGTGCCTTACACGGAAGGGCTTGAAACCCTCGGGATAGTTGAAAACCGGAAAGTCGCAGTCGACAGTCACATGAGAACCAAGGTACCAAACATATACGCTGCAGGGGATGTGATAGGTAAGTACATGCTCTTCCACTCAGCTGTCAAAGAGTCGACCATCGCAGCATGGAACATAATAGCAGAAAGGCCCCTTTATGAAATGAACTTCAGGAGCATACCCGTTACTGTTTTCACGGAACCAGAAGTGTCCAGCGTGGGCATTACCCCGGAAGAGGCTGATAAGCTTGCTATACCACATGAAGTGGTGTCTTACCCGCTCGAGGACGATGCCTATGCTCAGATAATGAAGATGAGAAAGGGCTGGGTAAAAATAGTAATTGAAAAAGAGACGCAGAGAGTAATAGGCGGTTTAATAGTAGGAGAAGCGGCTTCCATGATAATAAACGAAATAGCTCTGGCAGTCTCAGTAAACGCAAGGGTTAAGGATCTGGGCCTGCTGGCGCATCAGCACCCCACGATATTCGAATCCATAGACAGGGCTGCGGTCAGGTGCTGCACCATCTAAAAATGTTATTTTTCTATCTGTTTTCTTTTCTTTTACATCATTAGCTATAATGTGAGCTATTGCTTTTTTGATGAAAATTTAAATAAAAAAGCAACTGAATACTTGTATTGAAAGAGTTCATCGTCCTTGTGCTCATAGCTTTGACGCCAATTGCTTTCAGCCAGCAGATTGGGCCTTCATGGCAAAGCTTCTATTTTACGCTTCAACACAACTATTATGAATACATTCCGATTGAACTCCCGGGTTATGAAACCGTCTTTTTAAATCTGACATCAAACGTCCCGGTTGATCTTTATGTCATGAATGAACAGGAGTTCGTGCAGTTCAACGAAACTCAGGTTTTTAATCAGTACATTTTTCACGAATCAGGAACCAGCGTTCAGGGATCGGTAAAGGCTGCAGGCCTTGTCTACCTTGTTATTGTAAACGATATCTCAAGATCAGTCGCTTTTGTACATTTATCTTACAGGTTAGGGGCTGTTGACCCTTTTTACACGAGCTCGCCCCCGGTTCCAACCGGTATAGCTGATTATGGAATAAAAAACGAATCTGGAGTAATCGTACCCTATGAAGTATTTGCCAGATCAGTAACCGGTTTTGCCGACATTTTTAAAATGAAGGCTTACAACTCAACCCCTCCTGCAAACGCTTCAGCTTACGGCGCGGGGCTTCAGCTCAACGTGATGCTGCAGATAAACTCTAGCTCAGGTACACAGAATTACTGGCTCCAGAACGTTGCTGGCTTTACAACTAACAACGACACAGCTGCTTTCTGGGAAAACGTGTGGAACTCAACCGCTTACGATGCTTACCTTAACCCGG
>JAVBJD010000094.1 GCA_030756715.1 Conexivisphaerales archaeon
CCTATTTTGCGATACGTATAAATATAAGAAAATCATAGCTGTGAAGGAAGAAGATTGGCAAGGCTACATTCAAGAAGAAAGGGGAAATCTCAGAGTCATAAGCCACCTGTTAGCAGACAGGCTACTTGGGTAGGCATGCAGCCCGAAGAAGTTGAATCGCTTGTAGTAAAATTAAAAAAGGAAGGCATGCCAAACAGCCAGATTGGAGAGACTTTAAGGGATGAATACGGAATTCCGGGAGTAAAGTACATCCTCAACAAGAGTTTGAAACAGGTTATAGAGGAGAACAAGCTCAGTGATCCTATGCCAGAGGATCTGTTAAACCTCCTTACAAAAGCCCAGAGGCTTATCAGACACCTTCAGGTTCACAAAACGGACAGGAAGAACAAGCACGCCTTAGAACTCGTTGAAGCGAAAATCCACAGGTTAGCTAAGTACTATAAAAGGAAAGGCTTATTACCTCTTGACTGGAAATATAAGAGCGTAGTGGCACAGCTTGAATGACGTATAAATTAGGTTCTCAAGATAGTGTTTACGATGAAATAGCTCAGAGAATTTTAAAGTTAGCCAAAAATAAAAGATTTTACGTAGAAACAGTAAAAACTCTGGATGGCATAGCTGCTTCAGCTATACTTTATCAAACGCTTATAGAACAGGGAGCAAAGGTCGCAGTTAGATTTTCTCAGTCATCTTCAAAGAACTCACAGATACCTTCTAGCGATTATAAGATAGGAATCGGGATCAAACTGGAAGGGGCAGACCTTCTTTTAGGTGCAGACGACGGCATAACGCCAGCCAAATTTGGTTATGAAGGACTGTTTGGCGGGTCGCTTTCGGTTATGGCTCAGTTATTGAGAGAAAAGATATCCATGAACCCGGCTAGCACATACCATGTTGCTCTTATCGGAGCCTTTTCGTCGTTTCAAGATTCAGAAGAAGGCAGATCTTTAAAGGGTCTTAACGAAATAGTTTTAGAGAAAGCCCTCTTGAGCAAGCTCATAACCGAGGAAGAAAAACTTGAGCTCCCTTTTGGCGATCTCTTGCCTTTACAGGACTCGCTAGCGTTGAGCTACGATCCATACTTTAAAGGTATTACTGGAAACCAGAGCGTCGCAGAATCCGTAATAAAGTCAGCAGGCATACAGCATGTTAAAGAAGGCAGGTTCATAACTTTAAGAGACCTTAAACCAGAAGAACTTGAAACGATTGAAAAAGCGCTTGAAAGGTATTCCACTACAAAAGCCTTGAAAAGAAAATCTTACAGCAGGTCACACACAGACGAATCTTCATTTGATTATAACATAAGGGACATGCTGTTCATGCTCGAACCTTTAATATTAAAGAACGAAATAACAAGGGCCTTTAACGCTCTGATAAACCCCAAAAAAGAATTTAACACGGAACTTTTTTATGAAAGCGTAGAAGAAACAAGCCGTCTGATTTCAATCTTTAACACGATAATAAACATGAGGGAAAGGTTCGTCGATGAAGGTTTTATAAGAAGAATTGTAGGCACAGGATTGATAAACATGCCTCAATTGCAGTTCATTTACAAGTGGATCTACAGATGGGACGATTCAAAAAACAAAGTAATTTTAGCTGAAACTAACGAAGGCCCGGAAGAGGTATTTATAACGATAGAAAAAGACCCGCTTAGCATAAACAACATAGCTCCCTTAGTTGAAAAGTATAACGGCAGAGCTTTACAGCAGACACCGTTTATAATAATTTATGTAAACGTTATTAAGGCAGGTCTATTGTACGAAGATATGAGGAAAATGATAGCCGGGGTCCCCTAATCTGGTATGGGGCAGGCCTGGAGAGCCTGTGGCCGTACTCGGCCTTGTGGGTTCAAATCCCACCCCCGGCGTGGTTATTTACGGTTCTGTGCCTGAGGAAAAACGCCCGTTTATATATAATGTGAGGGGCAAGGAAGATATACACGACTATGGAAGGAGGCTGACATGGGCTCTCGAAAAAATCAAGAGCGAGCAGAGGGTACCCGAATAAGACAGGGCGCTGATGCTCGAATACTTGAGCAAGTTGGAGGGCAAAGACTCGAATTTGTCCCCTGATAGGGATATTATATTGTTAAGAATTTTAGATTAGAGTTAAGAAGCGCACTTCAATGGTTTTTATGAAGATAAATCTTCTCAAAATTAACAGAAGCGATCCGCAATCATGGTATATTCAAACGTAATAAAAAACCTATCGA
>JAVBJD010000095.1 GCA_030756715.1 Conexivisphaerales archaeon
GAACGCCCTCCATCCTCATGTATACGTTCACGGCGGCGTTCAGCTGCCTGTCGATTCTCAGGCGCACGCCTTACACTCGAAGACGGTTCCCCTCAGGTCCTTTCTGTTAATCGGCTGTTCAAAGAACAGAGCTCCTTTTTCGCCCAGCAGGTTGCCAACTTCAACAGCGTCTTTAAAACTATAGCCCTGGTTTGTGTCAGCATAAAACATTTCTCCTTTATTTAGGTTTTCAGCTATTGCTGTTATCCTTCTTTTATCAAGCTGCGCATCTTTTCCAACCTTTATTTTGATGACCTTGGCGCCTTTTTTCTGAAAGTTTTTAAAAACTTAAGATTGTTCTCGACGCTACCTATTGGTATTGTCAGGCTGGTAACTCTTTCTTCTAGGCTTCCCCCATGAAGCATTGAAGAGTGAACACCATGAGCTTTTGCGATCAAATCGTGAATTGCTATGCTGATAGCGTTTTTTGAGACGCTTCCAGCGTACATTAAGCTATCTACATGACTTCCAAATTCTTCTATGATTTTAAAGCTTTTTTCATTTAACGCTTTTAAAATGAACATAAGGTTGTTATAAATTGCCTCCGGTATTTCTCCAGTTATCCTGTGTTCTGTAGCCCCTTCATCATAGCCGGAACCTTTTTGTGTGCGCAGTTCAACAATAACTCACCTGTACCTGTCCTGCGAACTTAATGAAATTGTAAACACGTTTGAAAGAGGAACATCCAGCATGTACAGGATTGCGCCCTTGACTTTAAGGTCTCCTACTTTAAATTAAGTTTTAGCATCTTCTTTCTTGGAAACTATCGATGCATTCAGCACGTTTTTAATTAGCTCTAGAAAGTTAAAGCTTTTTATCTTGTCATTCATATTCTACTATAAATTGGCAGAAAGCATTCAGGAAAAGCTGAAAGAATTAGATCGTTTTGTTTACAGCTCAATGCAAAAACAAAAGCCATAAATTTAACATGCATAGCAAAGCTTTTAAGCACTTTATGTGAACTTTTTTACAAAGCGGCGGTCGTCTAGCCTGGTCTAGGACGTCAGCCTGCCACGCTGGAAATCGCGGGTTCAAATCCCGCCCGCCGCATATTGCTTTATAATTTAATCTAAGGCAGGAGTACGCCCCTTCCAGTTATTTTCCCTTGTATAATATCCTGATACGCTCTGTTCACGTCGTCCAAAGGATAGGTTCTGTAATAAGGTTTAACATCGCCCCTATGTATTAGGTCAACAGCTTCCAGATACTCTTTTTTTGTAAAAGCAGCGGAACCGACTATTTTGTGTTCTCTCATGATGCTCAGGGCAGGCCTTATAAGCTCAATGTTTTTTCCATCGACGTTGCCTATGAGTACCAATCGTCCCTCTTTTTTCAGACTTTTTAAACTTTCGTTTATGGTGTTGGCTCCTACTATCTCAAATACCGCATCGACGTCCTTTATATATTTTGAAAATTCTTTTTCTGTTATCACGGCGTCTGAATATTTTGAAACAATTTCCTTTTTGCTTCCAGAGGTTACTGAAAAAACCTTCAATCCGATCTTTTTAAAATATTGAATAGTGTGTATGCCAACTCCACCGCCAGCACCTGTAACCAACACCGACTCCCCTTTTTTAACTTCAGCAACCTTAGCTGCATGTATAGCTGTGGCAAGAGGGCAAGCAGCCGCCGCATATTTTTCATAGTTTGAATCAGGAAGTGGAAAGATGTTCTCTTTAGGTACAGAAACTTTTTCAGCATAACCGCCGAACTTGCCTTCGCCAAGAAAAGTTAAACTTTCGCATAAGTTTTCTTTCCCGCTTAGGCAATACTTGCATTTACCGCATGTAATTGCACCAAAAACACCAACGCTGGTTCCGTTAAATTCTCCAAAGATTTCATGTCCTGGAATTAAAGGCAGTTTGAGGTTTTTAAAGCCGCCTTTCCAGACAACGAGATCCCTGCCGCATATACCGCTTGCCTTTACATTCACAATTACTTCGTTTTGGCCAGTTTTTACCTGCACTTCTTTTATTTTAAGTGGCTCTCCAAAATTTTCAATTAACGCTACCTTCAATAAATTTATTATATACTGGTTTAAAAATAAACTTTTCCTGAGTTAAAAAATTTTAGAGCTATTTTTAAATTTAAAACCAGTCAATATTATTAGATGAAAATTGCAAAAAATATACCTTACTAATAAATGTTCTTTTATTTAAATA
>JAVBJD010000096.1 GCA_030756715.1 Conexivisphaerales archaeon
GGGCATCTTTCGAAGCGGCTGCCACTCTTTTAGGAGGACACGCTCAGTTCATCGACTTCAAGACAACTAGGGGTTCCGAAGGGGAAGCAATAGCTGACATTGCTCACATGTACGAAAGGCTTGGACACGCGCTGGGAGTCAGGATACTCGAAGATGCGGTAGACTACGTTTACGGTGCAGGTAACAAGGTTATAAGGGAATACGCTGCACACGCGAAGATCCCTGTGATAAACATGGCTGATGACATGTACCATCCAACCCAGGCTCTTGCTGACATGATGACCATAGATGAAAAGTTCTTTGGAAACTATGAAAAGAAGAAATATGTGATAATGTGGGCTTATAGCACCCACGCTAGGAGCTGGGGAAGCGTCCAGGATGAAATGCTGATAGCGACAAAGTTCGGGATGGACGTAACGCTCGCATACCCTCCAGGATTTGAGCTTGATGAAAATCTAGTGAACCAAGCAAAGGAAAACGCAAAAGAAAGCGGAGGTGCGTTAGAGGTTTCACACGACCTCAAGTCGGCTCTCGAAGGTGCCCATGTAGTTTTCCCAAGGAACTGGGTCAGCCACGCGGCTGTCATGACAGGGCTCAACAGGTTCGGCAAAGACAAAGAAATAGAGCTTCACAACAAGTACAAGGACTGGAAGCTTACAAAGTCCCTAGTTGACACAATGGACAGGAAAGCGATAGTTACACATGTGCTACCTGTTTTCAGGGGAGAAGAAGCTGATGACGAAGTGATGGACGGGCCTCACAGCGTAATCCTCGATCAGGCTGAAAATCTGCTCTACGTAAGGGCTTCTGTTCTTGCTCTCCTCGCAGGGAACAGGTACTGAAAAACATAATAAGTTTTTATTTTTCTTTTTTGCCTTTTATTTTATGACAAAGATCAGCGTTTTTATTGTGAACATAGGGACGGAACTGCTTATAGGAAGAACTTTAAACGGGAACCTTTTATGGTTAGGTTCAAGGATATATTCTCTGGGAGGAGAAGTATTTGCATCGTTAACTGTTCACGATAAAAGGGATCAGATAGCTTCCGCATTAAACTACGCTTTTAGCTCCCCAGCGAACATAATAATAACAACCGGAGGTCTTGGGCCAACTTACGACGACATAACGATGGATTCTGTTGCCGAATGGCTCGGGAAAAAGTTAGTCCTCAACGAAGATGCTCTGAACTTTATGATGAAGCTTAGAAGACCGGTTACAGAAGAATCAAAAAAAGCTTACGAAAAGATGGCTTCCCTTCCAGAAGGTTCAACGCCTCTGTTCAACTTCGTCGGCGCAGCACCGGGAGCGATGATAGTTTTCATGGGAAAAAGGCTTTTTGTGCTGCCCGGGGTTCCAAACGAGATGAGGGACATGTTCGAGAGGTACGTTGAACCTTTTATAGGCTATAGCGTGAGCAGAGGCATTGTGACAAGGGTGGAAGGAATATATGAAGCTCAGATTTCTCCACTTATAACGAGGCTTACGGAAAATTTTCCTACAGTTTACATTAAATCCCATCCGTCAATGGAATACGGAAAATCGGTTCTCAGGATAGAGGCGTGGACACAGGACAGCTCCGTAGAAATCATGAAGATATACGATGAGCTGAGGAGCTTCGTCGTAACTCACGGAGGAAAAATATTTTTAGAAAAACAGGGCTAGCCCTTTATAAAAAGGCCATCGTTGTTTATCCCGAGCTTTTTTGCCTTTTCGTTTTCTTCTTTAAGATCTCTCAGCTCATCCGGCAATAGCTCAGGAACAGTATCGAGAATGGGATACCACCTGTGGCACTTTTCGCATTCAAGGTAACCCTCGATGATCTTAGTTTCATAACAGTCTGTGCACGGAGCCTCTTTTATGTCCTTAATGTATTTTCCAAGAAAGCCGCAGTAAACCTCGCACCTCGGCTTCTCGTAAGACCTTATTTCTTTTCTTTCTTCTTTTACGACGTGAAGCTTTAGAGGAAAACTCTTGCAGATCGGACACGCCAGGACGTCCATCAGCCTGTATCTCATATACAATAACACTCCAGCTCTCGGTTAAAAAGTTTTAATATACAGAGTCGCAAAAGATTGTATGCAGAGGGAAATCACTATAGCAGTTTACGGTCTTGGAAGGGTTGGAGCAGCTGTGGCCGCGGTTTTTCTCAGGCACGGCTTTAACGTTCTTGGAGTAGACGTGGACGAAGAAAAGGTACAA
>JAVBJD010000030.1 GCA_030756715.1 Conexivisphaerales archaeon
TCACTGCTTGCTTTTAAACTACACCACTGAAGCATGGTTTCATATCCTAATTCTCCAACTTCTTTCTTTGATGAAAGAGCTTTCTTTAAGGCTTCGGAAAGACTTTTAGTATCCCCGGTTTTAAACTTGTATCCATTTACTCCTTCTAAAATTAATTCAGAAACGCCTGCACCGTCGCTTACTACTACTGGTTTTTTGTATCTCCATCCTTCACATACTGTTAGACCAAAGCCTTCAGTTCTTGAAGGTAAAACCACTACATCACTAGCTTTATATAAAGCAAATAATTCATTCTCGTTTAAATACCCAGCAAAAATAACTTTATCTTTAACACCTTCCTTTATAGCAACTTGCTTGAGTTGTTCTAGCCAATTAGATGATTTTCCGCGCGATAAAGTAGACCCAGTAAAACTACCATCGCCAACCAAGATCAATTTTGCGTCTATGTTTTTAATAGCGCTGATTGCAAGATCCTGACTTTTTATAGGATCCATTCTACCAACCAACAAAACTTTTTTCTCATCGTTTTTTAGGTTTAATCTTTCTAAAACCTTACTCATATCTGATTCTTTAGGCTCCTTTAAAGAGTCATGATCAATGAATGGGTATACCTGTTTTGCTGCAACCCCAGCCCCTAACCTAATGTATCCTTCTAAGTCGCGCTTAGTGCTCAAAATTACTTCGTCAAATCCATCAAATGATTTTCTTAAGAAGGTCCTGAGTTGCTGATTAAGGTTTTCTGGAATCAAAGGTATATGGTACCAAAAAATGGCTGGCGCAGAAGGCCCTATTATCCCTCCAACCTGCAGTTGCTGAAAGTCGTTAACAAAATAAACGTCAGTTTTTTCAAATTCTTTTATCAGGGCTTCTGCAGATTTCCAATTATATATAGTGTAAGAAAGATAATCTTGGGCGTTAAATTCATACTGCGAAACTTTATGGATCTGATTATAAAATCCTTCTTTAAACCTAGTAAATCTTTTCAGATTTTCTGGATCAAGATCCACATACCTAATATTCATGTTCTTAAAAACAGCTCTTTCTGGATAACCAGGACCTAGAGAAACCCAGACAGGTGATAACTTGAAATAGTTTGCAAACTGGATTAACATTCTGGAAACTCCGCCTACAGAAACCTGATAGTCGTTATTGTCCAGAGTTTCTATGTTAACTGGTAAGTCAACGTTCCCATATTTTTCTATTAGTTGCTGGTATGTTAAGTTTAACTTAATAGGTGGAGTCTGAGAATTTATAGTTATCGAAAGCATAAATTTTTAGTTAGCTAACGCCTATATATAAATTTGCTATAAAGTATGAACTTCATTAAAGTCGAATTCAACGCCGAGACCATTCAGTAATTTCTGAATAAATAGAAGAGCCCTTATAAATGATATTTATAGAATATTACAAGCCAAAGAAATGAACTAAGTCGTTTTTTAAAGATATATTTATAAAACGATGAGCTTTCCTGGTTTATTCTACATTTTATGATGATAAAAATCTCATCAGATAACCAGTTTTAGAGCGTTAACGGTCAAAAAGGGCTAAAATGGTATCACATCGATGGCACAAGCGAACGTATTGCCTTCCTGCCAACAATAAATAATTTACGAACTTCTTCTCCGCCTTTTTAAGGCAAGGTTTTCACTAATTGTAACAGTAAACTTTGTCTTTATTGCGTTTAGCTGATTATTGGATGTTCTTTTCAACATCCAAAACTTTTAAAGTTATCAAAAAAACGCTGCATTTTTTCTCTTGTAATTTCCAGTTTTAAATTTGCATCTCTGACCAATTCTGAAATGTAATTGTTGTCGATGAGCGTTCTTCCTTCTCTGCCAACTATGGCGTCAACCCTTTCGATACTTTGCATTTCAATGGTAATTCTGTTTTTAGAAATGTTTACTATGCCTGAGTGTTTTATGCCAGACTCTTGAGCTATAGAGAGGATCTTTAAGGCGTTTTGCAATGTAGATGCTGAAACGTGCAGTATAAAAGGTTCCTGCTTGAAATATATGGGGCTTTCAAATTTTTGAATGCCATTCAATAAAGCAGTCCATACGTCTTCTGGCTTTACCTTATAATGTGACTTAAAAAATATTTTAGATAGGTTCTTTTTCCACGAGGGAGGGATAGCTATCAGTATAATTCTCCCAGCGCATGAGGATGTAGTAAAAAAATCATTACATGAATTAATAAGCTCTAACAAAGGAATTATGGGTTCATCCACAAGGCCTTTTTTCTTTGCCTCTTCGAGTTTCCTCTCGAAATTTGTCTTTAAACGTCCAAATTCCATCAGCATTAAATAAGTCCTTTGTATAAATAAAATTTCCTTGTCTGTTTAGAACATAAAGCACAGAAATTTATGATTTAAGCAATTACCTCACAGTTATTACGGTTACTGGCGCATTTGCTATAACAGCCATCGTAACTGAACCGGTTATTATGTCTGGATTTGTAGTTAGTCCCCTAGCGCCCATGATAACCGCATCGTAATTGCCTTCATTTATTTCCTGCAATATTTCGTTTGACGGACTTGTTTCGTTAGTTAAGTGCCTTACTTTAAAGAAGTAGTTTATTTTACCTTTTGTTCTCATTTCAATCAGTTTTTTTATTCTGTCTTTGTCGCAGTTTTCACAAACGTGCAGAACTGTGATTTCAGAGCCGTACCTCATGTTAAAGTCTATCGCTAAGTCTAAAGCTTTCAAGCTATTTTCTGATCCATCAATAGGTACGAGAATCTTTCTAAACCAGAAACTAACTTTATATGTTGGCTCCATCAGATCAATCTACCCCTTAATAAACCTAATGTGCTGTCAGTTAAACTTATTGATTCTTCTTTTTCCTTTAATTTGAACATTGCCCTTACAGCGTCTACGTTTTCTGGCACAACAATTGATTCCTGATGCACAGCATAAGTCAAGAAAATTTCCCCATTAGACGAATGAACAGAATCTTCAAAGAACGCAACTTCAGGTAGATCATACCTTACCCTCCCTATATCCCTTGCTGTTTCGATTATTTCTGCTGTAGACCCAATTCCTGAACCCCTGCTTATCCCCAAAATCCTTCTCGAAGATTCAAGAGTTTTTATAACCTCTTCTTTGCTAGGGTTGCCTTCAACCTGCACCGACATTGCATGTACGTGCATAAGCGTGGTTGGCACAACATATGCCATCGTAAATATATCGAGGTCTCTAAGCACGGTTTTTGCATCATCTGCATGATGGCTGGGGAGCTGAACCGGATTCAACACTATAGAATTTATAGGGCCTTTTTTTACTTCTCTTGGATCAGCAGCCCTTCTTATAAGAACAACCCTAACCTTTTTTATCTTAAAATTCTTTTTTAACGCGCATACTATCCTGAGCATGCCAGTGGTGTTGCATGAGACTACTCTTACATACTTTTTTCCGTTCGCTTCATCATAATTACAGAGCGCAGAAAATGAAACATCTGCCACATCAGGCTCTTCTCCTCCTTGGAATATGGCTGGTTTGTTTTCAGAAATGTAAAGCGCTTTGTTCTTTGCACCTACGCCGTCTGGAGTCGCATCTATTATTACTTGAGCTTCTTTTATCATTTCAAGTTTAGTCCCTGAAAAATCTATGCCGGCATTTTTGAATTTTTCAATCGAATTCTCATCAACAAAAAGCTTTATCCCTTTTTTTACTGCAGTTACGGCCTCGTAATCTGCATTTAATTTAGAAACCCCAACTAGTTCCATATCAGGCTGCTTAATCACTGCGTCAGCTATCCTTTTACCTATGGTTCCATATCCGTTTATGCCAACTTTTATCTTCATCTTCTTATCACCTTCACTGACTGCGCGAGGGCGTCAAGGGCGGGTAACCTTTCACCAGCCAAAAAAAGCAACAGAGCACCGCCTCCTGTTGAGATGTGCAACTTATCTTTATTTACATTGAGGAATTGAAGCAAACTTAACAGATGACCGCCACCTACTATAGTATAAGAATCGCTGCTTAAAGCCGAATTCATTAATTTGAGCGTTCCGATCCTAAACCTTTCATCTTCTATGACTCCCATCGGCCCTCTTAGCACAACTACTTTTGCTTCATTTAACAAGGTTGAATAAACGTTGATCGTTTCTGGGCCTATGTCCTTTATTACCCCATTTACATTAGTCGCGTAGTTTTCCTTCATGCCGTCTCTGCCTTCTACTATAAAGTCAACTGGAATTTCTACTGGTGCTCCTGATAAGAGGACCTTTCTTGCCCTTGGTATCAGGGGCAGAAACCCCTGACTGTCAAGTATTTTTTTGTTCTGATCTCCGATGTTTACACCCTTAGCCAATGCGAACACTTCTGCAACTAATCCGCCCAGAAGTATTCGATCGGCTATCCTCTTTTTTGAGAGATTTTCTATTATCCTTATGCTGTCGAGTACTTTACCGCCCCCTAGCACAAAAACCTTAGGAGACTCTTCTATATTGAATATCTTTGATAACGCAACCAGTTCCTTTTCCATGAGTCTGCCAGCTGCAGATGGAAGAACCAATGGAAAACCAACTAGACTTGGCTGGCTTCTGTGAGCAGTAGCAAACGCGTCGTTTATATAAATATCAAAAAGAGGAGCTAACCTCCTTACTAAATAAGTTCTGCTCTGAACATCGGGAGAGGCTTCTATGAGCTCTTCAGCTGCTAACCTTATGTTATCCAGCATCAAAACTTCACCATTACGAAGGTTTTTAATTTCATCCAAAGCGCATGGACCGAATATATCGTTTACAAATTTTACGTCTATTCCTAGTTCATCAGATAGCGCGTCCCTGTGCAGTTCGAGAGTGGAAAAATCATCATCCCCCGGCCTTCCTTGATGGGTTATTATGACCACAGAGTTGCCTTTTTCAATAAGTTCTTTTATGGTAGGTGCGTGCGCCTTTATCCTGCTGGTGTCCATCAATTTTTTTGATTCCCTTTCAACCGGGGAATTAAAATCTACCCTAAGCAGTACTTTTTTGTTCGAAAGGTCAACATCATCGAAGGTAGGTAGTTCTAGGTCGGCTACCTTTATCATTGATTAATATTATTAAGATTGTATAATAAACTTATCCTTTGTAAAACTTTTTAAATCTGGGCTTTATTTTGAATAAAGAAATTTTGAAAATGATTTAAGTTCCTATGATGAAATAAGTTTGTTTAATAACCTTGCTATTTATAATAAAATTTCAAAGTGTTTTTACGCAACAAAATTTGCTGAAAGAGGTTTTTGATAATTTAAATTCATTAGAATGAATTTTTTCTCAGGCCTTTACAATTGACAAATATAAATTTATGAAACCTTTTACCGACAGCTAACGGTTTATACATAATAATACTCGCCTTTTTCTTTCTGCTCTCTATCGAGCTTGCTTCCAGGTTTATTTACCCTTGGTCTTCCGGTTTCTTCGTCCCTCCTGTACGTTAAACCCATCTCTTTCAAGAAACTGTTCATCGCCTCTCTCTTTTGTAGCGGGCCTATAGCTTCTCCGGAAACATTGGGAATGCCTTTAAATACCATTATTGAATCGGATATTAGGTCTATCAACATAAGGTCGTGATCTATTATTATTCCAGCCCTCCCTTTTCTTTTTATATAATTGGGCAGAATCTTTGAAAGAGCTATTCTATCTTCCACATCTAGAAACGCTGAAGGTTCGTCCAGTGCATAAAGAGTCGCATCCTGTAAAAGGGCCGTAGCTATAGCTACCTTCTGCAGTTCTCCTCCGCTTAGCTTGGAAAGGTTTTTCTGCATAAGTTTTTCAATCCTGAGCGGTGTTATTAGCAGGTTCATATTTTCTGTGCTGTTCCAGTCAAACTTTGAAAGCACGGATTCAACTGTGACGTCCTGATTTATTTCCAAGTACTGTGGTTTATAAGAAATTTTTATTTGAACGTTTACTGCCCCCTCATCATCTTTTTCAACGCCAGCTAGGACTTTTAAAAACGTTGTTTTACCTATACCGTTTGGGCCAAGCCCTCCGATTATTTGTCCCTCTTTCACTTCTTTGCCTTCTACTTTTAAAATAAAACCTGGATAGCTTTTTCTGAAAGAAGGAACCGTAAAAAGAAAGTTCGATTCTTCTGCTGGACTTAAATCTGGGTTTCTGAACCTTATGTTATAGCTCCTTATTCTTACGTTTTCCTGCCTTATCTCTCCATCTATAAGCGCGTTAATGCCTTCGCTGCTGTTCATAGGCCTAGAGAC
Organism: Conexivisphaerales archaeon; assembly: GCA_030756715.1. GTDB lineage: Archaea > Thermoproteota > Nitrososphaeria > Conexivisphaerales > UBA164 > CAYFFZ01. The sequence continues at coordinate 6,205 of JAVBJD010000030.1, forward strand.
TATACCGTAAACGGCAGGCTCGCCGTACAGTATATGTATGTAATCGCTTGCGTAATCCAGAAATGTTAGATCGTGTTCAACCAGAAACACGCCGGCATTTTCTGAAACTTTCTTAATGACTTTAGCTACTGAATGCCTGTTAAAAACATCTAAATAAGAACTTGGCTCATCCAGAAAATAATAATCTGCTTTTCTTGAAAGGGAGATAATTATAGCTACTTTTTGTAATTCTCCCCCGCTTAGCTCGGAAACCTGCTTTTCGTACAGCTTTTCTACCTCAAGGTCTCTTACTATTTCGCTGTTTTCCCCTTCTGAATATTTTTCTAAAAGATCCTTAACGCTACCTTTATAAACTTTGGGTATTTCATATATCGCCTGCGGCTTTATAGAGATCTTTATTTCTCCGCCCTTTAAAGCTCTAAAATAATCGGCATAAACAGTGCCTTTAAAGTATTTGATAACGTCATCAAATGAAGGCTCTTTCTCATAGTTCCCTAAATTAGGGATAATTGCTCCTGAAAGTATTTTCAAAGCTGTGCTTTTCCCAATGCCGTTCATTCCTACAGCCCCTACGACTTTACCTTTCTTCAGGATCGGCAACCTGTACAGTCTGAAAGCGTTCGGGCCGTATTGGTGCACTTTTTCTTTTCCGTATTCGCTCGGCAGGTTAACTATTCTTATTGCTTCAAATGGACACTTTTTTTCGCATATTCCACACCCTATGCAGAGCACTTCGTCTATAGTAGGATAGCCATCTGGTCCAAATTCTACCACCTTTTTGCCAGAAATCTGAGGAGGGCAAAACCTCTGGCACTCATGGTTGCACTTGTCAAACCTGCAAACATCTTTGTTGATTACAGCTACCTTTAACGAAACCATAAATGTTCACCTAAATTGGGTCAGTTCGTCGCGAGCTCTTCATAGCCTTTGCTCAGGCTGGAGCGGTAAAGCTTCATCCCCATTTCTGTTGTTCATCAGCCACATTTAACTGTATCGTAAATTTATATTCTTTCAACCAGATCCTTGTACCAGCTAGAATCCTGCTGCAACAGTTCTGGAACGCTAAGGTCTATCCTCATTGGCGTTATTGATATTTCTCCTCTGTCAAAAACCGCATTTGCGTCAGTGTTTTTGGGGTAGCTGCCAAGCCTTTTTCCCCAGAGCCAATAGTATTCCCTTCCCCTTGGGTCAAGTCTTTTGTCCAAGTAATGTTCGTACTTCACAGGTGAAGCTTTGGTTATCATTGCTTTTGTATTTTCATCAACTTTAATCGGGAAATTTACGTTTAAGAGTTGAGAGTTTGAAGGCAATCCCCTGTTTAAAACAAAGTCTATGACCTTTGCTGCTATTTGCGCAGGTTTTTCAAACTCATCTGTCTTTGCGTAAGGATAAAGGATAAATTCGTCGCTTATCCTTTTTGAAAAAGCTACCGATTTGTAACCGAGCAAGGCTGCCTGAAGCGCGCCTGCGACTGTACCGCTTGAGAATATATCCTGAAGCCCAGTATTATCTCCAAGGTTGATCCCAGTAGCTACAGCAACCGGCTTTTTTTCAAGCATTATGTGAGCTACAACTATTGCATCTGCTGGAGAACCAGAACATATAAACCCCTTTGCGCCTTCGATTTCTGACTCCCTTATTCTTATCGGTTTGTGGAAAGTTAAACTCATGCTGCTTCCGCTTCTTGGGCCTTCAGGTATAGAAAAAACAACTTCGTCCAGCTTAGAAAGATTTCTGATTAAAGCTCTCAGACCCGGGCTTGCTGGACCGTCATCATTGCTAACTAATATCATTTTTCATCAATAGTAAACTATTTTATCTTTTTCCTTAAAGTTGGAAAGTATTTTGTCTGGCTCATCAGGGGTTCCAACATAAGTGTAAAGGTATTTGCCTATTCTAAGTTTAATTTTAGAGTAATCCTTCCTCTTTACTACTTTTATCTTTTCTGCATTTTTAAGTAACTCCAGCAACGTTTGAGTATCATATATCTGTTTTGGCATAAGCCTCTTAACTTCAGCTTACATTTATATTTTACTTTAATTAATTGATTGCAATGGCCAAACTAACGCTTGATATGCTAAAGAAATATATATTTTCAAGAAATGGATTTCATACAAACGAAGTTATCAAAGGGCCAGGGATAGGCGAGGATGCTGCTGTAGTAAGGTTATCAAAAAGGATGTACATGGTTACACATACTGACCCCATAACAGCTGCTAAGAAAAACCTTGGAAAACTCGCAATTTACGTTTCTTCTAACGATATAGCTGTAAAAGGGGTAAAACCAAGGTACGCTCTTGTTACGCTCCTATTAAAAAAAGATACAGCAGAAGAAGAAATTGATGAGATTACAGCACAGCTTGATAATTCAGCTAAAAACCTCGAAATAAGCATAGTAGGAGGGCATACAGAGGTCGTGGAAAACTTTGAGAGCAACGTTGCTGTGGTAACCCAGATAGGCTTATCTTACAGAAAACCCCTGAGCTTATCAAATATTAAGCCCGGAAACCTTTTGTTACAAGTGAACGAAGCGGCTATAGAGGGTATAGCTGTTATAGCAAGTGATTATCCAGAGCTCATCGTTCAGTTTGATGAAGGCGCCCTTGAGCTCGCTATGTCTTACGTTGACAGGATAACGATAATGAAAGACGCGCTCAAGCTTAGCTCTCTGGGTGTTAAGGCCATGCATGACCCTACAGAAGGAGGGATAATAGGTGGAGCTGTTGAAATGGCTTTAGCCTCAAATCTAAAGCTAAACTTAAGCGAAGATAAGATCCTTATAGATCCCCTAACAAGGTCTGTATGCCAGCACCTTAATCTTGATCCGCTTAAGTTGCTTTCGAGCGGCGCCATTCTAGCCGCAATAAAACCTGAAGATGCAGAGATTATTCTAAACGCAATGGGCGATAGAGCCTCAGTAATAGGCGCGTTTGAAAAGGGCGACCCATCCTTGCATATAATGAGATCAAAAGGTACTGAAGTTTATAGAGAACCTCCTCAGGATGAGATCTACAAGTTATTTAAGTAAACTGAGCTTTCTTCTTGAGCTGTTCTAACAGTTCGGGGACTTTGTTAAGAGGCCTAGCGCTGGCGTTATACCTGATAGCCTGAATCTCCGCCATTATGCTTAAGGCTATGTCTATAGGCTCTTCTCCGCTTCCTATGTCAAGCCCCATAGGAGCCCTTAAAACTTTAAGCTTGTCTTCGTTGTATTCTTTGTAGAGAGAATCAAGGTACTTCAGCGTTTTTACAGGGCTTGCTATAACCCCCACGTATTTAAAGTTGAACTTTAAAAGTTCTTTCAAAATATTCAGTTCTGCGTCTGAAGAATAATACATTACGGCTACGTAAACGTTATCTCCCTTTGGAATTTTTGTGACCGCATCCTCAGGCTTTGCAAGCAAAACTTCAGAGGCTTCAGGAAACCTTTCCTTTGTTGCAAATTCCTGTCTGTCATCAACTATTATTATTTTAAAACCTAATTGGCTGGCCAATTTAGACAATGCGCTTCCGACATGACCCGCTCCAAATATGACCAGCGTTTCAGGTGGAGGAACGACTTTTATATAAAGGGTGACTGCCCCTCCACATGCGCTACCTATCTCGCTTGTGGCCGGTATTTCTATAATTCCTCCAGAGCCCCTTTTTAAAAATTCCAAGGCTTTATCGATTGCGAACTTTTCTAAGCTCCCACCTCCCACAGTGCCCACGGAGCTACCGTCTTCAGATACAAGCATGGCTGCACCTTCATGTCTAGCACTGTGTCCCCTGTAGTCAGCTATAAAAACTAGGGCAAACCCTTTACCTTTTAAAGTGAGTTCTTTAATTTTATCAGCTATCTGCAAAACTTCTCTGGCTGACATAAAATTTCTAAAACTAACCTGTTTATTAAAGGTTTTTATAAAAAGGTTTGTTTATTTACCTTTTCCTTATAAATTCCGTATAACCGCATCTGCCACAGTACCATCTGTCCTTATGATGCGCCATGAATGTTCCGCTACCACATTTAGGGCAAAACCGGTTAACCCTTTTAACCGTGCTACCCTCAACGCTGTAGAGCTTCCATACCTGAACTGTTTTTCCTTTCACTTCTTCTCGACCTTCTTCTTTCTCATTTCATCGTAAACCTTTTTCCTTTCTTCTTTAGGTAGCATCCTAAACCAGAGGTACTTCTTAATGTGCATTTTTGCCAGGTTGACGTCATCGTAAACATAGAATAATCCCTTTAGATCTTTAGCACCAAAAGATCCTTTTAGGTAAACAGGTATGATCCTATCAGCCTGCTTGTTCAGCTCCTTTGCTAGCGATTCAACAGCATTCTTCCGTGATACGGTTCCATTGCCGCCCTGAAAATCATACTCAACCTCTAGCCTTCTCAGGAATGGGTTATAGTTACTCTTCATCCGCTTAAACATATGTTGATTCCATTTTTAAGCATTTTCGATCATTTGCTCACCGACAAAAATCCTTTTCATAATACCTCTGTAAAAGGCAACCTGGTCGGGCCTGAGCATTATTAAAAACGGTATAGAAAATTTCTGGCTGCATGAGGCTTCGTAAACTTCCTTGGATTCACCGTACCCTTTCTTGAAGCTTTCTATAAATAAGTTAACCAAACGTTCATCTTTTATAAAAAACAAAGAATAATAAATGTACTCTGCTATGTCCCATCCTTTATCTTCTACATTCGCTTTCTCTTTAAACTGTTCCAAGTCTATTACATAAATCCCATCTTCAGTATTAAGAAAATTTTCTGGCTTTGAATCTCCCATAGCATAACCTAAATCGTGCATTCCCCTGAAAGTACGCGCAACCTCTTCTAAAATTATCAGTTCTTCGTCTTTTCCTGAAAAACTTTTAACAGTATCGAGTAGACTTTTGCCCTGTACAAAAGTTTTTACAAGTGCCTTTTTGCGTACTGATATGGCATGAATTGTTTGTACCTTTATCCCTGAATTTCTTAGCAGAAGAGAACCAGTGAATTCGTTGTACATCCTCTTTATGGGGTTCATTTCAAACGGCTTTATCGGTCTTCCAGCTATGCCGAGCATGTACCACTTTAGCTCGCTTTTTCCCTTGAAACTTTTTACGACGAACTTTTTACCTTCTATTTCAACTATCTTTATACCATAAAAAGGGTTTAATATACCACCAATCCTTTCAATAAGTTTAGCGTTGAGCTCTTTTTCGATGTTTGTTTCTACTATTTTTGCCCCACCTTCTAAGCTTAAAAGCAGCTCTGGCTTTTTGAGGTACTCGTTAACGTCTTTTACACTTCTTGACCTCTTAACCTTTGAAAGAGCTTCATTGATAACAACTTCTGGTGAGACCTTCCCGCTTCTAGTGTGAAAAAGGTATTGTTTTATAGCGAGCTGAAAATAATAAAATTCATCTATAAGAAATGGTTGTGGTATCTGCGCTCCTTTTTTTATTCTCACATTTTCACCTTCCAGGCAAAGGTAATCTAAACCTAAAACAGCATTTCTAAAACCTTCAAGAGTAACAGGAAGGTTTTTTGATATGAGCTCTTTAGAGTAAGTTTTTGCATAGCTGTACAGAGCTGGCGGATAGATCTGATACCTCTTTTTTAGCTTTGAAAACAGAAAATACTGCAAAGGAATTATAAGGTAATAAGAAAAATCTTGAAATTCTTTATAAAGCTCTGCTATTTCTTCTGATATTACTCTTTTTTTATATCTTAATTCCACGTCTCGAATTATTTCCTCTCCATAAACTGGAAGAAACGGGTTAAGGAGCCTGCCTACTACAAACTCCCCTAAACTGGCTTTTTCAGCATCTTTATAAGTTTCGTTAAGATCGGCAACAAGTGCAGAATACTTGTTAAAGCTTGAGTCAAAATAAAAGTATCTAACCTTTTCTTTAAAATCGTCTGCCAAAACTAATACATCTACGTCGCTGTCAGGCTTAGCATAACCTGCTACTGTGCTGCCGTAAATTACAAGCGATTTTATGTTGACGTCTTTTAGTTTTTCAGTAACATCAGAGTATACCTGTTTTATGTCCAATTCAAGAACCTCTTAAGGGTTTCTTCTGGCTTGTAGTTTAAAATAGAGACAACGCTTATCCTGCTTACGTTACTTTCAGGAGTTATGTATTCTACAGGTAAACCTTTTTTAAACCACCTGCTTAAAGTTTTTTTGTTTAAAGCTTCATCGTTTAGACCCCCTGAAAATTTTTCTTTTAAAAGTCTCTTTATCTTCTTGCTTTTCTTAAACACCTTTTCTTCGTCGTAGAGCTGTCCCTCGTCCTTAAAAACGCTTTCAAGTATGCTGCTGGTTTTTTCTTCGGAAGATATCGTAAAACTTTTGATGCTGGCTACAAAGTTTATATAATGAAGGAACTCGTGCGCAATTACCGCAAGCAGGGTATCCTTAGACGCATACAGAACTAAAGGCGGAGTTACTTGCACAAGAGTGTATAAAACATCCTGGTAGCTAAAAGGAAAAAACCTAGAATAAATTATCGACGACTCGCCCACAGGGGTCTTCATTGCAATAGCTTTTGGATATATGTACCACTCAGGATATTTGATGCCAGATGACTTTTCTACATAAAGAATTGCATCGTTTACTTTTTTTACAGAATCCGATATTTTTTTATAAATATCTTCGGATATCTCGTTTTTACTAAAGCTTTCATTGAGCGTTACTAGAGGGTTCATAACTTATCTCTATGTATAAAGCCCCCTTATAACCACATCTTTTGCAATAATAATAATTCGTTGATGCTCCTGATACTATTTCAGAAAGAGGATAAAGAGGGGATCCGCATCTTGGACAGACTTTTATTTTACCCGATCTCTTCATTGCATTACTATGTTTTCCGGTTTAAAGCCAAGCTCTACCAAATACTGAACAACTTTATCCCTGTGATCTCCCTGTAGTATTACGCTCTCATCCTTAGCTGTTCCGCCACATGCCAGCTTCTTTTTTAGCTTTTTAGCTATTTCATCTATGTTTATGCCCTTTGGATCAGAGAACTGTATGACCGTTGTAGGCTTGTTATATTTTCTTGTTTCAAGCTTGACAAAAACCCTTGCAGTTTCTTTTGTTATTTCCTCCGGTATTAGTTCGTTCGTATACACAAACGGTTCGAAATCATCCATTCTTTTATCACTTAATGATTGAAGCTTCATATATATAAAGTTATTCCCTTTTGTATTTTAGAATGTATTTTGTAAAAAAATTCAAAAGCGCATAAATAAGAGAT
>JAVBJD010000097.1 GCA_030756715.1 Conexivisphaerales archaeon
AAAATAGAGGTCAGCAATTTTTGATTGCTCAAAGTATTCTCTTTTTATCTTTCTCATTAAACTTTCATCTATCTTTTTTATTCCAAACAAGTCGTTAAGATGAAACTCATTAGGAGGGTACTTGACATCTGAAGGATAAGGGTCATGCATCTCCATAAAGTTGATAAACATAAAAAACGGCGTTTCGAGAGATATCCTCCTGATCAACCAGGTTATCCAGTTTCCGCCCTTATCTACAGGGTAATTTGAGCTCAGTTTTATTCTCTCTTTGCTTGCTCTGTAGAGGTTTAAAAGTTCTCTGAACTTTCCTTCTTTTAACATGTTCCACATTATTTCTACCCTTGTCCTTCCGTAAGAAATCGCTTCTTTAAGAGGCTCATCTTTTTCAGTTATATCTATAAATATATTAAACCCAGTGTCCATTCTTGTAAAAGAAGATATTTGCGGGTTTGCCGATATGCCTATAGTGTTGTATCCCTTTTGTCTTAAGTATTCGGCTAGAACTTGTGCAGGAAGCTGCAGCTCTCCTTTATTTAATTTCAACACAAGCTCATTTGTCTTTACATCATAGCTTTCATGTATCTTGTGTTCTGAAGGGTATTTTCCTGTAAAGAGTGACACATGAGAAGGTAATGTCCATGAAGAAGGAGCAACAGCTTCATAAACAACCGAATCAGAAGCAAACTTTTCAGTAAAGGGCGTGTTAACCAGGGTGCTGTAAGGCCTAACGGCGTCTATCCTCATTGTATCCATAAGAACTATTAGTATGTTAGGTTGGTCCATTTATGAGTACTATCTTTAACTAAAAGCTTTAACTTTTACCATTTATTGACAGTTAACTTTAGAAGATGCTCAGAACTTTTTAACGGTTTCTTTGATCTTTTCAGAAAAGTTATCAAGAGTTAGCTTTGAAACCCTTTCTAAGGATTTCATCGAATATTTCCTGAAAGCGTCTGCATCTCTTGTAACACGAAGCAAAGCTGATACAGCTTCCTGAGGTTCCTCGTAACCCAGACCGTTTTCCCCGTTTTCTGCTAGATCGCTCCATGCGCCCCCGCTCTTATGAACCACAACCGGCAGACCTCTTGCCATGGCTTCTGCTACAGCTATGCCCCAGTGCTCGTTTATAGTTGCGTGCAGAAAAGCCCTGGAACTGTCCATGACTGCGTTTATCGTTTCTCTTGAAGCATTAGGAACTATAGAAACGTCGCCTTCTTCCGGGCTCTCTGATACCTTTAATCCAAGCTTTAACGCTTCGTTCTTAACTTTATTCATGTAACCTTTCTGAGTTGGAGTAACGGCTCCCCCAAATATTATAAGCCTAATTCCTTCTTTCTTCAGGCTCTGAGCTATTTCTCTTATGACCCAGTCGTACCTTTTTTCTTCGCTAAACCTTCCCAGCATAACTACAGAACTTTTTCTTTCCTCAAATGGCCTGGGATCGCTCGTTATCTTCATGAGAGGTGGCAAAGGCGGATTTACCACCACGGGATAATCACCATGCACAAGTTTTATGACTTCGGCTGTCCATTTAGAGTTCGTCATGACAGCATTTGCGCTCTCAAAAGGGTTTTCTCTTAGGTACCTGCTGATCAGTTTTCTGTAGATGTACCAGTAAACATTGAGCGGAAATTTGCCATACCTGCTGTATATGTAAGGATCATCTTTGTAGTAAAAACCTAAGCTTCTGTAATCTTTTTTTATTGAAGCTTCTATAGGAAAATGCACGTATTCTATTATCTTTATTTCTTCGAAGCTTTTTCTTAAAGGTTCGTAAGTTCCTTCGTCCGTAAAAAGGATCGTTGACCGCGTTTCTTTTATGGCGTTTTTTGCTGGCATCCAAGCAAATGCCCTGCTCAAGAGCCCAAATGCCCTCGGTTCTAACCTGAACGTGTAAACTTTATAGCCTGATATATCTATACCGTACCACTTTTCGTAAGTTGATGGATCAAAAGAAAATGTGCCAGCCAATGCTGGCCTGTATCCTGCTTTTTCCAGAGAATAGGCTGCTGAAGCGCAAACAAGCTGCCCTCCCCCAGGTGAACCCCAATAATGATGCATTACGACCGAACTCAATTGAACAGCACACATACCATTTTCTTCCTTTTATTTTTTCCTTTCTATAACAGTGATGCTGGTCAAATAAGAACTTCAAGTAAAAGTTAAGG
>JAVBJD010000004.1:0-8627 GCA_030756715.1 Conexivisphaerales archaeon
CATCTTTATAGCTTATTGAGAAACGTTATGTATGTAATTAACATAAAATATGTAAAAGTATTTAACCATAACACCTAATCATTTTTTAGAGCGGGGGTCGCCTAGCCTGGTCAATGGCGCGAGGCTCAGAACCTCGTCCCGTTGGGGTACGTGGGTTCAAATCCCACCCCCCGCATGAAGCAGAAGTATGAAAATACTCGACGTCGATGAAAAAGAAAAGGTGATAAAAATTAGAGTCGATAACGAAGATGATCTATGGGAAGTTTATAATGTTCTTTACAAAAACGACATAGTAATAGGCAAAACTACTCGAGAGGTAAAAACTACAACATCAAGCTGGCGAAGGTCGGTAATTCTGACAATTTTGGTTGAATGGGCTGAGATGCAACCAATGACGAACAGGTTGAGGATCCATGGGACTGTTATAGAAAGCCCTGAAGATTTAGACATAAAAGGCAAACACCATACGATAAACCTTGAACCGGGAAGCGTCATAACGATTGTGAAGAAAGAAAGCTGGAACGATCTTGATTTAAACAGGCTGAAAGAAGCTGAAAAAAGGACATACGTAAACGCTCTGATAGCTTCAATAGACAGCGAGGATTTTGCCGTTGCGCGTTTAACTAATTCTGGGTTACAGATAATTTACGAAGAAAAGCTCGATTTAAGGCTTAAAAACAAAGATCTTTCGCAGGAATCAGAAAAAAGGGAGCTTGAAAAAGTTGTAAAATCGTTAAAAAGGCTTTTTGAAGATCTCAAGCCAAACGTAGTTGCGGTTTCAGGGCCATCAATATATTTGGAAAAACTGTTAAGCGTATTAAAGGATAGTATTAAAGATATAAAGGTCGTTGCTGTCGATACATCATACGGAGGTTCAGCTGGCCTCAGAGAAGCTTTGAAAAAAGACGCTCTTAAAGAAGCCTTAAAAGCAAGCGAAACGTTACAAGAGCAGGAGCTTATGGAGAAGTTCATGTACATGATCGGGAAAGACCTGCCTGTAGTTTATGGCCTAGGACCTGTTGAAGATGCCGCTCTAAGAGGAGCTGTGGACACACTTCTAATAGACAGGGAAATCATGAACGACCCAGAAACAAGGTCTAAAATAGTGAAAATAGTGGAAACGGTGTTAGCAACAAAGGGGAAGGTAAAAGTTTTTACAACCAACCAAGAAGCTAGGTTCTGGTTGAAAAATATAGGCGGAATAGCTGCAATGCTCAGATATAAAATATTTTAGATTACTCAGGAGAAAGGAAACAAGCTTAATGAGAGCTTATGGTCTTATCGTGAGCTGATGGACGCAATAGAGGATGAAGCGCAGAAATACGGGATCAGAGTGTATGAAGTTATTGAATACAGCGCATCAAAGATCTGCGCCTACCACGAAACAGAAGTGGTCAGAAGTCCGAGAGGGGTTGTGAAGTGTCCTCTTAATCATAAGCTTCATTCAGATCTGAACGGAGCGCTGAACATATTAAAAAAGGTAACGGGATTGCTGGTCAAAAGCATAGCTAAGCCGCTTTCATACATCTTTTTGCATAACGGAGTAGCTCCTGTCAAAGGGGAGTAACCCTCGAGACCCGGGAACCTTTGCCTTTCAGGATGGAAAGGATTCAGAGACTATTATTTATATTCAATCAAGTTTATTATCTTATAATCCTTTAATTTCTCTCTTCCTTTTAAATAATCTAGAACAACGATATAAACTAAAGCCGATACTTCCCCTTTTAGCCTTTCAACCAAGTGTATAGCCGCAAGGCTTGTCCCACCTGTAGCCAAAAGGTCATCGACTATTGCTACCTTTTCGCCTGGTTTTATAGAGTCTTCATGTATTTCAATGGTTTCCTTTCCGTACTCGAGTTCGTACGTCACGCTTATTTTTTTCCACGGTAGTTTGCCGCTTTTCCTTATCGGCGCAAACCCCACGTTAAGCATTTTTGCGAGAGGCGCACCAACTATGAAACCCCTCGCTTCGATAGCGGCTATTTTGTCCAGATTGAGCGCTTTAAGCTCATGATAAAGCTTATCTATAGTATAGCTGAAAGCTTCTGCATTCGAAAAAAGCGGGGTTAAATCCCTGAATATTACGCCCTTAACGGGGTAGTCTGGGATATCCCTGATAAATTTTTTTAGATCTTCGTTGTTTGCTATCACTCCTTAATTAAGAAACATTTTTTATTTAAATTTATTTGAGCGCGTCGTGTAATTCTTCATTAAACTTCTTTATGTTTTTCCAGTGAGAACCGAACCAGTATACTTTGCCACAGTTTGTACAAACATAAAACTCTTTATAGGTTGATTTTGTGTTTTTGGGTATGTCGCTGCTGGTGTTTACTTCGCTTTCGCTCATCTTCCTCAGCCTGCCGTTGCAAACGGTGCACCTTATGGCTCTTAGCTTTGGCTTTATGCCAAGATCTTTGAAGATATCGCTCAAAGCGTAAACCTCATCTTCTGAGCGTTCAACAAATATGGCGATTCTTCCCTCACTGATGCATCTTCTGTAAAGTTCTCTGTCGCATGTAAGGAGAATCCTTTCCCTAAAGTTTTTTATAAGCCCCTCATCGTCTCCATTTTTATAGTAGACGGTGTCAAATCCAAAGAGACGTAGCTTTCTTGCGACGTTTCCAAGCATTGAATCCACTATAAATTTGATCTCCCCGTTTTTATAGCGCATCTTTTTAAGGTCCAACGTACGTTAAAAACGATGAAAAACAGGCTTTGGTAAGTGCATTAAAAACCTTTTTCATTCTTTACCGAACAGCTCGTCACGGCATTCCTCGCATAAAAACTTTCCATCAACTTCTAGCAGAAAATCGGACCATTGTCCACAATTATCGCAATATCCAGATATGTATCTTTTGGTACCTGCTCCCTTGTAACTCTTTAACTGGTATTTTTCAGAAGCTATCTCCATGATTTCCGGGAAAAGCCCTATGATGTCGGTCATCGATATTATGCCCACGAGTTCTTCCTTATACATTACTCCAAGCCTTTTCACGTTATATTTGTTCATTAGCTTGGCGGCATCGATCAAGGAGTTTTCGGCTTTAACGGTTATGAGTGGAGCGCTCATTACTTCAGAAACTTTAACGGAGGAAGGTATGAGGTCCTTGCTCACTACCTTTTTTATGATATCGCCCTCAGTAAGAATTCCCACTGGCACATTTTTGTCCATGACTACAGCACTTCCAACTTTAGCTTCGCTCATCTTCCTTGCTGCTTCGAGCACTGAATCGTTAGGGGATACAGTAACAACGGGCGAGCTCATAACTTCTCTAACTTTAACGTTAAGTGAAATGCTGTGTTCGAACGCCATTACATTTAAAACTAACTTTACGCCCCTTTTATATTTTACTAAAAACGTTTAAAAACAATGAATCATTATCGGGATTTCTCCTTAAAAACGTTTAACAGCATTTCTTTTATGTCCTGCTCGGGAGGTTCATACGGCTCAAGGAATTTTTGCAAAGCTTCCCAGCTTATCTTTGCCTTGTTAGCCCATTTAAACTTCTTCCTTAAAGACGAACTGTATATCTTTTCAGGGGGCAGATCAACCTTCCTCGCCCAAGCTATGACGACCCTTGGGTCAATGTAGTTTTTGAGTGATGTGTTTAGATTATAGTCCCTTATCATCTTTTGTATCTGAATCTGGGTTTCAAGTTTTCTTATCTTCTTAATGTATGAATCGGGCAAAGTTTTCTTAGCCTTTGTCAGCATATCGTAGAGCTCGCTTATCTTTTTCTCAAGGGATTCTCTATAGTTCGCTGGAGGTGTTCTCTTGTGATTAAGCCTTATTGCCGTCATGAGATTGGCAACCTTTACGTGATACAGAGCTTCATCTTCGTCCTTAATTTTATCTTTAACGTTGTTGAGGTAAGAATAAAACGTAAGGGTGCCATGATAAGTTCTGAAAACCTTTGCGGTCAGACCCGGCACGGCTTTGCTCAGAAACCTGTTTACCGCTCTTGAATTTATGCCCTCAAAGATCTGACCGCTCTTGGATTTCTCTATAAAATACCTTAAATTTTTGAGAAATATTTCAGGGGGGTTCATTATCTTCTTTTCCCAAAGCACGCTGTCCTTGCCTAAAAACTTGAATTTCACCTCGTTACCTTCAATAAACACGTGCTCTTTTCTGAGCGTAGTTGCGCCAACCGTATCAGCTTCGTCTTTATCCTTTTCATCCCCTACCCTCATGCACAGGGTATCTATGAGGTAAGCAACTGTAGCTATCTTCCTTGTCTTTATGTTTCTTGATTTCATACCGTTCATTATAAGCTTCCTGATCTTCGATATCTTTTTGCCGAGATAGAGGGCCGAATCGTATTTGTCTTTGTTTCTTCTCTGCATAAGGTGCACTGATTCATGGAACCAGACGTACTTTTCCTTTCCTGTGAGCTTGTCTTTCCAGTAAGCGACCCACAGCACGTCAGGGCGGTGGACTATAGCTTTCCAGCTTCCTGGAGGCTTGGGCGCATCTTTGCTAAGATTCAGAACTATGTCCTTCTTCATAACCTGAGGCTTCCATCTACCCCTTAAAGGATGGTTTCCCCTCCCGACAAATATTCCGGGTTCTTCAACCCTCCAGGCGGAAAGCTGAACCTGTTTTCCATCAAGTACGGCAAACGAGTACTTTTTCTTCAGCTCCTCTTTAGCTTTTCTTTCTTCTTTTCTTTCTTCTTTGCTTTTCTCTTTATTTTTAGCTTTTTGAAGCTCAAGCTCTTTTTTGAACTCCGAAAAATCCATTTCCCTTAGGCTGTATGATCTCAGCTCAGGCGGGAGCCTTTTTTTAAAGTCCTTTTCAAAATTCTTTACGAACACTTCGTCGTTTATGAACCTATCCATTTTAGCAGCAAAATGAAGCGCCATCAGCTCAGCTTCATCATTTAAATAATACTTTTTACCGTCGACTATCAGAGGTATACCTTTTGATCTATACGGTTCAGGCACATAAATGCCGTTATGAACGAGCGATGACCAGTTTTTATCTGCCATCTGATGGTCGCCTTGCTGCATAAGATAAGATTTAAAACTTGCTATTGCTTAAAAGCTTTATCTGCATTTCTGCATTTTATCATAAAAATGCCCTGTTCCTGTTCAGAGAAGCCCAGATATTATTTCTTCTGCTTTTGCTACGGGATTTTGATCTTTCATCACAGCGCTGGCCAGACCAACGCCTGCCGCCCCGAGCTCTACAGACCTTTTAGAATCATCTCTGTTGCTTATTCCGGCACCGACTAGCAGCTTGCCTCCGACCTTTTTGATTTCTTCCACAGATTTTATTATCACTTCTGGCTTCGCTCTCGATACAGAGATCCCTGTTCCTATCAATTCAGGTGGTTCTACAAGAACGTACGTTGGAGTTAGCATGGCTGCCGGCCCAACAAGCTCATGCCGATCTATGCAAACCACCGATTCGAGTCCAGCTGATTGCAGCACCTTTAGAGATTCCGCCAGCTCATCAAGCCTGATCTTCTTTTCGCTGTGGTTTATCATGCTGCCTTTCCCTCCGGCTTCCTTTACCATGTCCGCTGTTATGTGACCTGTGTAGGCCCCTTCCTTAACCGGGTCAACGTGCTGCGCGTAAACTTTTACTCTTTTTACGCTCCTGGATACCCTTTCAATCATGGTTGCCGGTACTGCAATTATCATTTCTACGTTACTGTATTTATCTGCGAGCTGATCGATCTGCTCAGAGAGCTTTACGGCCTTTTCCCCATAGCTGTTTGAGTATGCTTTAAAGTTTAGAAGAAAGGTCCTTTTAGAGCTCATTTCTAATCTCCAAGATCTTTGAGCTGTTTTTTAGAGAACAGCTTTTCTTTCAGCTCTTTTTCGAACTCGGGATCATTCCTTCTCAACCATTCGATGAGCAAAGCCGCGTGCTCTTTTTCATCGTCCCTGTTGTGTGAAAGCACTTCCTTCAGAGTTGGATCGTCAGTCGCGCTTACCCTTTCATCATAAAACATTATAGCCTCGAGCTCCTCGATTAAAGATTGTCTTGCCCTGCTTAGGTCTGCGACCTTCTTACTTATGTGATTAACATCTTCATACCTTGGCATATTATATATTGATGATAAGAAGTATTAAAATGTGTCTGAGCCCTATTTCAAGATTATGTAAAAGCGTTTTCAGCAACGTTAATAACTGCCTTTAAGAATTGATTACCATGCCTCTGCACATAAAAGCAAACAAAGAAGATATAGCTGAAAGGGTTTTGCTTGCAGGCGACCCGGACAGAGTTAGGATGCTTTCAGGTATGCTTGAAAACGTTAAGCTTGTTAATGAAAACAGGGGTTACATAACTTATTCTGGGAAATACGGTGAAGAAAAGGTAACTATCGCCTGCCACGGAATAGGAGGCCCTTCTATAGCTATAGTTGTTGAGGAGTTATTTTCGCTCGGAGCAAAAGCCATGATCAGGTTTGGCACTGTAGGTGGACTTGAAGACGATATGAATTACGGAGACCTTATAATAGCTACGGGCGCTTTTGGACCTGTTGGCAGCACTATATGGCAATACTCGAGGGAAATACCCCTGCCAACATCACCGTCCTTTGACGTAGTGGAAATACTTTCCCAGGAAGCAAAGAAAAAGGGTTTAAAACACTATCTTGGTCCGGTTTATTCAGACGACGCATTCTATGCAGAAGGCGACGAATATGTTAACAAGTTAAAGGGTCTGGGATACATAGGCGTTGAAATGGAAGCTTACACCCTTTTTGGTCTGGCAAACCTTAGAGGGTTTAAATCAGGGGCTTTATTCATGGTTAGCAACAACCTTGTTAAAAAGAGCCAGCTACTAAGCGCAGCAGAGCTGAAAGATTATTTGGAAAGGGCGGCCCATCTTGCTCTTGATTCTCTGGTAAGGATTAATATCTGAACGTGAACTACCCCAACCTTTAAGTTGGAACTTCTCGGTTCACAGACGCGCCTGCCGTAAGATGAGGAATACTGCTGAGTACTCAAACACGCTCGCGGTAGAGGCGCGATCATCCCCCAATCCACGGAACGAGCCTTTGCCCTTAACTCTCTCTATTTAAAAGCGGCATTTTTGTCCCTTGTACAATTTCATTTTTGCGAAACAGTATCAGAGTTTGTACAAATTATTTGGGAAAAATATAAAAGGATTTCTACTGTGTAATTACATGAGGGTTAATGTCAGAATCGAACACGGTTACGTTAAAGGTAATGGAAGCTTATACGAGAGACGTTGGTAGAGGCGTCGCTAGAGTTGATTATGAAGTTATGGACATGCTTAATCTGCAGAGCGGCGACGTCATAGAGATTAAGGGTAAAAGAAGAACCGTTGCAAAGGTTCTTCCTTTATATCCTACAGATGAAGGAAGGGGTATAATAAGGATAGATGGCCTTATAAGGTCCAACGCTGGGGTTGCGATTGGAGATAACGTAACTATCAGAAAAGTTAAAGCAGTTCCAGCTGAAAGGATCATAATTTCCCCTATGGAAGAAGTTCCCTATATAGATGAGAGGTACATAACTGACGCACTGGAAGGGCTTCCTGTTGTTAAAGGTGATAATATTATAGTTCCATATTTCGGAGGCAGAATAACGTTTAACGTAATACAAACTTCGCCAGCTAATGCTGAAGCCGTTATAATAAATCAAAAGACAGCCATAGAAAGGACCGGAAGGGGGCAGGGGCTAAAAGGAGTCCCTCGCGTAACATACGAGGACATAGGAGGTCTAAAGGACGAAATACAGAAAATCAGGGAAATGGTAGAGTTGCCTCTGAGGCACCCCGAGCTCTTTGAAAGGTTAGGAATAGAACCACCTAAAGGGGTTTTGCTCTATGGTCCTCCCGGAACGGGTAAGACTCTGTTAGCCAAGGCGGTCGCAAACGAGACAAACGCAACTTTCATACACATATCTGGCCCTGAAATCATGAGCAAATTCTACGGTGAGTCTGAAGCAAGGTTAAGGGAAAAATTCCAAGAAGCTAAAGAAAAGGCCCCATCTATAATATTTATAGATGAAATAGATGCAATAGCTCCTAAAAGAGATGAAGTTACAGGCGAAGTGGAAAGAAGGGTAGTGAGTCAGCTGCTTACCCTCATGGACGGGCTCGAGACTAGGGGCAAAGTTATAGTAATAGGCGCTACAAACAGGCCAAACGCTATAGATCCTGCGTTAAGAAGGCCCGGGAGGTTTGACAGAGAGATAGAGCTCAAGGTCCCCGACAAGCAGGGCAGGCTAGAAATATTGCAGATTCACACTAGGAACATGCCGCTGGCTGACGATGTGGACCTTGAAAAGATAGCATCTCAGACTCACGGTTTTGTTGGGGCTGATCTGGAGTACCTTGCGAAAGAAGCCGCAATGAAGGCTCTCAAGAGGGTTTTGCCCAAGATAAACTTGGAAGAAGAGAGGATACCTGCAGAGGTGCTGAACGAAATAAGGGTCACAATGCAGGACTTCCTGGACGCCCTTAAAGAAATAACTCCATCCGCGATGAGGGAAGTTTACCTTGAAACGCCAGACGTCAAATGGGCAGACATAGGCGGGCTTGAAGAAGTAAAGACAGAGCTTAGGGAAGCCGTTGAATGGCCCTTGAAGTTCCCCGAAGTGTACAAGAGGCTTAACTATAAAATACCTAAAGGGATCTTGCTCTA
>JAVBJD010000004.1:8727-51705 GCA_030756715.1 Conexivisphaerales archaeon
TGTTAGCCAAGGCGGTCGCAACGGAGAGTGAAGCCAACTTCATAAGCGTCAGGGGTCCAGAGCTTTTGAGCAAATGGGTTGGAGAATCAGAAAAAGCTGTTCGTGAAATATTCAGAAAAGCGAGACAGGCAGCACCCTGCATAATATTCTTCGACGAAATAGACGCTCTCGCGCCAGTAAGGGGTTACGCAACTGACAGCGGAGTAACTGAAAGGGTTGTGTCTCAGCTTCTTACTGAGCTTGATGGAATTCAGCCTTTACATGGGGTTGTAGTTGTAGCATCAACAAACAGGATAGATATGATCGACCCTGCGCTCCTCAGGGCCGGCAGGTTTGACAAACTGATATACGTCCCGATGCCAGACAAACAGGCAAGGCTCGAGATACTAAAGATCCATGTAAGGGGCGTGCCTCTTTGCACACAGAACGAAGCTGCGAATGGCCTGTGCAGCGAAAGCGACATTGTTAACTTAGAGAAAATAGCAGAAGCTACAGATGGTTTCAGCGGAGCCGACATCGAGTCTGTAGTAAACACAGCTATTTCCATAGTCTTGCAGGAGTACTTGAAAGTGCATCAGAACGACGAAGATTACAAAAAAGACCTTGAAAAGGTCTTCATACTGCAGCAGCACTTTGATGAAGCGATAAAGAGGGTAAGGGCTTCAAGAGAAGGTAAAGTAATGGAGAAGGCTCCCGTGCCATATTACAGGTAAGCAAAAGTTATTTCAGAACAGCTTAAATTTTATTTATCATTACCTTTAGCCGTGATAATAGGCAGAGGAACCTGGCTGGACAAAGTCGCTCATCATGTTATAGAAAGAGAAAGATCCCTTGGAAGAGACATGAGTTTGGTTCGGGTTGAGAGCGGTCTCGGGGCTTCAGGTATTCCGCATCTTGGAAGCTTTTCAGATGTTGCGAGAGCGTACGGCATTAAGATGGCTCTTGAAACACAGGGATTTAAGAGCGAGTTGATTTCATTTGCCGATGATATGGACGGGCTGAGAAAGGTGCCGGTTGGATTTCCAGACTGGCTCAATGACCACCTTGCTGAGCCAGTTTCAAGGATAAAGGATCCTTTTGGTTGTCACGATAGTTTTGGAGCTCACATAGGATCCTTGCTTACTGAATCCCTAGACAAAGTTGGCATTGAATATAAGTACATGAGGGGGTCTGAAGCCTATAAAAAAGGGCTGCTGGTTGAGCAGATAAGGAAGGTTCTCGTTAATTCTGATAAAATAGGGAGCAAATTAAAAGAAACGCTCGGCCAGGAGAAGTTTACAAAAGCGTTGCCTTATTTTGTAATCTGCCCAAATTGCGGAAGAATATACACTACTGAAGCCCTTTCATACGACCCAAAGACAGACAAGGTACACTTTAAATGCAAGGGAACAAAGATCAAGGGGAAGCTTATTCCCGGTTGTGGTTATGAAGGGGACATAGACATTAAAGAAGGGGAAGGCAAACTGAGCTGGAAGGTAGAGCTTGCTTCTAGATGGGCAGCTTTGGGTATAAGGTTTGAAGCTTATGGAAAAGACATCGCAGATTCGGTAAAGTTTAACGATTGGGTAGCTGACGAAATACTCGGATACCCGCATCCCTACCACGTAAGGTACGAAATGTTCCTCGACAAAGGGGGGAAGAAGCTGTCAAAGTCTTCTGGAAACGTGATAACGCCACAGTCATGGTTAAGATACGGGACAAAACAAAGTCTAATGCTTCTGATGTACAAAAGAATAAAAGGAGCTAGAGAGGTTTCGATTGAAGATGTGCCGCTTTATATGGAAGAATACGACAGGCTCGAGGAGGGGTACTTTAAAAAATCGTTGCCCCCGAAGCTCAAGGGCCTTTATGAGTACGTAAACCTTTTAAAGGTGCCGGAAAAGATGCCGGTACACGTTCCTTACAGGTTACTTGTCCAGCTGGCTTCAATAGCTCCAGAAGAGGGCTATGTGGATTTTATAATAAAGAGGCTTACAGCATACGGTTATAAAGAAATAGACGATTTTCTTATCGAGAAAATAAAACTAGCTCATAACATGGCAAAGGATCGCGTAACTGTTGTCCAGGTCCAGGTTCAACTCAACGATCAGGAAAAAGAAGCCGTAAAGAAGCTTATTGAAGTTTTAAAAACAAACAGGGACGGTACTTCGATACAGAATTCAATATACGAAATAGCTAAATCGTCTGGTCTGAAGCCTTCAGACTTCTTTAAAAAACTTTACCAGATAATTTTCGGTTCTGATAACGGGCCCAGGCTCGGTTATTATATAGCAGACGTTGGTCCTGAAAAAATAACAGACATATTGCAGAAATCTCTAGGGAGCTAAGGGTGACCTGGTGGGTCCCATCAGCTCATGGGGCCTGTAAGGTTTTTCTAACAGTTTCATTTCTTCATCCGTCAGCTTAATATCCAGCGCTTGCATGGCGTCGTCCAGATGCTCGGGCTTTGTGGCTCCAAGCAGAATTGTAGTTATATAGGGTTTGTTAAAAAGCCAGGCCAGCGCAAGGACAGCTGGTTTTACCCCTTTCTGTTTGGATATTTCCTCTAAGTTTTCCACAACGTCAAAATCTTCGGGTTTAAAATAACCTGTAGGAAGATACCTGTCGGTTAAGTACCTTACTGTATTGGGCGCTTCGTTTCTCTTGTATTTCCCAGTTAAAAACCCTCTAGCGAGAGGGCTGTATGGGGCTATAGCTATGTTCAGCTCCCTGCACAGAGGTATTGATTCTCTTTCTTCTTCTCTGTAGGCTAAGTTATATCTTGGTGAGTAGTAAACGAGCTTCTCGTATCCCTTATAAACTGCAACGTCCCAGAGCCTCTGAATCTGGAAAGCGTATAAAGACGTTGCGCCAAGATACCTTACTTTTCCTTCTTTAATGAACTGGGTCAGCGTTGAAAGGACTTCATCCAGATCAGTGTTGTAGTCCCATCTGTGAATCTGGTATATGTCTATGTAATCTGTATTTAACCTCTGTAAAGAACCACTCAGCTGTGAGTGCAACCTTTTTCTCGATAAACCGCTGTTGTTGACCCCCTTTCCGAATTCAAGGCCAACCTTGCTGCCTATGATTATTTCTTCCCTGTCATAACCTCTTATCGCTTCTCCTATTATCTTTTCCGACTCTCCATCAGAATAAACATCGGCTGTATCTATGAAGTTTATGCCAAGGTCAAAACCTTTTTTTATGATCTTTAAAGCGCTGTCTCTTTGAGCCATCCAGGGCTCTTTGCTTCCGTATGACATTCCGCCCAAGGCAATTCTGGATATTTTTACGTTGCTCCATCCTAGCTTTGCGTACTGCATAGGAATTATATTTTACGCATGGCATATTTAACTTTATTTAAGAAAGAAAAAGGCGTTCTGCGATACCGGGTTAGCTTTCGCTTTTTAGCGCTTTAAAAAATTGTTGGCATGCTTCCTTTTTTAGAAAAAATTTAAAACCTTAAGCAATAAGGAGATATAGAATGAACAGGATAAGAAAAATCGCGGAAGAGCTTTTAGAAAAATACCCTGATAAGTTTACCAATAATTTTGAAGAGAACAAGAGAATCTTGAACGATATGGCTGAGGTTAAATCTAAATTCTTAAGAAATAAAATTGCAGGCTACATAACGAGGATGGTAATTAGGTCTAAGGTGGCAGAAAAGGTTGAGCAGTAACGGCTGGACGGATCAGCTATCGTTTACGATTACTTTTTTGAAAATTTCTGATGTAAAACCCCATGAAGAAATAATTGAAAAGAACACCTCTGAGCTGGTAAAGGCAATAAAAAAGGACGGCGTTCAGATAGATCCTGTTATAGTAGACAAAAACACGAACGTGGCTCTGGACGGAATGCACAGGATTTCAGCTTTGAAAGCTCTAGAAGCCAAAAGGATAATGGTTGCCAAGGTTGATTATTTCGATGAAAAGATAAAGGTGTACAGGTGGCTCAGGGCAGTTAAAAATTACTCATCTGCCCTTCTGGATGAATTAAAGGTCGTCTTGGAACTGAGGAAAGTCCCAAACCAGCTAGAAGCTATGAGATCAGTAGACAGCGGAAAATCACCACTTGCTATCTTGGAGGGTACGACGGGTTATGTTTCAACTTTAAGCTTGACAGGTCTTGAAAGGTTCAATTTAATACGAGAGTTCGATAAGAGGACAAAGGAGCACGCTGAAATAATGGACAAAGAATTAGATCAGTACCTCAGAAACGGTTACATGGTACTGTACGTTAAAAAGCCAGATAAAGAAGAGGTTCTAAAAGCCGGCCTGTCTGGAATTCTCTTTCCCCCAAAATCGACCAGACACATAATACCTTTCAGGCCCGTTAATCTGAGGTGTCCTTTGGATCTTCTTTTAGGAAAGCTCAACGATCAGGAGGCCTCTGAAGTTCTAGCCCGCATGATCGAATCTATGCCCAAAAAAATCCTCCCGCCTAACAGCGTGTATGCGGGAAGGGTTTATGAAGAAGAGCTCGTTCTTTATAATCCATAATTTTAATCAAAAATAATTATATATTTTTAGCATAAAAGAGTATAAGGCGATGCAGTATTGCTGAAATATTAAGCGTGGTGGATGTAAGTTATAGGTTTCCAACAGGAAAGGAGGTGTTTAAAGATATTACTTTCACAACTAATGAAAACGAGTTCGTTTCCATAGTAGGCCCTTCAGGTATTGGAAAAAGCACTCTCCTGCGCGTTATAAGCCGCCTAATACCTCCAACTACGGGCAGGATATTTCTTATGGGCCAAGAAGTTTTAAAGCCTACCTCCAAGATAGCGCTCATACACCAGTCCATAGCCACGTTCCCATGGATGACAGCTCTCGAAAACGTAAAGCTAGGGCTCATAAACAGGAAGCTCAGCAAGGAAGAGATAAATTACAAAGCAATGAAGGCTCTTGAAGTTGTTGGTTTGAAGGGCGCTGAGAACCTTTATCCGAAAGAGATGAGCGGTGGAATGAGACAGAGGATAGCAATAGCAAGGGCTCTTGCGGCAGACCCGCTTGTGCTGCTTATGGATGAACCTTTTGTACATCTTGATGAGCTAACTGCGGAGGGTTTAAGACACGAAATATATGACATGCTTTTTAACCCCGATACAACTCTAAAGACTGTAATACTGGTTTCACATAATTTAAATGAAGTCCTTGAACTTTCAGACAGGGTGCTTGTGATGAACGGTTCTCCTGCCAGAATAGTTGACGACATGATCGTAGATATGCCCAGACCTAGAAGCGCAAAGGATCCGAATTTTGACAGATATTTGGACAAAATTTATTCTTCTTTAACGCCAATAAGATGACCAGAATGAATCAGGTGCTAATAATACAGCTCGCGACGCTCGCTACAATAGGAAGGGTTTTGGGGATCATACTGGTATCAATCATTCTTGGATGGTTCCTCGCTTATGCCTCAATAAAAAGCAAAATTTTTGAAACGATATACATACCGATCATAGCTGCTATGGAATCTGTTCCTGTAATAACGTTCTTCCCTGTTGTTCTTGTAGTGTTTGTTTACAGAATAGGAGGAGTTCTGGGAACTGAGCTCGCTGCAGACTTTCTGGTTTTTACAGCGGTTGTCTGGAACATATGGGTAGCTCAGTATCAGTCTTTTAAAACTGTCCCGCAAGACCTGCTCGAAGTTTCTGAAAACTATGGGTTTGGATTTTTTAAAAAGCTCAGGCATCTTTACGTACCTTTTTCGCTTCCAAAGATAGCCGCGAACCTTTTCCCTAGCTTTGCAGACGCGCTTTTCTACATAACTGTAAGTGAAGTATTTACTGTTGGTACCACATCCTTTCATGTTTTTGGTATAGGTTACGTCCTGCCGTCGCTCATAGCTGAGGGAAAATGGGATCTTGTTTACATAGGTTTGGCAACTCTTGCTGTATGGGTAGCAATCTTAACCTTTGCCTTCAGGTTCTATTCAAGGTATTCTGTTGCTAAATACGGGCTGGACACTATGATGCCAGTAAGGAGGAGGGGAAGGATAAACCTCATGAGAAGCTCTGAAAGATGGAACTCATTAACCGGACCTATGAAGAGGTTATCAAGGTTTTTCGTCAGCCTTGCTAAAGTGCCTTTGCCCGTTACTCAGCCAGTTAGCAAAAGGTGGGAAAGGTTAAGGAAAAGCACGAAATACCTGATAATGTCTGTAAGCGGCGCAATACTCGTTATTTTTAGCTGGGAGGTAGCTATTTTTATAGCTTCGATACCATTGAGCTACTGGTCTTTTCTCATATATCACACTCCTTCTATACTTTATAATTTGGGCATAGATTACATCAGGGTAGCTATAATAGCAGCTGTTTCTCTTGCCCTTTCAGTAACCGTAGGTTATATTTTAGCCGTCAGACAAAGGGCTGCGTCTTTTTTGCTCCCGATAATTCAGATAATCTCCGCGTTTCCAGCTCCAATATATTTTCCCATAGTGTTCTTTTTAACTTACAGATACGTCCTCAGCAGCCCCATAGGCCCTGAGCTTTACATACTGTTCCTCGGCTTCGTAAGCACGTTCTATTATGTGTTTTACAGCTTCTGGATGGGCGTTCAGGCTATACCAGTTGAATTCTGGGAAATAATGAATAATTACGAAATGGGATTTTTCACAAAAATGAGAAAGGTAATACTGCCAGCTACGTTTCCCTACCTCATAGCCGGTCTTTCCAGCACGATCAACAGCGCATGGGGAGGCCTTATGATAGGGGAGTACTGGCCTCAAATTTATGACGGGGAGAGCCTTATCGCAAAGTACGGCCTCATGAAAATGTTAGACATTTACACATATGAAGGAAGGATAGGGCTTGCGGCATGGTCCTCTTTTGTTTTTGCAATAATAGTTGTTCTGTTCAGCATATTCTTCACGACTAAGATGATGAGCCTAGCACGCGAGAAATATATAATAGAAGAAGGCGTTTTTGCAGCTTAAAAAATTTAAGAGCTTAGATCACGCAGCTCTCCGCATATTTTCTGTATCAGTTTTAAAAGCTCATCCAGATCTTTCGAAAACAAAACTATGTTTCCTTCCAGTCCATAACCAGGAGGTTCAGCAAGCGCCCATGATTTTAATCCCTTCTGTTTAATTTCTTCCCAAACCGGGCAGAAAGAGTCTGTGCTTTTTATTTCCTGCAATTCATAGCCCATGTTTTTCAGTATTTTTACCACCCCTTCGTGTAACCTTATGTTTATGGCAGCTCTTATGCTTTCATCATTCCTCATAGCTTCCTTAAGAACTAGTGCCATGTGCCTTGAAGCCCCGTAAGCTGGTTTTCCAACCCTCACGCCTTTAACGCTTCTGACTATCCTTCCGTCAACCCCGGCTATTTTTTCAATGGGATCCCCCGGGGATTCAGCTATGACCACGTTTGTTCCAACTTCGGGCACAAGCTCGCTTAAACAATTTACGCTTTTAATTTTCTTTAAAAAGACGCCTAGCCTGTTGAGCTTAACGTCCCAGCTGCTAACAGCTCCATAAAGTTCTACAAGATCTGACTTGAATGAAGCGGTTAGCCCGTCCTCCGGCTTTGTTACTTCGCCTATGATCGTGCAATCTTCTAACTTGTTGCACAAACGTTCATATGAGTTCTTATCGACAACAGCTAAAACTGTACCGTAAGAAGGGTCTGCAGGAGATCTTCCCCCGAGAATTTTGTAAAAGTTTTCGTCCAGCTTTATCCCTAAGCCCTGGCTTTCCTGTATTTCCAAAAGGGAGCCCCAGATGCCCCCTTCTGAAACATCGTGCAGGATTTTTATTTTTTGGTTTTTGTACAGCGACCTGAGAACCTTAACTGGAGTTATTTCCCTCCAGTCTATCTCTTTATAGCTTTTGCCTGCAAGGTACTCAAGCCATTCAGATTCTAAAAAAGGCTTACCGAAAAGGAAGACGCTGTCGCCCAAAGATGGTTTTTTACGCTCTACTTTTACCCTTTTTCCAACAGCGTTTGTTACTATTAGAGGAAGCTCTATGCCTTCATAGCATCCTGTATGCCCTCCTATCACTTTGACGCCAAATTTTTTTGCTTCTTCTAAGTAAAGCCCGTAAGCTTCTTTGGCGTTTATGCATCCGTCAGGAGGGAAAAGTATTTCATCAAAAACATAAAGCGGTTCTGAGAAAGAGGCATAAACGTTTCCTAGCGCATATGATAAAGAGAAAAAAGGGAGAGTGTCTTCTGGCAGACCTATCGCTGGGGCCGTTGCGTATGTATAATTTTCAGAATAAAAACCGTCAAGAGAGCTGCCAAACCTGACCTTACCTAAGCGGCTTTCCATACAGATAATGATTAAACGCTTATATTTAAATCAGAATTTAGAAAGTGCATGCAGGCAAGACCAAACAAGAAAGACTTTAGCCAGTGGTACGATTATGTAATATACAATGCAGATTTAATTGACATAAGGTACGGAGTAAAGGGGACCGTTGTATACAAGCCCGAAGCCATGGATATAATAGATTCGCTTTACTCTTTGTTTGAATCTAAGCTAAAAGAAAGGGGGCACAAGAAATACCTCTTTCCTCTTTTTATAAATTACAGTTCCTTTAAAAAGGAAGCCGATCACATTAAGGGTTTTGAAGAAGAAGTCTTTATGGTTAACAGGGCTGGAGGGAAGGACCTAGAAGAACCCTTGATAATAAGGCCTACATCTGAAACGGCTTTCTATCCCATGTTTT
Source organism: Conexivisphaerales archaeon (assembly GCA_030756715.1). Taxonomy (GTDB): domain Archaea; phylum Thermoproteota; class Nitrososphaeria; order Conexivisphaerales; family UBA164; genus CAYFFZ01. The sequence goes on from JAVBJD010000004.1 coordinate 17,386, forward strand.
CTATCTGGATAAAGAGCTACAGGGACCTGCCCATGAAGACCTACCAGTCAGTAGCAGTTTACAGGTATGAAACAAAGGCCACGAGGCCACTTTTCAGGGGAAGGGAGTTCCTCTGGATAGAAACCCACAACGTGTTCCCGAGCGAAGAAGAAGCAAAAAGGCACGTTGAAGAGGACATAAGCATGATGAGCGAACAGCTTAAGGACCTGGGGATTCCATATCTGATAGTTAAAAGGGAGCCTTTTGACAGGTTTCCAGGGGCTGACGAGAGCTACGCTTACGACGCTATAATGCCAAACGGGGAAGTCCTTCAGGTCGCCACGACTCATTATTTAGGGCAGAACTTTACTAAACCTTTTGAAGTAAAGTACCTGGATCAGGACGGCAGCTACAGAATACCATACAGCACGACTCTTGGAATAGGAATCACGAGAATACTTGCCGCCATAATTTCTGTCCACGGGGACGATTACGGGCTATACATACCTCCACAGCTTTCTTCGGTAAAGGGCATCATAGTCCCAATACTTTATGGAAGCTCAGGCGATGAAGTTAAAAAATACATGCAGCATGTTATAGAAAACGCAAAGCCATACGTTTTCATACCCGATACCGGAGAAGAAACTCCAGGAGAAAAGTTCTACAGAAGCGAGCTTTACGGCTTCCCGTTAAGGATAGAAGTTGGTAGAAAAGAAGTAGAAAACAGCACCGTTACGGTTTACAGGAGGGACACAAGGAAAAAGGTCGTTGTTAATTTAAAAGACCTGAAGGTTAAGTTAGATGAAATAATCGAAGACATGAAGAAAAACCTGAAAAACAAGTCTGAAAGCCTAAAGGATATTCCAGAAGCGAAGAACAGGGAAGAAGTGTTAAAATTGCTCAAACAGCACCCGATAATAAAGATGGACTTCTGCGGAAGGGCGGAATGCGCCATGGACCTGAAGAAGGCAACTGAGGGCTATGAAGTGAGGGGCGAACTTGTTGAAGCTAAAGAAAAGGCCGGAGAAAGGTGCGCCTGGTGTGGCGAAAAGGCCCTAAGAAAGGTAATAGTGGCCAAGTCTTTCTAGCGTTTTTCGAACGTCAAATTTTTTTAAGAATCATGATCCATAACGCTTTAATATGACATCATCATAGCAGTTGCGAGGGGAAAAATGGTGGAAGGTGATTTACTTTATATACGTCCTGAAGATGGGAGGATCCGTCCTTACTGACCCCGATCAAATAAAAAAGACAATTTCTACAATACAAAAAATCGTTTCTGAGGGAAAAAGCGTCGTTGTTGTTGTTTCAGCTCTCAAAGGGGAAACCAACAAGCTGGATGAAATCGCTAGCAAGCTTCAGATAGAGGACAAAGCGGACAGGGCAGAAATAATTTCTATGGGAGAAAGGGTTAGCGCAAGGATAATGGTCGGAGCGCTGAGGGCTAACGGGATAGACGCTGTTCTGGTTGACCCTCAGGATGAGCTCTGGCCTGTACATAGCTCCGGAGATTACCTGAACGCCGACGTTGAGATGGACAAAACCAGAGAAGACGTTCAGAAGAAGCTGCTGCCTCTGTTAAAGGAAGGAAAAGTGCCAGTTGTGTGCGGCTTCATAGGATTAAACGAAGAAAAGAAGATCCAGACTCTAGGAAGAGGGGGAAGCGATACAACTGCCGTTGTCCTTGGAAACGCGCTTAACGCGAGGGAAGTGGTCCTTTTTAAAGACGTGGGCATAGCTTTTTCCGGAGACCCTAAAAAGGCGCAGAACGTGAAAGCTCTGGATGAACTTGACATTGACGAAGCCCTGGCTTTATCAGCAGGGGGTTCTGGCCTCATTCATTACAAGGCTTTCAAATACCTTAACACGGTGCTGAGAATAACGAGCCTAGAAGCAGGTCTTTCGAGCGGTACCATAGTAAACCCAACAAACGGCATAGGAGTTTCTATAACTGCAAATGATGTAAGCATGGTAACAATAATACCTGATAACGAAAGCTCTGAACTGCTCCAAAAGGTTGCCAGCGTTATAAACTCGATAGGTTCCCAGATTTATGGAATGTTCATAGGCTCCAAGGCTGTATTGCTTTACGTTTCAGAGAGACCAGACCTTTATCAGAAGATACACGAAAGCCTCGTTAACAGCGGGGGCGCAAAAGCCGTCAGCGTGATGCCCTCTCTTTCAGAAATAACCGTAAAATCGTTTGACTTGGAAGCAACTCCAGGGTACCTGAACATGGTCGTTTCGCCTTTGGCAGAAAAGGGAATAAACATATACGGGATAACAACAGCTACAAGTTCGATAAAGGTCTATGTCAGCACAAGCAGCGCCGACGAAGCGTTAAACCTTATAAAGCAAAGGGTGGAGATGTAAAGAAATGAAAGAAAAATTAGAAGTTGGAATACTGGGAGCTACAGGGATGGTTGGAGCAGAATACGTCAGGATGCTTGCAGACCATCCGTGGTTTAAGGTAAAGTACGTAGTGGGTAAAAAATCAGCTGGGAAGAAGTTTAAAGAAGCAAAGGCAGGGGAATGGGTTACATCTTACGAACCACCGAAGGAAATAGCTGAGATGATGGTCCAGGAAGCAGACCCTGAGCATCAAAGCGCTGATATGTTCTTCAGCTGTCTCCCGACTGATGCCGCCAGGGAGCTGGAACCGCTTTACGCAAAGTACTTCCCTACTTACAGTGACGCTTCGGCCTACAGAATGGAGCCGGACGTTCCTCTGCTCATTCCCGAAATAAACCCTGAACAGTGGGTACTTATAAAGGAACAGGGAAAAAGAGGATGGAAGGGATTTCTGACGACAGGGCCAAACTGCACATCCATAGGTTTAAACCTAACGTTGAAGCCCCTTCACGAAGACTTCAAAATAAAAAAGATAGTGGTTTCAACGATGCAGGCGGTAAGCGGGGCAGGATTCCCCGGAGTAGCAAGCATGAGCATACTCGATAACGTCATACCCTACATAAAGGACGAAGAAGAAAAGGTGTTCATAGAAACAAACAAGATACTTGGCAAAGTGGTGGAAAACCGCGTAGAGTTCGCAAACATAGATGTGGCTGCTATGTGCCACAGGGTTCCCACTATAGACGGGCACATGGAAAGCGTGTACATGGAAACTGAAAAGAAGATCACTCCAGAAGACGCAGCAGACTCTCTTAAAAAGTTCAGGGGTTTACCCCAGGAGCTCAAGCTCCCGACAGCCCCGGACCAGCCGATAATTGTGAGGGAAGAACCAGACAGGCCACAGACAAGGCTTGACAGGTACGCGGGTTCTGTCCCCGGAATGAGCGTCGTGGTGGGAAGGATAAGAAAGGGTCTTGACGATCACTCGATAAGGTACACGCTTTTATCCCATAACACTGTCAGGGGCGCAGCAGGGAACACGATACTCACAGCCGAGATGTTCCACAAAGAGGGTTGGATGTATGAGTACAGGTAAGGTAAGAAGGCTTTCAAGGATCTTAAAAGACGGCAAAATACTCTGCGTTCCTATGGACCACGGAGTTAGCGACGGACCTGTAAAAGGGCTCGAAGACATAAATTATATAGTTAAACAGGTTGATGAGGGAGGAGCAACATCAGTAATACTTCATAAGGGTTCCATAAAGGCTCTCAAGGATCAGCCGAACCTTGGCATCATAATGCACGCTTCAGCCAGCACGAGCTACGGGCCAACGCCGTACCACAAGGTTCTCGTTTCAAGTGTTGAAGAAGCAATAGCTCTCGGAGCAGATGCCATATCGCTGCACATAAACGTAGGAGCTAACATGGAAAACGACATGCTCAGCAAGCTAGGAAAGGTTGCTGACGAAGCAGACAGATGGGGGATGCCTCTCATAGCCATGATGTACGTCAGAGGCGAAAACGTGAAGAATCAGTACGATCCGGAACTTATAAAAAAGGCCGTGAGGCTCGGAGGAGAGCTTGGCGCAGATATAGTAAAGGCGCCGTTTACTGGAAGCGTGGAAACTTTTAAAGATGTGGTCAGAGGCTCTCTTGTCCCAGTTGCTATAGCGGGAGGGCCAAAGCTTGATAGCGTCAGAGATGTTCTGCAGATGGCAAAGAACGCGCTGGAAGCTGGAGCTATAGGGGTTACCTTTGGCAGAAACATCTTTCAGGACAAAAGCCCGAAAGCTGTCGTAAAGGCTCTGGGAAAAATTATATTTAAAAACGCTGATGTAGATGATGCGGTAAGGGCATACAATGAAGAAAGTAATAGTTAAGCTCCCTGAAGACCCGAAGAAATCAAAAGAGATAGAGGAAGCTTTAAAACAGTATGGCTTGGATGTTTTTATAAAATCTTATGATGATATAGCCGGCCTGCAAAAGGTAAAAATAGAATCTCAAAAGGACATCGAATCTCTCAAAGGATTATCAGAAAAAACGAAAGGCGTTCTGATAGATACATCTGACTGGAGGGTAATACCCTTTGAGAACATAATAGCTAGCGTTTCGGGAAAGCTTGATGTATACGCTGAAGCAAAAGGGGTGCAGGACGCAATAGCTTTAAAGGGCGTCCTTGAAAGAGGCGTTGATTACGTTATAATTTCTCCCAAAAACGTTGACGAAGCTCTATCGTACGTTGAAGCCCTTAACATAGGCAGCAAAAAAATCGTTTTAAAAACGGCTGTAGTCAAGGGCATTAAGCTCGTGGGCGAAGGATCACGCGTATGCGTTGATACGATTGAAATGCTTAACCCCGGTGAAGGGATGTTCGTTGGCTCATTTTCATCTTTCCTTTTTTTGGTTCACGCAGAGGTTTATTCTTCAAAGTTCACGTCTCCAAGGCCTTTCAGGGTCAATGCGGGTGCTGTTCACAGTTACATTCTCGTTGACGAAGAAAAAACAAAATACCTTTCAGAAATAAAATCCGGGGATAAAGTTTTGGTTTCAGATTTTAACGGAAACGCCAGAATAGTATTCGTGGGAAGGTCCAAGCTGGAAAGGAGGCCCATGATTCTTATCATGGCTGAAAGTGAAGGGCGTTTTGGAACCGTCATACTCCAATACGCTGAAACGGTTTCTCTTGTAGGAGAAAACGGCAAGCCTATTGCAGTAACGGAAATAAAGGAGGGTGATAAAATATTGGCCATGGTAAGCGAGCCGACAGGAAGGCATTTTGGTCTGAAAGTCGAAGAGGAGATCAAGGAGAGCTGATCTAAAATGGTGAGCATAGTTGTTTCCCTTTTAGGAAACACAATAGAAGAAATGTACAAGAAAGTCAGCAGAATTGATGAAAGAAGCCTGATCGAGCTGAGGCTTGATTCAATAAAGAGCCTTAACCCAAAGGACGTGCCATCGTACTTTAGCTCTGTAATGGACAGGTGCATAATCACATACAGGAGCCCAAACGAAGGAGGCATGAGCAAAGACTACAAGATAGCAAACCTCATGCAGCTCATCGAACTAATGAAGGATTATCACCCATACCTCTTTGACATAGAGGCTGAAAGCTTAAAGAGGATCTCTAACAACGTAGACGTTAGCGGGCTCAACCTCATCATTTCCGCTCACTATGTATTTACGAAGCCAACGCAGCAGGAGCTCGCGTCCTTTGTTTCCGAATTTAAGGACAAAGCAAAATACCTTAAGGTTGTAAACAGCCCTGACAGCATTACGGATGCCCTTATGGTTCTTTCTCTTTACTCGTCGGTAGAAAAAGGCAAGTTGATAGCTTTTTCAGCAGGCGATAGGTGGACGTTTACAAGGTACCTTTCCGTGGTCCTTGGTGCCCCGCTCATGTACACTCACCTGAAGAACGAAAGGGTAGTAGAAGGCATGCCCGAAGAATATGAAGCATACGAATTTGTAAAGTTCTTGAAAAATTGGCCCTCTACGGTCTGATAGGTTTCCCTTTATCCCATTCACTTTCTTATAAGATAAACAACGCTGTCTTAAAAAGGTACGGAGACCATTATGTTATATTTGAAACAAAGCCGGAAGAGCTTTTTTCCACCGTGATGGGGCTTAAAGTCCTTTCCAGAGGCTTTAACGTAACAATACCGCATAAAAAATCGATAATTTTATACCTTGATCATTTGTCTGAAGACGCTGAGAGAATAGGCGCCGTAAACGCTGTAAAAGTTGAGCAAAGAACAGCGACTGGCTACAACACTGACTACCTGAGCATATTGAACCTGATGAATGGAAGAAACGTTCAAACAGCGATGATCTTTGGTGCAGGGGGAGGAGCCAGAGCAACGGCTTATGCCCTTTTCAGGCTTGGGTGCAATCGCTTTTTTATCTATAACAGGACAAAGGAAAACGCGCTATCGCTGAAATCAAAGATCGAAGGCTGGGGTGCTAAAGCAGAGGTTACAGAAGATCCAAAAAGCGCTGACGTTTTTGTCAACGCGACTCCAATGGGAATGTACGCAAATGACGAGGCGCTTATTGAATTTTACTTAAAAGGAAACTACAGAACTGTTATAGATCTAGCTTATGACCTTAAAGGAACTTCTCTTTCAAAGTTAGCCAAAGATTACATTTCTGGAATAGAGATACTTATAGAGCAGGCTGCGCTTTCTATCGAAATTTGGAAAGGGATAAAAGTTGACAGAAAAGAAATGAGGTCAGCTCTTCATGAAAATAAGGGTTAGGGTCTGGGGTGGCGTAAGCTTTCTTAACGCTCTGATAAGCGGGTTTGGATCAGCCATGGCTGTTAAGCTGCCGCTTGAAGTTGAAATAAAGAAAAGCATGGAATGGGACTGCGATGATATAGCAAGGGAAATATTCAAAGCTTCGGGGTTAGAAGGCCGTTACTCTGTTTCAACATTTTCAAAGATACCTGTAGGTATGGGGCTCAAGAGTTCTAGCGCCTACACCGCGGCTATTGCCATAGGAGCTCAAGCGATAAAGGGTCACGTAGAACCGGAAATAGCTGTAAGCGTTTCCGCAAAAGTTAGCAAAAAGATGGGAATCTCTTACACTGGAGCCTATGATGACGCTTATGCCGCAGTATATGGAGGCATAGTCATATCTGATAACATAAAAGGTTCTTTATTAAAGAGAAATGAAGCCCCTCAGAACTGGCTCATAACTATAGGGTTAAAGGAAGGAGCGAAAAAGGCAGTTAACTGGAAAGCATTGAGCTCGTTTTCTGAACTCGGCAAAGTTGTCCTTAAGCATCTGGAAAAGGGGGATTACTATTTTGCTTCCACGCTGAACTCATTGATAGTTGCATCAGCCAGTGGCTATCCTGCAGATCCCATAGTAAACGCCGCAAAAGCTGGATTAATTGCGGGAATTTCAGGAAATGGGCCCGCTTACTTTGCGATTTCCGAAGGTTCAAATTATAGATTCAATGGTATGAAAAACATTTTTACCGAACCAGCTAACGAAAAATACAGCGTAGAAGTTTTGAGTGATGGCTCATGAAGTTTAAGCTTAAAGGTTCAATCGCTGAAAAATTAAAGGTCAGTTTGCCTCCTAGCAAGAGCTATGCTCAAAGGGCTCTCATTGCTGCTTCGCTTGCTGAAGGGGAGAGCAGAGTAGTGATGAACAAACCCCTTCCGGAAGACGTCGTACTTATGATAAGGGCGCTCAGGAAGATGGGGATTAAAATAAGAGGCGATTCAGTTCACGGAGCGCGTCCAAAACCCCCATCAAACGTGCTGAGCATGGGGGCATCCGGAACAGGGCTAAGGTTTATGACAGCCTTTTCGACTCTGGCTGAAGATGGTTATACAGTTCTCACAGGCAATACAAGCCTGCTCAAGAGGCCCATAGGCCCTCTTGTAGAAGCGATAAACCTGCTCGGGGGTTATGCTATATCAGCGGGAGAAAACGGCAGACCGCCTGTTATAGTTAAGGGAAAAAGGATGAAAGGAGGAAGTACAGAAGTAAAATCTTCGGAATCGTCTCAGTACATAAGCGCTCTTCTGCTGGTTTCGCCTAAAAATGAGGCAGAAACAAGGATATACTGGAAGAATAAAGTTTCAGAATACTACGTAAGGATGACGGAATACGTAATGAACGCGTTTGGGGTAGAAGTTCATGAAGAAGAAAGCTCTTATTTTATCAGCCCTTCAGATTACAGGTCAGTTAGCTTTAAAGTGCCTCCGGACGCTTCATCGGCATCTTTTTTCATAGTTTTGGCGATGCTTGCTGAAAGGCAGATAGAGATTGCTGAGCTTAAAAGGGAACCGATTCAAGCAGACCTTGAAGAACTAGTAAACGTTCTTGAAGCCATGGAAATAAAATACTCCTTTGACGGTAACGGAATGCGCGTTTACGGCAATGTTCCCGATAAGCCTCTAAAGATAGACCTGAGGAACGCGCCGGACCTCTTACCGCCACTATCCGTGCTTGGTTGCAGAGTTCCTGTGGAGATATACGGGATTTCACACGTGAAGTTTAAAGAGAGCAACAGGCTGCTCTCCATGGGTTCTGAGCTCTCAAAACTCGGATGTAAGGTAGACTTAGGGCAAGACGAAATAACTATAAGCCCCTCGGGCACAGTAAACAAAGGCGTATCGTTAAAAGGCTGGAAAGATCACAGGGTTGTCATGGCGCTTTCCGTTTTATGTGCTGCGCTGGGCATAAGCTGCACGATAGATGGCTACGAGACGGTAAAGAAATCATACCCGACGTTTTTTGAAGAAATGGAGAAAAACGGTTTTGAGGTGAAGATTTTTGAGCGATAACTCTTTTGGCAGGTCGCTCGTCATGGTAAGCTTTGGAGAGAGCCATGGAGAAGCTGTTGGGGTGCTTATCGAAGGCATACCCTCTGGAACCGTAATAGAAGAAAAAAGGATAAACGAATGGTTAGCCAGGAGGAAGCCAAACTCTTCTGTTGCCTCCACAAAAAGGAAAGAGGAAGATACCGTAGAGATACTGTCAGGCGTTTACAGGGGGAGGGCAACTGGAGCTCCTTTTGTAGCGATCGTCAGGAACAAAGGTTCAGTTGACGAATTTTATGAATTTTCAGAAGAGGGCTGGGTGAGACCAGGCCATGCGGATTATCCGGCTTATATCAAATACAAGGGGTTCAACGATCCTCGGGGCGGCGGCAGGTTTTCCGCAAGGATAACAGTTGGCTTTGTAATAGCTGGGGCTATAGCTGAAAAAATGCTTGAACCCCTTAACGTAGAAGTAATAGGGTATACAAAAAGCATAGGGCCAGTGGAGTGCCCAGATCTTGAGCTTGATACAGCGAGAAAAAGGTATGACTACGAGACAAGGTGTCCATCTTCAGAACATGACACTTTGATGAAAGAAGAAATACTCAAGGCAAAGAAGGATGGGGATAGCTTGGGTGGAACTGTAAGGATAATGACGGGGAAGCTTCCTGTCGGGCTGGGACAGCCAGTATTTTCTTCAATAGATTCAGAGCTCGCAAAGGCCTATTTTTCAATACCCGCCGTAAAAGGGGTTGAAATAGGCGCTGGCTTCGCCGCTTCAAAGCTCAGGGGTTCGCAGAACAACGATGCATACACTATAAAAAACGGAGAAATAACCACTCTTACAAACAACGCAGGAGGCATTCTTGGAGGTATGACAAACGGCCAGCCTCTGATAGCCACGATAGCTTTTAAGCCCGTTTCATCTATATACAGGCCTCAAAGAACTGTAAACGTGAAAGAAATGAAAGAAGGAACATTGCAGCTTAAAGGGCTTCACGACGCATGCGTCGTGCCAAGGGCAGTTCCGATCGCAGAAGCTTTAACATACTTTGTACTAGCTGATATGGCCCTCAGAGGAGGGTTTATAAGTGAAAGATAAAGAACTTTCTGAAAAAAGAGAAGAGGCCTTTGAAATTTTATACAGAGCAATAAAATTGCTCAAAAAAAGGAGAATCCTGGTTAAAAAGATAGGGGAAATAAAGAAAACCGAAGGTTTTAAAGTAGAAGACTACAGCAGAGAGTCAGAGATATTTGAAAAATTAAAACCGAACAAATCAGAAGAAAGCTTGCTGAACACTTTTTTGCTGGATTCTCTGAAGGTTCAGGGCTGGTCCTTAGGCAGTTATCAGGATTCAGAAAATGAAATTATAAAGTTAAAAGCCGAACTAAAGCCTTTAAGCGTGGAAGATCTTAAGGCTTTGCACAGTGCCGATTACATAACTGTAATGGGGAGCAGGAAGCAGGTATTTATTGCATGGTTGCTTTCTTTGAAGAATAAAAGAATAGAACTTTTAGATCCCGTTGGCAGGTCGTGGGAGAATATTGCATGGTCAATGCTCATCAGGCCCTACAGGATAAAAGATGGCAACGTCAACAAACTGCCGGCCTTTGCTCAGTACCCAAACAGGTTCGGGACCAGGGCAAAATCAGTTTTTGAACTCAAGAGCTACTCGCTGGTCGATCTTACTTTTTCATCTGAAAAGAAGGCTCTTGGTGAATCAGTTTACATGTATTCACCTGCGTGTGTTGCAGGAAAGGTTGATGAACGTACAATTGTGTTTTCCAACAACAAGAAGTCTTTTGATGACTTAACTAAAACGTACAGAAAATCTTTCGGTGCTACCGAAAGCCTTGTCGATCTATGTGACGAAAAAGCTTTAAGGAAAGAATGCGAAAAAGCTGAGCCTTTATACAGAGAATTTGAAGCAGTTAAATGGGAAGACGGGCCGTTCATAGCTTTAAGCAAAAAAGTAAAGGGAAGCATAAATGCATCATCTTATGGTAATTACAGCGGAATTTACGTTCTGAACATGCTCAGGCCCTGAGCTTTCCTATTATGCCAATTATGATTTAAAAAGATGTCCAAGCGCTCTCAAAAATCTACGCCTATTTTAGCTAGGTAGCCTTGGTCGTATATGTGCTTAACTTTTACCATCTCGGTTACTATATCAGCAATCTCAATAAGCTTTTCCGGCGCGGTGCATCCGGTAAGAACTACGTTAACGTTTTCTTTTCTTGATCGTATAACATCGATAACATCATCCAAGTTAAGCAGACCCAAGCCTAGAGCGCAGTTTATCTCATCAAGTACAACAATATAGTAATCTTCTTTCAGGATTTTCCTTGCAAATTCAAGCGTTTCAAGAGCTTTTTTCCTGTGCTCGTCCAGAGACTTTTTGTCGCCCATTATACCGACGAAACCAAGCCCTCCTGAATAAAAGAGGACACCTGAAGTCCTGGACAAAAACTTTGTCTCGCCGCTTACAGAGCTTTTCAAAAATTGCACATAAGCAACTTTATAACCGTGTCCCAGCGCTCTGACGAGCATCCCTATTGCAGCCGTTGTTTTTCCTTTACCGTTACCGTGGTAAACAATAACCATTCCCCGTTTTAGCGGTTTCATAGGTTTTGATTGTCAAACCGTTTTTAAAACTTTTGGATATTATGTTCAGGATACGCGTATACTTTTAAACCTCAGACAGTGTACATAATATAATATATTATGATAATTTTGTTTTAAATGTACAATTAAGTCGGATAAGATCATAACAGCTCGCGGTTTTAAAAAACGAAAAATTATAAAAAATTTTGATTATGAACAGTACAATTTTAACATTTTTTGATTGTGATTTAAATATATTTTATTATTGTTTATCAGTAAAAAATAAAAAGAGTGTGTGACTAATATAAACTTAAGGATTGAAAGTTTTAGCTATTGGTTCTGAAAAGTTCGTTACATTCTTTAGACTACTTGGTTTTGTAGGCGTTGAGAGCGAAGACAAAAACGAAGTTTTTAATCGAATAAAGTCAAGCGCTTCTAGCTACGGTTTGATAGTTATTGACAGGTCGGTTGTTAAAGGTATAGAAAACGAAATCAACGAACTTTCTATGAGGGTTGAACCCCCCATACTTGTTCTGGACCCGCCGTACAAAGTTTATGAGACAGCTGCAAGCGTTGAAAGTGAAGTTAAGAGGGTTATGAAGGTCTTCTGAAATGGAGAGCATAAATTCTGTTATTGAAAGGGAAAAAAACGCAGCTCTGGAAACGCTCAACAAAGCCCTTGATGAATCTTTAAAGATAATTGACCAAGAGAAAAATGCTGCAATAAGCGAAGGAGAAAAAATAATCAACGATGCAAAAAAGACGGCTGAAAAAGAGAGGCTTGTCAGGACTTCCCAGCAGGAACTCGAAGGCAAAAGGGTTCTGAGCGTAAAAGAGGACGAACTCTTAGAGAAGCTTATTTCTGAAGCTTATAAGGAATTTCTGGAAAGCGACAAATATACAATGATCCTTGAAAAGCTGTTTTCTAACGGCTTGAAAAACGCTGGGGAAGGTTTTGAAGTCTACGCTGGAAAGCTAGATCAGGATAACCTCAAGAAGATCGCAAAGAAATACAAGGTAAAGATAAGCGGAGCAGCAGATTTTGACAGGGGTTTTGTGTTTAAAAAAGGCGAAGAAAACATAACTTATGACCTGGAAAGAATGCTTAACGATATCAAAAGAGAATTAAAGAGGGTTGTGCTAAATAAGGTGAGCGAGATTGAAAGTAAAGGGTAAGATAACAGAAGTAAAGGGTACTGTAGTAAAGGCTTCAAACGTATCAGGGATTCAGATGAACGAGATGGTCAGGGTCGGGGAGCTTGGACTTGTCGGGGAAGTTGTACGGGTTGAAGGTGACAGCGCTTACGTTCAGGTATACGAGTTCACGACAGGGCTAAAACCTGGAGAACCAGTTGAAGGCCTTGGATCTCCTCTTTCAGTTACGCTTGCTCCAGGAATAGTCGGGAATATCTACGATGGTCTGCAGAGACCTTTGAGCACAATTGAAGGTTATAGTATATTCAGGGGCTATACTGCTGAAGCCGTTGATGTTAATAAAGCATGGCATTTCTTCCCGGTAATAAAACCCGGGGTTAAGGTTGAAGGCGGAGAAAAAATAGGTTATGTGGAGGAAACGGAGCTCATCAGGCATTATATTATGGTTCCTCCTGGCGTAAAGGGAAATCTTACTTATGTGGCTCCAGAAGGAGAATACAAGGTAAACGATTCTGTTGCAGAAGTTCAGAACGGGGAAAAGCAAAGCATATCTATGCTTCAAAAGTGGTCAGTCAGAGTGCCAAGGCCTATAAAGAGAAGGCTGGTGGCTTCTGAACCCCTTATAACAGGGCAAAGGGTTATAGACGCGTTTTTCCCTCTTGCAAAAGGTGGTTCCGCAGCTGTCCCTGGAGGTTTCGGTACTGGGAAAACAGTTCTTCTGCACCAGATGGCATCTTGGGCAAACTCAAGGGTTGTTGTTTACGTTGGATGCGGTGAAAGGGGGAACGAGATGGTAGAGCTGTTAAAGACGTTTCCCAAGCTTAACGACCCTATAAGCGGCAAACCGATCATGCAGAAATCCATAATGATAGCGAACACAAGCAACATGCCTGTTGCGGCAAGAGAAGCTAGCGTTTATGTGGGAATAACGTTGGCGGAATATTACAGGGATATGGGATACGATTCTCTAATGCTGGCCGACTCAACCAGCAGGTGGGCTGAGGCTTTAAGGGAGATCAGCGGAAGGCTGGAAGAAATACCAGCTGAAGAAGGCTATCCATCTTATTTGGCTTCCAGGATAGCGTCTTTCTATGAAAGGGCGGGTTATGTGGAAACTCTCTCAGGAGATTACGGAAGCGTGTCGATAATAGGTGCTGTTTCGCCTCCGGGAGGAGACTTTACAGAACCCGTAACAACTCATACGCTAAGGTACGTTAAGGCTTTCTGGCTGCTCGATCCTAACCTGGCATATTCAAGGCACTACCCGGCTGTGAACTGGATTTCCAGCTACTCATCTTATGTTGAACCGCTTTCTGACTGGTGGGGCTTTAATGTATCAAAAGAGTTCGAAACCATGAGAAGGCAGGCACTTGACATACTGTTCAAAGAGGAAAGCCTGAGGAACATCGTCAGGCTTCTAGGTCCTGAAGTCCTCCCAGAAGATGAAAAGCTTTTACTTGAAGCAGCTAACATGCTAAGGGAGGGCTTCTTAAAACAGAGCGCTTACCATGAAGTTGACAGGTACACGCCTCCTCTAATACAGTATTATCTCCTCAAGCTTATACTGACGTTCTATGAAAGAGCAAAAGAAAAGCTGAAGGGAGGAGCCACGGTCGAAGAAATCAGGTCAAGCCCGCTTTACCTTGAAGTTATAAGGGCTAGGTTTAACGTAAAGAGTAAGGAGGACTTCGAGGCTTTGATGAAGAAGGTGATGGAGTTTTGAGCGGTAGCATAACTTTCAGCAGCGTCCAGAGCATAAGGGGCTCGCTCATGGTTATAAGGACAAACGGAAAGCTGGGCTATGAAGAACTTGTTGAGATTGAGCTGGAAAACGGCGAAAAGAGGCTTGGAAGGTCGTTGCAGGTGAGCGAAGACATAGCGGTTGTTGAAGTTTTTGAAGGGACGCAGGGACTATCACCGCGCGACGTAAAGGTGAGGTTCCTTGGAAGGCCCCTGGAGCTGCCCGTTTCGAACGAACTCCTTGGAAGGATATTTGACGGCCTCGGGAGGCCCATAGACGGGATGCCCGAACCGGTCGGAGTTGAAGAGCTGGACATAAACGGCAAGATACTGAACCCATATAAGAGAGAGTACCCCGATGAATTCATACAGACCGGTGTTTCGGTGATTGATGGAATGCTGAGCATGGTAAGGGGACAGAAGCTGCCAATATTTTCAGGTTCAGGCCTGCCTCACGACATGCTTGCAGCTCAGATAGCAAGACAGGCGACGATAGCTAAGGGCGAAGAGTTCGCTGTAGTTTTTGCCGCAATAGGGGTTCCAGCCGATACTGCTATGTTCTTCAGGAGAGAGCTCGAGGAATCAGGGGCTTTAAAGAGGAGCGTACTGTTCCTCAATTTAGCTGAAGACCCAGCTGTTGAAAGGATAGTAACTCCGAGGGTTGCGCTCACTGCAGCTGAATATCTGGCTTTTGAAGAAGGCTACCACGTTCTGGCCATACTTACAGATATGACAAACTACGGCGAAGCTCTCAGGGAGATAAGCATGATGAGAGAAGAAGTGCCTAGCAGAAGGGGCTATCCCGGATATCTTTATACTGACCTAGCGACAATTTTTGAAAGGTCGGGGAGGATCACGGGAAGAAAAGGGAGCCTGACCCAGCTTCCGATTCTCTCTATGCCGGCTGACGACATCACGCATCCTATACCGGACCTTACGGCATACATAACTGAAGGGCAGATAGTCCTGAGCAAAGATCTTTACCATAAAGGCGTTTACCCCCCTGTTAACGTTCTTATGAGCCTGAGCAGGCTGATGAAAGACGGCGTCGGTGAAGGAAAGACAAGGGCAGACCACAAAGAGCTGAGCGATCAGCTGTACAATTCTTATTCAAAAGCCATGGACGTCAGGTCGCTTGCGGAGATAGTCGGAGAAGAAGGCATACCAGAATCTTCTAAGAAGTACCTGCAGTTTGCCGATGCTTTTGAGAATAAATTTATGAAACAGGATCCATACGAAAACAGAGACATAGACACAACGCTCAACCTTGCGTGGGATGTCCTCTCCATACTGCCTGAAAGCGCGTGGACTAACATAAGCGAAAAGAGCAAGAAGGTGTACCTGAGTGTCGTTCAGAAACGTAGTATCTAAATCCGAGCTTTTAAGGCAGAAGAGAGAGCTTCAGGCTACAAAGGACGTCGATAAGATACTTTCGACAAAAAAGGACGTCATCTTACAGAAGGTTTCAGAAGTAGGCCCCCAGGTCTCTTCGGTCCTTGGCAGGTTTCTGGACGAGCTCAAAACAGCCTACGAGGATTATGCGGTGCTTGTTGCAGGCATGAGCTATGAAGAGCTTGTGGCTCTTTCGAAATTTCTCGAAGGTGGTCTAGAAGTCGATCTCAAAAGGGACAGATACATGGACGTTCATTACTGGATACCGGCTATCGTTTCTAAAAGAGCTGTTACGCCTACAACCATGGCACAGTACAGCTTCTTCCAAGACGGGGACAAACTCATAAATTACCTCATCGATGCAGCCTGGTTGAAGTCTTTTATTCTAAAGCTGATAAAGGACCTGAGGGACACTGACAAGCTGATCAACGCGCTCGAGAAGGTGGTAATACCAGAGACTGAACAGAAGATAACATCTATATCGATAACGCTTGAAGAAAGGGACAGGGAAGAGCTTAATAGGATAAAGAAGGTAAGGGATAAATTGGTGAAGGCTGTTGGAAGCGTTCGATGAAGCTAAAGAGCAGGTAAAAAAGAAGCACCAGGAATACAGCAAAAACCTGGAAGACGAATACGAAAAGTTAAAGGATGAATACATAAAAAAGCTTAAAACCGCGGGTGAGAAATAATTGATGACAGGAGAATTGATACTGCCATTTATATTAATGATCTATCAATCGCTCAGCACTCTGGGCAACACAGTTGGCGCAGGTATAGCTTTCGGCTTAGCCGCTCTTGGCGCAGGAATAGCAATCGGAGGAGCAGGCGCGGCTGCGACTGCAGCTGTTGCTGAACACCCGGAAAGGCCTGAAGTCAGGTCTTTCTCGCTTATCATGGTAGCGCTGGGAGAAGCAGTAGCTATCTACGGCATAGTGATAGCGATACTGATTCTAAGCCATACCTAAAATTTTTAAAAGATCTCCTTTTATTTTATTGTAAACATTCTCGTGAATCTGATCGTACCAGACCTCCCCCTTGCTTATTTCCCTCAGCTTTTCAAGGACCGTTAAGCTCCTCTGGGCGTGCACCTTTGGGTCAACTTCTTTCCATTCTTTGCCGTCAAAAAGCCTAACCTGTCTTTCAGACCAGTCTCCCGGCTGATCCATACCGGGATAATAGCACTCGAGCATTTTGTCTAAAACTTCTTCTGGGACAGATGCTGAAAGTTTTACCTTAGATCCATCTTTCTCGTAGCGCGATTCATCCAAGCCATAAAGTGGCATGTCGTAACCGTTTTCGGCCAGCGGCGTTATGTTTTCAATAGCATAATAGACCCCTTCAACCTGGTTTTTGTGCAGATAGTCTTCCAGGACTTTTATGGCTTTGTCAGAAATGAACCCGTAAAAAACAACCTTCTTAACTCTGCACCCGCTCAGAGCGCACTTTTTAAAAAGGTTGTCAAGAACAAAAAGAGAAGTATTGCCAGTAGCTTCTGTATCGGGCTTTAAAACCACGTATTCTCCAGGGGGCAGCCGTTGCGGCTCATCGTAAGTCATAGTAAGCTCCCTCTGGACGTGTTTCCTGAACGACACGTATTTATAAAGAGGCCTTGACCACGAGTTTATGAAGCTTACCCCCTTCTCTCTTAAAGCGTCGTAGACCTTGTACCCAAGAGAAGCCCTCAGCACGTGTTGCATCAATATCTTTTCAGAAAAAAGAGACTCCCTTTCGAGGAAATCAACAAACCTTTTAGCGAGTTTGTAGTTTAACAATTCGAACTTTTCTCCCAAAATCTGCGGATAGCACGCTATCTCTCTTCCTTCCTGCGAATCAACTACGAACTGATTATCAGAACGCCTGTATACCTTAAAACCATTTGAGGCGTAATAGCTCGTGAAAGACGTTGAAAAATCAAACGATCCAGAAACTTTATCTTTAAGCGAATCAGACGCCATCGCATTTTATGCGTTTTGCCTTTTAATAAAACTTTTTTATGCTGCCCAGAAAGTTGAATTGATTTAACGTCATGCTTTTTTGTTCAGCAAAAAATATTACCTAGGGAAAGCGTTAACATTTGCATGAGCTTGTTTGAAGGGACGTTTAGGGACAGCTCTGGCAGGTCCTACCACATAAAAGCAAAGGAGGGAACTCTAAGCCCATTTTCGATAAACGCGGGAAGCCCTGAAAGAGTTGAAAGTTCAGCGTCTCTTTTAAAGAACGCAGAGCTTGTAAGCAAAAACAGGGGGCTCTACGTTTACAACGGTAAATATGGAGAACTCCCGGTAACTATTTTCTGCACGGGTATGGGGCCAGGTTCTGCTGAAATAGTTTTTACTGAGTATCTTGCAAACGTTGATTACAATCTATCAAAAAGAGTGTACAGCATTAGGGTAGGCACGGCTGGAAGCTGGGCAAGCTTCGTTAAGCCTGGAGAATTCGTAGCAGAAACCGGGATAGTCAGAAACGAAGGGGCATCCGGTAAAATTGCACCTCTTGAATGGCCTGCAAGGTCCGACACTCTTACTTTGCTTACTATAGCTGAAGCTGTTGGGAAGCTGAAGCTTGAAAAAAAGTTCTGGTTTGGTCCTGGAATAACGAAGGACACGCTTTATGCTGATGAAGACCCAGAAAGGAGATCTTCTCAGCCCTGGGTTATAGAAGCCAAAGCCAAGTCTTATGAAGACATGGGAGCGGTATCAACGTCTATGGAATCTTCCGTTATGGCTCTGCTGAGCGAGTTCTATTCAAGAAGGCTAAGGAGCAAAGGCATAAGGATAGGTTTCGGCAGCATCCTTTTGATAGTTTCCCCGTATTATGGGGAAGAAAAGCAGGTCGAGTTCAAGGTCAGCGAAGATGATGAGCTGCTGGGAGTTAAGGTAGCGCTTAAGGCATTAGAGGTTGCAAACGAGATGCAAAAGGCTGTAAACTCAGGTAAAAAGACAACTTTGGAAGAAGCTTTTTCTGTTCTCCATTCAAGGCTACTTTATTGATGGTTTTTAAAAGTTTATAACTTGAGGTTCATGTAAATTATGTGTGAAATCAGAAGAGCTCAAAGCCGTCTTTGACGCGTCATGTCCTAACTGTGGGGGCCCAATAGATGTTGAAAGGTTAAAGAAAGGACTCGTTTGCTCAAGATGCCTTCCTCAGGAAAAGGACTATACATACGAAGAAATGCTCGAAGAAATGAAAAGATTGGGCACCCTGAAGTTCTTAAAGGAAGATTATGACGTTATCAGAGGTTTAAGGGATTTTTCTGAATTTTTTCGTAAGGCTGTTGGCTCAAAGATATCCGGGGCGCAGAGGCTCTGGACGATAAGGCTGCTCAGGAACGAAAATTTTGCAATTACGTCGCCTCCGGGAGCAGGTAAGACAACCTTTGGCATAGTGGTATCTCTTTACATGTTAAAGAAGAAGAAAAAATCCCTCATAGTGGTCCCTACAAGGACCCTTGCTTCTCAGTCTGTTCAGAGGATTCTCGAGTACGGCAAAAAGCTAGGTATAAACCCCAGGGTATTCACATACAGCACTAAGGACATAAAAATAAGCGAAGCAGACATAGCAGTTGTTACCTCAAAATACCTGTTTATGCACTATGAAGATGTAGAATCATCTGACTTTAAGTTCGTCTTTGTAGACGACGTTGACGCTGCCTTAAAGTCAAACAAGAGCATAAGGCTGGTCCTGAGGTTAGCTGGTTTCAGCGAAGAAGAGATAGACAAAGCTAAGAACGCGATGTTTGCTGAAAAAAGGGTTGACCTTCAGAAGCTCTTTGAAATAAGAAAAAAAGTGATCAAGAGGAACATGATATTCTCCTCAGGCACGATAACGCGCTCAAGCCCTCTTTTTCTCGTCCTCATGGGTTTCAGACCTGGCTCGCCTGGCTCTTACCCCAGAAACGTGATAGACCTTTACGAGGACATGCCTCAGGACCTCCTTCAATCTCTTAAGAAGAGGATAAGCGAACTGGGCGAAGGGGGTCTTATCTTTGTAACCCCCGATCTTGGAAGCGATTATGCAGAAGAGCTCAGTTCAAAGCTGAACGAAATGGGCATCAAGAGCGCTGTCGTGAGCGGTAAAAACGTAAAGGTTCTTGAAGAGTTCAAGAAGGGCAATTACTCAATACTTATAGGCGTAGCAACCCACTACGGGACTCTTGTAAGGGGAATAGACATTCCGGAAAAGATAAGGTACGCAATATTCATAGGGATTCCAAGGTTCAAGTTCACTATAGGCGAAAGGATGCATCCCGTTCTGATGACCCGTATACTTACATCTTACGCCCTTTACGTAAACAAACCAGATATAAACAGGCTGGCATCGATAATAAGGAGGAAGATAACAAGGCTGAGCCCCGCAGCGCTTCAGATGCTCGCAAAGAATATAAAAGAGGGAGAAATAGAAGATCAGTACATACTTTCAGCTTACAACGTTGTAAACGAAGCTCTGAAGGATAAGAACTTCCTTGAAAAGCTCGGGTCTACTATCGGTGCAGTTGTAAAGAACGGAAGCATCTACGTCCCAGATATAATAACTTACATACAGGCCAGCGGAAGGACATCAAGGATGAGATCTTGGGGGAACACCCTTGGATTAAGCCTTCTTTACGTTGACGATCAGAATCTGTTTCAGCTTTTCAAGAAGATATCCTCAATCACTTTTGGAATTGAATGGAAAAGGCCCGACGAGGTTGACATAAAAAAGGTACTGAAACGTATAGACATGGACAGGAGCGAAGTAATTGTTGAAGAACAAGCAGTAGCTTCTGAAGAGACCTCAAAGTTCTCCTCAACCCTCATGATAGTGGAATCTCCTCACAAGGCAAAGACTATAGCCAACTTTTTCTCAAGGCCTGCCATAACGATAAGGGAAGGGATTGTAGTTTTTGAAACCGTTGTCAGCGGGAACCTGCTGAACATTGCTTACACAGCAGGGCACGTCATGGACCTCACTCTCGATAAAGTGGGTTACCATGGGGTTGAAATAAGGGAAAATTCTGAAAGAGAGTACGTACCGCACTACGCCGGCATAAAAGAGTGCGAAAACGGTCATCAGGTTACAACCGCAGGAAACACATGCCCGATCTGCGGAGCAAAAATAGTGAGGGACAAGACGAGCATGATAAGCGCTCTCGAAAAGCTTGCTTTTGCTGTCGATACAGTCCTTATAGGCACAGACCCAGATACCGAAGGGGAGAAGATATCATGGGACATGAACAGCATCCTGAGGCCTTTTAATTCAAACATAAAGAGGGTCGAGTTTCACGAAGTCACAAAGCCAGCGCTGCTGAAAGCAATAAGCGAATCCAGGAACATTAACGAGAACCTTGTAAAGGCTCAGGTAGTTAGGCGGCTTGACGACAGATGGCTGGGTTTTGAGCTTTCAGCAAGGTTGCAGAACGAGTTCTGGAGATCTTACTGTGAAAAGAGTTACGGCATAGGGTGCGACAGGCCGAACAGAAACCTGAGCGCAGGAAGGGTTCAGACCCCTGTTCTTGGCTGGATAATAGAAAGGTACAGGCAGTACAACGATAAAAAGAACCTCGTGAGGGCTTACTCTGCCCATTTAAACGGTCTGCCAATAAGGTTTTACGCTGAGCAGGCCAAGCTTGCAATAGGCGATGAAGTTAAGCTGAGAATAAAAGACTCAAAAATTACCGAGGAAAAGATCAACCCGCCTCCGCCTTATACGATGAGCGAAATACTCAGGGATGCGGCCAACATACTCAAGCTCTCTACGAGCGAGATTTCAGGAACCCTCCAGGATCTTTTTGAAGCCGGGTTCATAACTTACCCCAGAACAGACAGCACCAGAGTCTCAGAAGCAGGTATTGCGGTAGCCAAAAATTATATAACTCAGATACTGGGTCTGGACGAAAAGCAGTACTTTTACCCGAGAAAATGGGGGGAAGGTGGGGCACATGAAGCGATCAGGCCCACGAAACCCCTTTCATCGCAGGATCTCAAGAACTACCTGCAGCAGGGTTTGATCTACACGCCTATAGCCATAAGCTGGAGGCACTATGCCGTTTACGACATAATATTCAGAAGGTTTATAGCGAGCCAGATGCCCCCAGCCACAGTTAAAAAGCAGATACTGTCTTTGAGCGCTGAAAAAGATGGCGCAAGTATAACCGTGGACCCTAACCCTCTAGAAATACCGCTCGAATATGTTTTTGATGGATTTGCAAGGGTTCTCTCTCCATACAGAGAGCTGCACAAGCTGGTTACTGTGAGCGAAGCTATTGTAAAGGTAGAGAACTTTTATGAGTTCAGACGCATAGAGCTTTACTCTGAAGGGGATCTGGTAGATGAGATGAAAAGAAAGGGGATCGGCAGGCCCAGCACCTATTCGACGATAATACAGACCATTCTTATAAGGCGCTATGCAATACTGAGCGGTGAAAGGAAGAAGATAGTTCCAACAAAGCTTGGAATCGCTGCTTACAGCTTTCTAAGAGATAACTTTGGCGACCTCGTTAACGATGACATAACTTCAAAGCTTGAAGCTAAGATGGACCTGATAGAGAGCGGGAACGTCAGCTATAAGTCTGTTTTAGATGAAATACTTAACGAGCTTACAACGAGGTTAAAGATCGAAGTCCCAGTTATCAAAGAAAAGTAAAGCTTTAATCTTCAAATTCCTTTTTAACTTTGATGATGAGTACGAACCCGCTTTGAGCGAAAGCTATGAAGAGGGCTGGCTCCTGATCCTGTAAGCCTAAAGCTATAGTTTTAAAGCAATTATAAATAAAACCAGAAATAAAATTGAAGAAAAAAGAGTTAAGTTCTTTCCTGCCTTTTCCTCGAACATAATAATAAAGGACTGCAAAACAGTTATTGCTATTCCAAGCAATATCGGGAAAGGCACGCTCAGGCTTCCTAAAAGCATGAGCAATCCCGGGTAGATGCTCATTGTA
Organism: Conexivisphaerales archaeon; assembly: GCA_030756715.1. GTDB lineage: Archaea > Thermoproteota > Nitrososphaeria > Conexivisphaerales > UBA164 > CAYFFZ01. The sequence goes on from JAVBJD010000004.1 coordinate 39,803, forward strand.
AGCGGTAGCTCCGCTATAAGGGACGCTATCTGTTCTTTTTCTTTTCTCTTCGAAAAAACGAAGGGCGCGGCAATTTCTGGGGCGCTGCTTATCAAAGGTATGATGAGAAAAGATATAAGCGAAGGCTGTGCGTTTAAAAGCTGAGCCAGATACACTGTTGAATCGACAACATACTTACCTGTTATGGAAAGGAGAACCAGGCCAGCAGCTGTATAGGCCAGCGGTTTTTTTCTTATGCTCTGGCATTTTTCTTTCTTGAAAGCTTTCTGCGTTACGTACATGTAAGCTATGAACAGAACTATCATTAAAGCTGAAGCGTACCTAAAGACGTAGTACGATATGAAAAACAGAGCTGATGTAAGAACAAAAGTTATGAGCGAAGCGTTTGAACCGCTGTCCGTCTTTAAGGGCCTTTTTATCCAAAGCTTGTAAGCAAAGAGCCCAGCAGTCATAACTATGAAGGGTTCTCCAAGGACTGCCCCAGTTGCCACTTCTGTCCCCGCCCTTCCAGAAAATAAGCCGTAAACAAAAACCGTGAGCTCAGGAAACGTTGTAATAAAAGGGAAAAGAAGGTAGATAAAGTGGGTTATCTCCTGATCTTCAAAAGATATATCTATGCCGTAAGATAGAAAAAAGCATCCTGTTACAAAAGCAGCAAATGCCAGGACCTGCAAGTAGACCTGCAACAGCATATTTGAGGCGATCTAGGTTTAATAATATTTTCAGCAAAAAGCCATAAAACGTTTTAAACAAAGGCAGCAGTAAATCTTCAGCGCAGACGATGATCAAGATCGAAAAAGGCATAGCCAGCGTAACTGACGGGGAAAGGGTTCTTGTAGTTGACAGGTCGGGGAGGCTCCTTATCTACAGCAACGGCAGAGAAACTTTCAGAAGGTCTCTTTTCAACCAGTTTCTTAAAGTTGGTTACAGAGATGGAGAGAGGAATGTAGCTTTGCTGAACGAAAGAGACGCAAAGCTAGTTGCGCTTGAAGCTTACGATTTTTTAAGGGAATTCAAGGCTGACCTTTCGTTTTTTATCCCAAACATCGATGATCTTGGCTGGGATTTTCTGTTAAAAGATTCCGAGCGGTTATTCAAAATATATAAAAGTCCTGTGCCCATAGTGCCGCCTGATCAGTATTTTCCTGTTTATATCCAGATAACAGTTGGTTGCGCGTGGAACAGGTGCACTTTTTGCCATCTTTACAGAGATCAGCGGTACAGCGTTGTAGAAGAAAAAGAGCTGATAGAAATGATAAAAGGGCTGATAGATTATTTTGGTCCTTCTCTGCCATCAAGGAGAAGCGTGTTCATAGGCGATGCAAACGCCCTTTTGATAGATCATGAACGGCTTCTCAAGTATTTGAAAATAATAAATAATGTTTTCAATTTGCCGATTTATTCTTTTGTTGATGCTTTCTTAACTCCTGAAAAGCTCAGGAACCGTGATCTTGAAACGATTAAAAAGCTTGGAGTTGAAAGGGTTTACTTTGGAGTAGAAAGCGGCAGCGAAAAAGTCCTGAAGCTGCTTAACAAGCCTATGAAGATAGATGAAGCTGTTGAATTTATAAATTCGTTTAAAAATTCAGGAATGAACGTGGGGCTGATATTTCTTGCCGGAGCAGGAGGTAAAGAATACTGGGAAGAGCACGTAAAGAAATCTTCAGAGTTCGTAAGCAGGATAGAGCTCGACAGGAAAGACATAATATACGTTTCGCCTTTACACGAATACCGCGATCTGCCTTACTGGAATACCTCAGAAAGGCTCGGAAGGCTAAGAGCTCAGGAAAAGCTGAAACAGTTTCGTGAAATGAAACAAAAAATCAGAGAAGAGTACCTTGAGGTTAACCAGAAAGATCTGCAGGCTCCTGTAGTTCTGTATGACATCACAGAATCAGTATATTGATTTTAAGTACGTATCAGGCTTGGCAGTATAAAGATGGCGAATATAAGGTTGAACAGAACTATAGCGGTTATTATCGAGTAAATATAATCTTTCTCTTTTATGAACTGTGCTAAACCAAGGGCAACCCTGAGCACAGGTGTAGCTATGAGGATTACCAGCCCGAGGAATATTATCGCTACCGGGTTCAGGGTCATCGTGCCCGTTATTATCGTGTTCGCGTTGAAGTAGGAGCTGTTAATCATCGATGCGGTGGAAGCTATTTCGTTTATAGAATAATATCCGGCTTTCCCCTTAAAGGTAAGCAGTACAAACCCCAGTATCAGCAATGCAGCGCTTATGAGAACTCCAGCTCTAAGGGTGTAAGCTATTACATCGTTAAAATCCATATCCTAACCCCCTCATAACCATCTGGACGCCTAAAATTACGAGTATGACAGAGAAGATGTACCTGATGCTTCTGTTCGTTATCCTTACAAGTATCTTCGTCCCTATATATGCTCCCAGCAGCACTCCTATTGCCGTTCCTGCGGCTATGAAAGGCTGTATATAGCCGTATATCCAGTATATTGAGCTTCCAGTAGCGGCTGTGACGCCTATCATGAAGTTGCTTGTAGTTGTGGAAACTTTCATTGGAAGGTTCATCGCCCAGTCCATTCCGAGTACCTTTAATGCTCCAGAACCTATCCCCAGAAGCCCGGAAATGAAACCGGCAAAGAACATTATTATTTCTCCCAGCCACCACCTTACTCCATAGTAGTTGACTTCTTTTCCTAACACGACGTCATAATAGCTCCCGTAAAGCTTGAAAAGCTTGGTGCTCCAGTCGGGCTTCATCTCTTTTGGGAGCTCGTACTTGCTCCTCGTGAGCTGTATGTACACCTGAGAAAGGAGAACCAGGCCAAACACTATGTATATTATATACTCTAAGTGATGAGAATACATAAAGGCAACAGTGAGCGCGCCAACTATAGAACCTCCTGTTGTTGCAATTTCGAGCCCCATCCCGAGCTTCACGTTTGTTATTTTATCTTTTATGTAAGCGCTTCCAGCACCGCTTGAAGTCGCTATTGTTGAGATCAGGCTTGCGCCAGTCGCGTATGCTATCGGTATCCTTAAGTATAAAGTGTATATCGGCACAAGAAAAGTTCCTCCCCCAAGCCCAACCAGAGCGCCGAGGATTCCTGATAGAGCGCTTACTACGATCAGGATGAGAAAATATAATATGGGCTGTATCACGCTTTTTCCTTTTGGCGCTCTCAATATAAATTTTTTCTGAGCTTAAAAGCTTGAGCTTTAATCGGTCGTAATTTTCAAAAAACTTTTATCAAAGGCAACAACTCATCAAAAATTTTTAAACAAATGAACGGTAAAACAAAATAAGTCATAAATTTTAGATATTGTCCTTTGCTTTATACAAAAACCATTTTGTACATTTATCATTGGCTCTTGACAGGAATTTTGTATTTGTAAGAGAACAGGTATACAGCTATGAAGTAAACTATGAAAAACGGTATCAGGATCAGGTCGTTAACGTTTATAAAGCTTTCAATGTACCAGAAAGTTGAAAAGGAAAGCAGAAGCGCGGAGACAAATATTTTCATATATGCCTGTTTCAGCTTCCTTACCTGTGTGCGAAGCAGGTAAGTGCCTATTATTACTATCAGGATCCCGACAAACGCTCCGCTTAAAGCTGAGGCAAAGCTTATAGGTATTAAAGCAACTAAAACTATAGCTGCTTCAAAAGCCTCCACGACCCCAACCGAGAAACCTGTGCTCATGATACCTTTTTCATAGTGCTCCTCAGCTGCGCTGCTGTTGCCCGTAATCTTTGCTTGAATAGCCCTTAAAGCGGAACGTCTGGCGCTCCTGCTTAGTCTTAGGCCAAAGTAAAGGAGAAACGTTGCAGCTATTATCCTTACCCAAAACACGGGCAAGAGAGCTATTGCCTTTCCTACAAAGACCGTGGGTATAAAAACCACCAGAACCCCGAGCGCAACCCAGAGGAAAGCTTTCGTATCTTTAGAGTCAGCATAAAGGGCAAGCCCGACAGCGGCAGCCTCCGTAAGTTCAAGCAGTGTTATACCGAGGGCAGCCAGAAATATCCCTGGATCCATAATCAGAGTATTTGAAAAAGGGCATATTTAGATTTTTATATAATTACTTTTTATATATGCAATTTTTATACAAAAAGCCCCATTTGGGTGATTCCCAGTTGATTGTTATGCTTGCTTATACGCATAAAATGATATGCTGTTTACCTTTTTATCTATCTCTTTTCCAGTAAAACCATACAATCTGTAAAGCTTTTTGGCGCGTTGGTTTCTCAAGTTCACAAATCAGCTTTTATGTAGAATCTAAATGATTTTTTTAAAAAAGATGATGCTCACTTTTAGGTTAAAAATTTTTAGCTTTCACAATTATAACGTTCCTAGCTGTATTTTATTTGTGGACTGGACAGATATAAAGAGACATTATGAGAGCGATTACGTAGCTAAAGAGATTATAGATTACTCTAAAAGCAGATGGGTCGCGCTCGAAGCACCGTCAGAAGGGCAAAGGATATTTATAAGGTACGATAAAGGTGAGCCCTTATCTATAAAGGACAGAGCTGATTATGATGGCATACTACAGAGGTTTTCTCACTTAAAACCCAGAACGATCTATGCAACAGCAAACTTGTACAGCGTTTTGAACTTACAGAGCGTAAAAAACGAAACCTCAATAATAAGAACTACTCCAGCATTTGACGTCGATGGATCTCTGGAAGATTACAAGCTTATCATGAAAGTTGCAGATATTATAGTTCAAGAGCTTGACAGGTTCAAGGTTTCCAAATCCGTTTACCTAATATGGTCTGGCAGAGGTGTACACGTGCAGATAAACGAGAATGCTTTCTCTGATGATCTGCTGAAAAGGTACGGTCCCTTGAGAGTTGCGCGCTCAGTCGTTGAATTTATACTTGCAAGAACTCATGAAGAGATAAAGAAAATAGCTGCAGCTGCAAAGAACAGCGACAGAGAGCTGAAAGCCGAAAACAAGATGGATGTAGAGAGGGTTTTCACCGTTCCCCTTTCTTTTCATAGGTTTCTTGATTATGTATGTGTGGCTTTCAAACCAAATGAGATCAACGATTTTGACATAGCTTGGGCGGATCCCAAAAATTACAGGCACAACGCTTCTTGGAGAGACTGCGTTATCGGTGAAGCTGACGAGCTGGCCCTTAAAGCTCTGCAAAATCATCCTAAGGCTGAACCTAATGAATACCCGATTAAAAGAGAAACAGATGTGGCGGCCAGAAAAAATGAAGGACTTGGCAGGTTTCAGGTTATGGGTCTCATGCAGGCAGCAAGGTATTATCTGATAAAAGGAGACATTAAAAAAGCTAAATCCTTCGGTCTTAACAGGGCGATATTCTACGCATGGGCGAAGAGGTACGGACCAGTTAAAAAAGGCGGAGTACAGAAGCGTTTAGGGGAAGAAACAACCAAAGAAGAGGTTTATGGCTTTGAAAAAGTAGGAAACGAAGAAGCCCCGATCGATAAGGGGTCAGGGCTCTTCATGATAGGCAACAAGGTTCAGACGCCAGAAGACTACGATCGCGAGATAGCTATGAGGATAAACGCATTTGTGCCCTATGATAAAGCATGGGAAAGAACTTTAAAGTACATGAGCAGATTCCCTAAAGAGTACCTAGAAGATCAGAGGCTTTTCTTTGAAAGGGTTTACAGACCTGTTCGCGACAGCTTTTTAGAAAAGGTTGTAGAAGAAAAAGAGCTCGATGAAGATCAGGCTTCATAAAATTAAGCTTTCAAGATATTCGATCAAAACTCTTGCGCCGCTGTGCTCGTAGTCCTTCGTTGCGTAAACTATAGTTATCTTTTCTTTCTTAACAATTTCAAGTAAATCCTTGACCTTTTTATTGCCCTTCAGCTCTTCTCTGTACTTTAGCCTGAATTCTTCCCATTTTTCAACATCGTGAGAATACCATTTTCTGAGTTCGTTGCTGGGCGCAATTTCCTTCATCCAGATGTCTATCTTTTCTTTTTTGATGCCCCTCGGCCATAACCTTTCAACAAGGACCCACCTGCCATCTCTTTTGTCCTTTTCCTCATAAACGCTTTTGTGGTTTATCAATGCAATATGGAGCACATATTTGAATAAAAATTTTTGTTAAGCTTTTGTCTTACGTTGTTTTTGATCTGAAAAAGTATTTATATATGTTTCATAGAATTATGACGATGTCAGAGGAAAAAAAGAAGCTAGCTGAACAGATAGACAGGGTCGCTATAACAAAGTACTATCCCGATAAAGGCTACGTTGAGCTCACTAGAGGTTTTCCAGAAGAGAGTTACCTCTGGAACGAAGACTTTCATCCAACTCCAGTTAAATACAGGAACTGGGGAACCCTTACGTACTTTGCTATCTGGTTCGGGATGTCGATGGAAGTTGAAAGCTGGGCCCTCGTTTCGATAGCTTATTCTTTCGGGCTTAACTGGTTCTGGGGGCTGATGGCTGTTTTGCTCGGAAACCTTATCATCCTTATCCCGATTCTCATAATCAGTCACGGGGGAGCTAGGTACGGAATCCCAGAAACCATAATAACGAGATCCAGGTGGGGAGTTTACGGGGCCTGGATCCCTAACATAATAAGGGGGATAATCGGAGCCGGATGGTGGGGAATAGACACCTGGATCATAGCTGAATCTTTCGGTGCTATGTACATAGTCGCAACCAATCAGGTTGATAAGCTGCTGCTTCTAGCTCAGCAGTACCCGGCAACTCTTCCTTTCCTTATTTCCACCATAAACCCCATGCTCTTCTGGACTGTATTCATAATAACTATAATAGCAAGGGTAGTTCTGCTTTATTACTCCCCTCCTAAAACTGGTCAGAGGGTTCTTCAGATGGTAAGCTGGAGCGTTCCTTTCATAGCTTTTGCTGGATTCTTTATAGCTTTCTTCAGCGTTATGAGAGAAGCAAACTGGCAGTGGACCAGCATATTATCTATACCAACTACTGTTTCTGGGTCAGCTTTCTGGTTTGCCCTGATAGGACTGATAAACGCTAACGTGGCATTCTGGGCAACTATGGCCCTTAGTATGCCGGATTACAGCAGGTTCGCAAAAAGCCAGTACGCTCAGAGCTTCGGACAGATCCCCATGCCTCTCTTGATGACAGCAATAGGGGCTTTTGGCCTGATAACAACAGGTGCATCGATAGCGGTTTTCAAGATACCGATATGGGACCCGATAGTGCTTACAGCCCTTGCCGTATCAAACCCAGCGCTTGCTTTCACCGGCCTTTTCCTGCTAATGCTGGGAGTTGTAATCGTCAACATATACGCTGATACTGTGGGCCCCGCTTACGATTTTGCAAACCTTTATCCAAAAAAGATAAGCTGGTTCAGAGGGGTAATCATCGTTATAGTAATAGCTGCACTGCTTCAGTCCTGGAGCTATTACTTCAGCGCTTTCAGCTATGTAGAAAACTGGCTTTTGACGTACGGGGCTCTGCTCGGGGGCGTTGAAGGGATAATCTTGTTTGATTACGCAATAGTTAGGAGGTTCAAGTTTGAGCTCCCGGACAACTACCTGACTTACGGCAGGTTCAGGTATTTAAAGGGAGTTAACCCGGCCGCGGTCATAGCATTTATAGTATCGATGGTGCTCGTCTTTCCTCCCAACACTTACCTGCCAACTTCAATAGCACAGCTCTATCCATACCAGGCATGGGTTTTCCAGAACGCCTGGCTGTCTGCAATACTCATAGCAGGGATAGTTTATCTTATTCTTATGAAGTTCTGGGTTATACCTAAATACCAGCCTATGCTGAAGGGCGGCCTCCTCAGTGGCTATATAGCTGACGACACAAAGATAATTTTCTCAAAAGAAAGGAACACGAATTGAGCTTTATTTTTTGATTTTTATCCTCAAACTCATAAGAGATTGAGTTTTTATTGTCAAATTCCAAAAAGAATAAATCTGACGCAAAACAACCTATCCTTTACCGTTGACAGAACAAGAATTGATTCCTAAAAATGTGCCCCGCCTTGATTCTTATGAAAAAGTCACGGGGAGATTAAAGTTTTTTGGGGACGTTTACCTCAACGGAATGCTTACGGGCTACGTCGTGAGGAGCCCCTTCCCTCACTGCAGCATAAATTCAATCAACGTGGAGAAAGCTCTCAGGGTTCAGGGCGTAAGAGCCGTGCTCACGAGCAAAGAAATACCCGGGATAAACAGGTACGGGCCCTATGACGATGCCCCGATACTTGCAGATAAAAAAGCAAAATACTACGGAGAAGCCATAGCTTTGATAGCGGCTGAGAGCATTGAAAGCGCTAAAAAGGCTGAAGAGGAGCTCGACCTCAAGTGCAGCCCTTTACCTGTGGTTGAAAACATCGAGCAATCTGTTGAAGGAAAGGTTCTTGTGCACGAAAACGGCAACATAGGGGTTCACTTTCACGTTACACGGGGCGACCTCGATTACTATGAAAAGAATTCCGATTTTGTATTTGAAAGAACTTACAGGACCCAGTTCCAGAAGCACATGTACCTCGAGCCTGAAAGCGGCTATGCTTACATAGACGATCATGGCAGGATAAACGTCTTCTCAAACGGCCAGAACCCGCACGCGGACAGGAAAATAATCGCCAGGGCTCTCAAGATCCCTGAAGAAAACGTAAGAGTTGTAAGCTACCCAACAGGCGGGAGCTTCGGAGGCAAAGAGGAGTCCCCGTTTCCTGCTTTTCTCGCCCTTTTGGCGTTTTATTCTCACAGTCCCGTAAGGATTATGTATTCAAGGGAGGAATCCGGAATTGCGGGCGTGCACAGGCACGCTTCAAAGATAGAGCTGAAAACTGGGGTCATGAAGGACGGTACATTCACATTTAACATCTCACGAGTTTACCTCGATACAGGGGCTTACATGATCTGGGGGCCAAACGTCCTGGGAACAGCCATGGAGGTTTCAAACGGGCCGTACCGCTTTTACGCTGTTGATGCAGAAGGATTTCTGGTTTACACGAACAACGGGGTTTCTTCAGCTTTCAGGGGCTTCGGCGCTCCCCAGGGTTCTTTTGCCATGGAATCTCTGATTGACGAAATTTCCAGAGAGCTGGGCATCGACCCTATAGATTTCAGGCTTAAGAACCTCCTGAAAGACGGCGACACAGCACCTTTCGGAAATAAGGCCAGGGGGCTTGAAGGCGTGAGGAAGGCTCTGGTCATGTCAAAGGGCTCAAGAATCTTAAGGTCTGCAAAGACAGAAAACGAGTTTTACAAAGAAGGAATAGGGGTCGCGCTTGGCATGAAGGGCATAGCTTATGGAAGCGATGAGCCGCCTGTAAACGTTGCTTTGGAGGTTGACCCTAAGGGTTTTGTAAAAGTGTATTTTTCAAACGTTGATTACGGCCAGGGGATAATAACTGGAAACGCCCAGCTAGTTTCCATGAAGCTGGGAATACCAGTAGAAACGATAAAAGTTTACAACGCTGATACCGACCTTTCCCCTGATTCAGGTTCCTCAAACGCTTCCAGAAGCACTGTAACCAGCGGGATGGCTCTGGTAAAGGCCTGCGAGAAGCTTGTAGGAGACATCGCTGTAAAGCTTTCAGAAGCTCTCGGTATACCGTTGCAGAAAGTCGATTATGCAGGGGGAAAATTCATAACTCCTGAAGGATCATTGAGCTTGTTTCAGGCAGTGAACAAGATAAACGAAGGGAAGAGCTTTAGAATCGAGTTCACTTACAACCCCCCTGAAGTTGAGAAAAAGATAGAGGGCATGAAAGAAGCTCCAAGGTTCTTCTACACTTATGACGTCCTGATAACAAAGGTTGACGTAGATACCTTAACGGGCAGGATAAGAGTCAAAGAAATGGAGCACTTTGTAGATGCGGGAAACATAATCAACCCGGTAATAGCTGAATCTCAAGTAGAAGGGGCCGCGATACAGGGGCTCGGGCTTGCTCTTTATGAGGAACTCAAGTACAGCAAAGGGATCCCGTTGAACACAAACTACACTACATACATAGTCCCTTCATCAAAGGACATACCAGAAATCAGAACGTATTTTGCAGAATCTTATGAAGATCTGGGGCCTTTTGGAGCTAAAGGGGTTGGCGAAATAGGGCTGGTTCCCGTTGCCCCGGCTATAGCGAGCGCGATAAGGGACGCCCTGGGAATATCGATCTACGAGCTTCCGCTTACAGCTGAAAAAATAGCAAAAGCCATGGAAATTTTAAAAAAGTAAGTATTATAAGCTTAAGATCATTTGTTTGATTAAACCAGGCTTCCAAAAAAGTTAAGATTTTTTAAGTTAAACAAATATATTAAAAAATACAGCATTTTAAACATGGGAGTTAAAATAGTAAAGACCGATGAGGCGATCGGGAAAAAGCTAGCTTACGATACAACTCTTGTTACAAAGGAAAGGGCCCAGGTTCTTTACGAAAAAGGCACTCTTATAACCGAAGAGGAGGTAAAGAGGCTTAAGGATTCCGGGGTTTACTACGTTTATGTTAATGATGAAGGAGGGGAAGAGGTTTACTATGAATGGGAAATAAGCGAAGCTGTTTGCAAGAAAGCAATTGACGGAAGGTTCTTAGAGTATAAAGTAGGAAAGCAGGGGGCTGTCCTAGTATATTCAAAGGTTCCGGGAATAGTACAGGTAAACAGAGAAGCTCTTAAGGTTTTGAACTCATCAGGCACAGCGCTTCTAATAAGCAAGGCTTCAGGTACCGCAGTTGGCTCACACGAGCTTGTAGCTGTAATCGACTCTCTGCCGTTGTACGTTGAAAAGGAAAAGTTTGAAAGCATACTAAAAGATCTCAGACTTGCTCTAACCTTACAGCAGTTTAAGTACAGAAGGGTCGGAACCGTAATAACTGGAACCGAGGTCTACGAAGGAAGAAAAAAGGACCTTTACAGCGATATACTGAGCGAAAAGGCAAGAAAATACGGATGGGAAATAGTTAGCAGAGAGATAGTACCCGATGATGAAGATAAAATATCCAAAGCGGTGGAGAAATCCCTCGAAAACGCAGATGCCGTAATAATAACGGGGGGCATGTCCGTCGACGCTACAGACAGGACGCCCGCAGGAATAAGAAAGGCAGGCGCAGATGTGATAGCTTACGGAATACCTGTAAAGCCAACCACGATGTCTCTTATAGCTTTTAAGGGAGAGAAGATAATTTTCGGGATTTCCGCAGGCGGAATACATTACAGGGATCTTAACTCCATAGATATAATATTCACAAAGCTCATGGCTGGCTGGAGGCCAACTAAAGAAGATATAGCGCTCCTGGGAGACGGTGGCCTTTTGCCCAACTTTGAAGCTTCTTCAAAGCTACATTCAGAATAACACTTGTGTTTTGAAAAATTAAAAGCAAAAAAGAAAACTTTAGAGTATTTTAAAATTCTGTTAAAGCTTACTCTTCTTTTACGTGTAGCTCTCCGTACCTGCCAACGTTTAGCCTTTTTACTCCTCTGTATGTATTAACGTATCCGTTCACGACTTCGACGGTGTCCCCTTCTTTTACCATGTCTATCTGTTCGTTCCAGAGGTTCAGAATTATGCTGCCTGTTTCATCTTCTATAGTTGCTTCTGCAACCCTCGATTCACCGCGTGTAGTGTTAACGTTCTTTGGCTCGGATATCTTGCTTACCTTTCCAGTCACCGTTACTTTCCTACTATCTTCCTTTATTTCCGCTATCTTCAATGTTTTGATATTAAAATATGTACTATAAAAGCTTAATCTATAAACATTACAAAAGACCTAAAGCTCGGCCTTCTCAATACGGAGAGAAGGTCAGATTTTAAGTGTATACAAACGAGAATATACGCTTAGGATTTTTCTGAATGCTTTACGCAAACACAAAAAAGAGAAACGTTTAAAACTTCTATTTTTATAACTAGATTAAGCCCTGGTAGTATAGCGGCCCAGTATGCGGCGCTGTCACCGCCGTGACCCGGGTTCAAATCCCGGCCAGGGCGT
>JAVBJD010000031.1 GCA_030756715.1 Conexivisphaerales archaeon
CAGCTTGGTTTTAGCATAATTATTGTGCGATCTTAGAGATCAGCTTTATATATGTACAATTGATAAAAAAATCGTGCTCAGCGATAAATTTAAAGCTGTAGCTCTTGTTGATTTTGACTACTTTTACGCTCAATGTGAAGAGTTAAGACATCCAGAATACAGAGATAAACCGATAGCTGTTTGTATGCTGACAGGAAATGAATCTGGAGCTGTTGCATCCGCGAACTACATAGCTAGGAAATACGGCATAAAATCTGGCATGCCAGTCTCAAGGGCAAAATCTCTTGCCCCAGATCTAGTGATTCTGCCTGTAGATATGGCTTATTACCAGCAGGTCAGCGGTAAGATAATGAAAAGGCTTAAGGAAGAATTCAAGGTATTGGAACAGGCAAGCATAGATGAAGCTTACATATACCTAGGAGAGGTCAGTAAAGTTGAAGCCGAAAACGGCGGCATGAAAATAAAACGGTTAGTAAAAGAAGCGGGAGGCATAAAATGCACAGTCGGCGTAGGACCAAACAAGCTTATAGCAAAGATGGCGTGCGACAACGCAAAGCCAGACGGTTTAAAGATAGTAACTCCTGAAGAAGTTGATTCTTTTTTAGAATCTTCTAAACTAGAAGACATACCCTACATAGGTCGTAAGACTGTTGAAAAGCTCAACACGATGGGTATAAAAACGATAAAAGAAGCAAGGGTTCTTAGCATCGATGAGCTGATAAAACTTTTTGGGGAAAAGAAAGGAATCATGATCTATAACTTTCTCAGGGGTCTAGACGAAAGAAAGCTAGAACTGGACAGAAAGAGAAAAGAACTTGAAAAGTTTATTCCGCTAAAGGGAAAAAAGCCCGAGGAGGCTCTTGCTGAAGCGGCCAGGAAGCTTTATGAAAGGCTTAACGGTAGGCCTTTCAGAGAAGTAGGAGTAATAGTGATCTTCGACGACCTGAGCTCAAAGACCAAATCCAAGACTTTCAAATACCCGGTTACTTCTTTTGAAGAATTGCTTTCTGCTGCTTTAGAGCTTTTAGAATCTATAGAGTCTGAATCGCTCGAAAAGAAAATCAGAAGGGTTGCAGTTAAAACTTCTAGGTTTGAAAAGAAAGAAGGTAGCCTACTGGATTATATATAAAAAATATAATACTTAGAAAAAGGATAAATTTTTCGAAAAAATTTCAAAAATTATATATATGCGTCCCTATATATCTTTTTTGTGAAAGTTACAGAAGCTGTAAAAAAGGTTGTAGATGAGAACGTCCTGTATCAGATACTACTCTCCAGTGGTCTTGCAAACCTCAACGCGATGGCAAGAGAAATAAAGAGCGCGGTAGATTCAATGGCGGGCAAGGATGTCAAGCTGAATACGATTGAAAAAGCTTTAACAAAGCTCAGCGCGTCAAAGCCGGAAACTTATTCAGTTTCAACCTCAGGTACAGAAGTGGAACTGGAAACCGGTATAAGCGAAATAACATACTCTCCAGAAGAATTCAGTAGCGTAGATTTTTCAAAGCTCATAATGGCCGTAATGGATGAAGGTAAGATTAAAGCAATAGTTAAGGGCGGAGCTTCTGTAAGTGAACTTGTACTTCTCAAGGTAAAGTTCGTTGGCGCTAAGCACGATGTACCATATCATCCTCTTATAATGATCTTTAACGCTCTTAACGTAAACCTTTTGCACGCCTTTAGATTTGACAGAAACGTCTATTTTATAATGCCCCGAAAAGATTCGGTAAAAGCCTTAAGCGTGATAGAGAAGTTAAGGTAAATGGCAGAGGATCGCTTCCAAATTTTGCTGAAGTTTGGCCTTACCTTGTATGATGTAAAAGTGTTTCAGGCTCTCCTGAATGGGGGTTCCATGACGGCCCAAGAGATAGCAAGGTATTCTCACGTGCCTTACCCAAAAGTTTACAGTTCTTTAAAAAAACTTTCAGAAATAAAGTGGATTAAAGAAGAAAAATCTTGGCCTTCCAAGTACTATTTGGCTTCCCCCGATGAAATTCTTCTTAGGTTCAAAGAAAAGATCGATAATGACGTTAAAGAGTTTGAATCTTTTATAGAAAGCTCGGTCAGACCTGTTTATAATTCAAAAGGGATGACAGAAAAGTCAGATGTGTGGCTTGTGAATGGTTATAAGGCGGTTATAGAAACTTTTTTAGAAGCCATTAAGCTCGCAAAAGAAGAAGTAAAGATAGCCATCCCGTTTGACCCGAGCCAGAATTTGCTCGTGGAGCTCAGAGAATCAACATTTAAAAAACAGGATCTGAAAATAAAAGTGCTTACCGCCTCGAGATCTTCAAAAAACATAAAAAAGTTCTTGCCAAAGGCAGAAGTAAGAGCGAGGGATTTTATGTTTGGAGGAGGCGTTATATCTGATTCAAGAACAGTTGTGCTAATGCTCTCAATGTCTGAGGGCGATTATACAGCTATTGCTTCAAACCATCCTTACCTTGCCATGTTAGCGGACAGTTATTTTAACTACTTATGGGAAGGAGCTGAAGCTCCTTTTTAAGGTAAAAAGACAAGGATCAGTTCGGTGCCAGGTTTAATTTCTGGCATTTTACTTTCAATCTTTCCTATAAAATTGGCTTTTCCAAAGTATGAACCGCTTTTTATAAATATTAAAAGCCAACCTCCCATGTAATCGAAAGCTATATCTCCCTCTTTAAAAAAACTTTCCGGCTTTTCTGCCCCAACCCTTACAGGAATCCTGAACATATAGTAACTTCCTCTTTTTATAGTCAGAGCCTTAACCTTTCCGGCCCTTAAAAGCTCATTAACTGTTTTTGGGTGGTTTGCTATGTCAAGGTTTGCATTGATGATTTCTTTTTCATTAATTATAATAGACAGTTTAGACAATACGTTCATCACCTTTTAGATCTGATATTTTCTGTTCTGCTGGACCCATTCTAAACAAATTAATATTGTTTTAAAATATAAATATAAGCTTTTGACTTATACGCGATAAATTTTAACATCTAAAGTTTCTTCTTTGTTTTTGAGTATTTCCTGCAGAAAATCAACATCGTAAAGTATTTCTAGAGGGTAAAGTACGGTCTTCTTTCCATTATATTCCTTTAAAACCTGAAACTCAGGCGATATTAGAAAGGCTTTTCTTTTGAAATTCATAGGGTTTTTTGTCTTCAGAGCTCCATAAAGCTGGGCCATTTCCCCCTTTTGATCAGAAACTAGTTCAAACTTTATCCCTTTCTGAACTGAAAACTTAAAGTGCTCTTCAAGGGAATCAGGGCTAATTCCAATGAGTTCGACTCCTGCTTCTTTTAGTTTGTTAATGTTTTCTATAAAAACTCCTATATCCATATCGCATCCTGCGGCAAAATCCCTGTGATAAAAGAAAAGGATAACCCATTTCTTTTCATACCTTTTTCTTTCAAGTCGCCCATATGTTGAAGGTAAAGGCAGGAAAATGGGCTCATCTCCCTCTCTTATTTTCATTATTTTTTATTTATGTGTTAAGCTTAATAATGTTGCTGAGTTTTTCTCCTGAAACAGTGCAAGACAGAAAATTTAAGAACACATAATATAATCATATTAACCATGAGCCTTAAACTGCCAAAAATGTCCTTTGGCACAGCTACTGTCATCTTAGCGTTTGCTCTGCTTATCGTTTTAAATTTTTATGTAAGGATAATGCCAGCTAATTACGGCTTTTACCTTAATGAATTTGACCCATTTTATCATTATTACGTTACAAACGTTGTTTACCAGGATCTAACAAAATATGGTTTGTCTGGAATAAGCAAGTACTTTCACACGATAGATTATAGCTTCTGGTATCCTTGGGGCAGGGATCTTGCAAAAACCTCACCTTCTGGGCTTTACTTTCTTGTAGCCATTCTTTATATAATATTAAAGGCCTTGGGCTTAAAGATATCTCTTTATGACTTTGTTGCGATACTGCCTATATTTATTGGTGTTCTTATCTCAATACCAACTTATTTTATTTCGCTTAAGATAACAAAAGACAAGTACGTTGGGCTTATAGGTGTTCTTTTGCTTTCTTCTGCGCCAGGCCTAATAATAAGGACAGATTTTGGCTGGTACAAGGGAACGCCTTTCGCATTCCTCTTTATGCCCTTAGCGTTAATGTTTTTAGTTTTTTCTTTTGAAAATGTATCATCGAGAGAAAAGATAAATTTAGTGCCGGCTGTTTACTCGCTTATAGCAGGATTGCTAATCGGCTATGCACAGACTATGTGGGGCGGTGTAGAGAACGTTAACGGCGTAGTTGGTTTAGCTTTTCTTTTTGCTCCTGTTTATCTGAAGCCTGGAGTTTCTGGCAATTATATAAACGAGCAGGTGCTGTTAAATGAGCTCCTTTATACAATTGGAGCCCTTGTTGCTATTGTGTATCCTGTGCCGGGCATGTCGTGGATCTACAGCCCGACAATGCTCTTGCTCTATCTAGCTTTCATCGTAAATTTACTTTATTATACAAATGAAAGAATAAAAATAGTAAGCAGGAAGAACTTCTTTGTTGTACTTATTGCTGTCATAGTGATTGGTCTGGTAGGGATAGCTTATGTTTTGCCTCATCTTGTTAACCTGAGATATTTATCAGCACTGAACCCTCTGTTAAGGACAAAACCGTCTGTGGTAAGCACTGTAGCAGAACAGCTACCGATCTCAGGGTTAGAAACTTTATTTACATATGGTTTGGGCTCGCTTCTATTAATAATAGCAGGCTATTTTCTTATAAAGCGCAGGACTATATCCTCTGTAATCCTTGCGATCTTTCTTTTATGGAGTTTTTATGTAGGTACTTCGTACGGGGAGCTCATGGACTTTTTGGGCTTAGCTCTCGTAATAGGCGTCCCCATCGGGATATACTATGCTGTAACTCAAATAGGCGCTCAGGTTCAGGAGAAAAAAGGTAAGAAAAAGGTTCAGAACGTCGGCTTTAAATACGAAAAGATAGCAGCGGCAGCGGTGCTTGTAGGGCTGACAGCTTTTCCAGTTTACCTATGGATTCCTCAAAACAACGTTCCTGTGAGCATAGTTAATTCTGCCACTATAATAAACGCCCCAGTCCCTGCATGGATAGACGCGCTGAAATGGATGTCAAACTCTTCTAACATGCCTCCTCATTCAGTTGTAGTTGCATGGTGGGATTACGGTTACTGGATAACTGTGATGGGTAACCAAACAACTGTAGTAGACAACGCTACGTTGAATGGAACACAGATAGGTCTAGTTGCTAAGATGTTCCTCTCGCCAGTTAACCAATCCATAGAATATCTTCAAAAGCTACACGGCAAATACGTTGTAGTTTTCGCAACAGGTGCTAATGCAGGCATGATAACAAAGGACCCATACTTAGAAAGCTATATGCTTTCTGGTGAACTCTATGGAATCGGCGGTGACGAAAGCAAGGTTCCCGCTATGATCGTATGGGCAAAATGGACTCCAAACGAATCAATTTGGGTAAATCCTCAGACCCATCTTTTGACTTCATACTTCTGGAACAGCACGCTTCTGGGACAGCTTGAACCTCTCAGGTACGAGGGATGGGGACTGGTTGATCCTTCTACAGGAATGGTCGTTACGATCGAACCTCATTATCAGCCTAATATGACCACTTATTATCAGATTCCGCTATGGGTTTACTCGCCTGTTTACACAAGCAATTCAACACCGTTCAGGCTTGTTTATGAATCTCCTCTCCAATATACAAGCAATGGTATGTGGGCTCAGGTTCTGATATACGAGTATGTTGGAAATGGAACAGCTTCAAACGGTTAAAAAGTTCTTTAGGTGGTATTATTTTAACAATTCTGAAAAGATTAGAGCCCCCGAATCCATAGAATCTAGGGAGTTTGGTTATAGGGATTTTAACGGCAACATGATAAGGCATTTGAGTTTCAAGAATGAAGGGGAATACAGGGCTTTCCTTGTGAAGAACGTGCCGAAGTCAGTTTATTATTCTGTGGCTTTCTATTCTGATCCAACTGCACCTATGGAATCAAAGGGCCTGATAAAGGCGGATTTAGCTTTTGACATAGACATAAAGGATGTAAGCGAAAAGATAAAGGGTAACAGCTTCTGGATCTGTAAGAAATGCCACAGCTATGGAAACCTTCCGGCTCCAAAATCCTGCCCTAACTGTGGTTCAGAACAAATTGAAGAGATCGAGTGGGTCTGCGATGAATGCCTTAACGAAGTTAAAAATGCTGCAATCGCTCTCTTCGACATACTGAGTGAAGATTTTGGCCTCAGCAAGAAGGAAATATCCGTTTACTTTTCGGGGAACAACGGTTATCATTTTTATGTTTACAACGAAGAAATTAGGAAAATGAGTCAGCAGGAAAGGATGGAAATGGTAGAATATATAACTATGAACGGGTTCAATAGATCAATTTTCTTAAAGAATGTACCCGAAAATGGTTCATTGATTAATAGGAAAAAGGTTCCAATCGACCCAAACGTTACAGTTGACATCAGAAGGATCTTCAGAGCGCCAGATTCTCTTCATGATGAGAGCGGGCTAGCAAAAAAGGAAATACCCTCTCTTGAATCTTTTGATCCATTTAAAGAAGCGGTTGTTTTGCCAGAAGAACCAATTGAAGTATCAATACACTACATGCCAGTTATAAAGTTTAAAGAACAAGTTTTTGGTCCTTATAAGGGAGAAAGAGTAAAGGTACCTGCATACGTTGCTGTCTATGTGGTGCTCAAAGGTTTAGCAGAGTTCACTGATAATCGGTCTGATTGATGTATTCTATCCTTTCCATTCCTCTCAAATAGTAGCTGTAAAACTTTGCGTTGTGTTGATAAAAATTTAAAAGCCCTATGTTAAGCACGTTCACGTTTATAAGATAATTTCCGGTCAGTAAGTCTTTATAACTATAATTGTAAATGAGATTTTGTAAATAAGTTAGAGGAACCCCCACTGTAGAGTTTATCACTAGTGCCTGCTCCATCGCATCATTTTCGCTTATGATCGGGGAAAGATAATAAGAATTTGTAGAGTTAAAGTAACCCTCTGTTGAAATATTCATGTAAACATATCTATACCCTACAATTTGCCCATCAAAGTAAAGGGGTTGCCCTTTTGATTGATATGGGAAGAACGTTAAGGTAAAATAATAAGCAACCTCAGGCAATATTAGGCTGACTATGACAAATGCTAGCAGAACAACAAGGGCTCCGTGCAGGACTTTAACTTTCAATTAAAGCATCAAAGACAGCTGAACCTGCCTTGGTTATAAGTTTTTTTAGATCTTCTTCTGAAATTCCTTTTTTGTTGTTTGCAGAAAGTTCTTCAGTTATTATCAAGGCACATGCTGCCCTGAAACCTCTTAAACTCGAAAGAGCTAATAGAGAAGCGCATTCCATGTCTGCGCAAAGGAAATTTTTTGCATTAAGATTTTCAGCCTTATTATCGTAGTATTTAGAATAATAATTATCATTTGAAAACGTTGGACCTGTTTTTACAGATATTCCTGAATTCGAAAACTCTTCGACGAGTTTTTCACTTAACAAGAGATCTGGTACGGCTGCAAGAACAAAAAAGCTTTCCGTTATGTATTCTCCAACAGTCCCCCCAGGAACATATGAGGCACCACTAGAGATCACAATATCTCCTGCTTTAACTTTATCATTAAGTGATCTTGCTGTTCCTAAGCGTACTATCAACTTTACACCTAACTGAGATAGCTCCTCAAAAACCAGTGAAGAAGAAGGGGCACCTATTCCATGGGTGGCTACTGAAACTTTATGGCCCTTAAAATTCCCCGTATATACGTAAAGCTCTCTGTTTTGATTTACGAGTTTAGGGTTTTCGAGCAACCTGCTTAAAACAAGCGCTGTTTCCTTATCTTCGACTGCTAAAACTTTTTCTGCTACGTCTCTTTTTTCAGCCTTTATATGCATCGGCATTTGATATGATTTTGTTTGCAATTTTTATAAATGTTATCTTTTTAAATTTAATAAAGGGACTTAGAAACGATTTATAAAAAAATTATTCCGTTTTTTTAACGATTTTCGAATATATAAACTTAAGTACTCATATAAAAATCTGTAAAGCTTTAAATAAAATATTTATTAAAAAATGGCAGTTTAAGATATTAAAATGTTTATTTTTTAATTAAAAAATAAACATTTTTTGCTTTACATTTCTTACAAAGATAAGGTTATATAACTGCAGGTTAAAATTATGATGATGACCTTTTTATGAGCGATAGACAAAAAATCTTTGGTCTTTCTGGGGTGAAAGTTCCATGGAGAGCATAAGCAAGGGTCTTGAAGATGTAAACATAAAGTGGACAAGGCTTACAACTATAGATGGGCAGAAAGGCATTCTCTGGTACATGGGATACAAGATAGAGGACATAATAAATTCTAAGGCGACAGCCGAAGAAATTCAGTACATGTTCCTTTACGGTCAGCTTCCCACAAAGGCCCAACTTGAGGACTTTAAGAAAAAAGTTCAGGAAGGATACAAGATCCCAGAATACGCTGTAAAATCGATCATTAACCTTCCAAGATCTGCTGACTCGGTTGCATTACAAATGAATGCAATGGCGTCCTTTGCCGCAACGGAAAAGTTTACCTGGAACAAGCAGACAAATAGGGACTATGCTACTAGAATAATCGGACAGATGGCTTCCGTTACGTCTGTAGTTATAAGGCATGTCTTAGGTAAAGAGCCAAAACTATTAGAACCCAGTGACAGCTTGGCGAAAAGCTTCCTCAAAGCGGTATTTGACAGAGAGCCAACTGAAAAAGAGGTGGAAGCGATGAACGATGCCCTTATACTGTACCTCGACCATGAGGTTCCAGCTTCAACAACAGCTGGTCTTGTAGTTGTTTCAACTCTTGCGGACATATACTCGGGCATAGTTGGTGCTTTGGCAGCGTTAAAGGGTCCGCTACATGGTGGAGCTGCGGAAGCTGCAGCTATGCAGTTCCTTGAAATAGGTAATCCATCAAAGGTCGATTCTTGGTTTGTAGATAATATAAAAACAGGAAAAAAGAGGCTTATGGGCTTTGGACACAGGGTTTACAAAACTTATGATCCAAGGGCTAAGATCTTCAAGAAGCTGGCCCAGGAGCTGAACCCCAAGGGGCAGGCCAAAACGCTTTTTGAAATAGCTGAAAAGCTTGAAACCCTTGGCATAAACGAGTTCGGAAGCAAAGGCATTTATCCGAATACAGATTTCTATTCAGGAATAGTTTACATGACCCTAGGCTTTCCGCTTCAGAACAACATTTATACAGCGCTATTTGCCCTTTCTAGGGTTACTGGCTGGATGGCTCACTTCCTCGAATATGTAGAAGAACAGCACAGGCTGATTAGGCCTAGGGCAGTTTACGTAGGACCTTCTGAAAGGCAATTTATTCCTATAGACAAAAGGTAAATTTTAATTTTTGTACTGTTTATATTTTTTGGCTGTGATGATAAAGAAGCTATGAGCGTGTGATTTAGATCTTGAGCTCTGAGCCTTCTTATGCAAAAACTTTTTACTGTGCCACTGTAAAAAACTTCTTGATTTTATTTTTCAAATATCTATGAAGTTTAAATCTTTACCATCACGAACAATTTCTACTTAATTGAATACTTTTAAATTCATTTTATAATACATATACCGTTGCTGTAAAAGCATTCCCAAATTTACTGGAAGCCATTTCCGCTAACTTTACACTTAGAGTTAAATTATTAAAAGTATAATCATCTGTATGTTAGAAGAAACTTTAAACATAAAGGTTGAAAAAGGGATTGCAGAGGCTCAGTGTAATGATAAGGTTACAAATATACTCGGCATAGTTCACGGGGGTTTTATAGTAACCCTTTTGGACACAGCTATGGGTTCTCTGATCGAAAACAAAGCCGTTACGGTAAGCATTAGTGTTGAATTTTTAGAGCCAGCTTTTAAAGGCAAACTGAGGGCAGAAGGCAAAGTAGTCAGGCGCGGAAACGATCTCATATTTACTGAAGGCCGTGTTTACCAAGATAAAAGGCTAATAGCTAAGGGTTCAGCTATTTACTTTATCCTGCTAAAGTGACAGTTAAAGCAATAACCAGAATTCAAAAAGTTTTTTTGAAAGCTTATTATATGATTAAACATGCAAGACATAATCAGCCTGTTAAATCAGGCTGTATCTGGCGAGCTCAAAGATGAGGAAAAACTAGGACAGTTGCCCTCTGGCTTTTATGGCATAATTTCTCTGAGGTTAAAACAGCTCAAGGTTATGGAGCTTACGGCATCAACGGAAGAGGCCAAGCTTGCTGCAAAGGAGTTAAGGAAGAACATAACAGAGCTCGTAAGCACTATCATGGAGATAAGGTTAAAGAAAATGGTTAACAGGCTACTTAAAGGGGAAACTGTAGAGGTTGACGAATATGAAAGACCTATGGTTCCTTTCCTTGTAAGGTTCATTTCTCAGTTTAACGAACTTAAATCATACATAATTGAGGGAAAGACAAAAGAGCTCGAGCATTTTTACAAGGACGCCCCCACTGTATATTACTTAGTACACTTCCTCAACCCAACTGACAAATTTATGGGAGCTGATCTCGTTGAGTATGGCCCGTTTGAACCCGGTGATATTGCTACTTTGCCTCAAGAAAATGCAAAAATATTAATAGAGAAGAATATAGTGAAGAAGGTGGGAGAGGTATGAAGATACCAAGTATAATTGTCACTTACTGTCCGAGATGTAAGGAGCACACTGAGCATGAAGTATCGATATACAAGAAAGGCAAAGAAAGATCAATGAGCTACGGCGCAAGGTACCACGAAGAGGTAAAGCATGGCTACGGCGGTCAGAAATATCCTGAGCTCAAGAGGACTGCAAAGACTACCAAGAAGGTAACTCTGAAGTTAAAGTGCAAGAAGTGCGGATACACAATAATGAAAGAAGGGATGCGTTTAAGAAAAGCAGAGATAGTTGAAGAAGTAAAGAAAAGGTGATAGTTAATGCCCCAGATAAAACAGATGATTTTAACTCCAAGAAGTTCATTTTTAAAGATAAAGTGCCCAAAGTGCGGAATGGAGAGGATGGTCTTTTCCCACTCAACTCATAAAGTTTATTGCGAAGGCTGTGGCGAGCTCCTTGTTATTCCCAGTGGCGGAAAAGCGATAATTAACAGCGAAGAGATCAGAAGGGTAGACTGATGAGCGTACAGGAATTCCCTGAGGTAGGAGAGATAGTTTTAGTAACAGTAGAAAGCGTCTCTCCATCAGGGGCTTGGGTAACTCTTGATGAATATAACAACCTCAGGGCATTCCTGCCTGAAAGCGAGATATCTAAAAGCACTATAAAAAACCTTGAAAGAGCCATCAAGCCAAAGCAGAAGCTTGTAGCAAAAGTCATCAAGGCAGACAAGCAGAAGCTTGACATAGACGTTTCTATGAAACAGGTCACGCAGGAAGAACAGAAGTTAAAGAGAATCGAGATAAAAAAATCCAAATGGGCTGAAAGCGTTTTTAATATAGTTGCAAAAAAGCTCAACAGACAAAACGCAGAAAAGGAAACAAAGCTTGTATCGCAAAAATACGAAAGCCTCTATGCTGGACTTGAAGAATTAGTGAAAGAAGGTCCTGATTCTTTTGTAAAACTGGGGATTGACGAAGGATTTGCAAAGGAGCTATACAAACTTGCATCTGAAAAAGTAAAGCCCCCAGTTGTATCCATAACTAAGATGCTGGAAATCTACAGCCCAGAGCCTGATGGCATAGAAGTAATAAAGAAAGCGCTAATCGACTCAATAAACGAAATGAAGAACGGAAAAGCTGAAATTACATACATAAGCGCTCCTAAATACAGACTCACTTATTATTCTGAAAACTATAAAGAGGCTGAAAAAGGAGTAAAGAAGTTAGCTTCTCTAATTGCCAAAAAACTTGAAGGTAAAGGCTCATTCAGGTTGATCGAATGATGAAAAAATATATAAAAAAGTGTCCCGTTTGTGGCACTTATACGTTAAAGGACGTGTGCCCCAAGTGTGGGAACACCACAAAGACAGCCCATCCTCCTCCTTTTTCTCTTGAAGATAAATATATGGGACTTAAGATAAAAGGAAGTTCATAAAGCCCTTAAAAATAAAAAGAGTTATTAGTTAGAATATACAAACTCCAAAAACGTGAGCTCTGAAGAGTTAGAAAAACTAGCTGAATTAAGGTCAAAGATTGAGGAAAAGCTAGAAGAACTAAAAGAAGAAGAAAACTTTTACAACGATCTTTTAAACGTCATAGACAGCATACTAAAAAAGGAGTCTTTTGTAAAAGCCGTTCAGATGCCTATTGAGGGTAAGAAAGAGGAAGAAACCGAAGTAAGGGATCTTAAAAGGCCAAAGGATGGACAGCTCCTAGGTCAGATTTTCATAACAAAAGACTCAGCAGTTATAAAGCCTAATCCAGAGCTTAACCTTAAAGCTGAAACCCCTCCTTTCAGGTCTTTTTTTGTAAATAAAATACTCGAACAAATGAAGCAGAAAGACAGAGAAGAAGAAAGTAGCGGAACTATAGAAGAAGGGAAAACTTTTGATTACAGTCTTGAGATTAAAGATGGCGTCATACAGCAGATAGTCATAAAGAACTACAGGACGCAAACGAGGCTAAATGAAATAATTCACGCGGCGATCTGGACTTTTTCAAGAATGCTTGAAAGATCTTCGCAGACTCAGTAAATTTAACTTTTGCGGGGGTTA
>JAVBJD010000032.1 GCA_030756715.1 Conexivisphaerales archaeon
AAGTATGTCGGCCTCTCGAGCCGAAGACCCGGGTTCAAATCCCGGCCGGAGCATCTACAACATAAAATCAAGCATTATTAAAGGCCGGTTGATCAACGCTTATTGCGTTTTTTAAATCTTAACTAAATGAGCGCGTTTTAATGCATAAATTTTTAATTTGGTAACCCAACGGTATTTTGGATATGAGCTTAAAAGGAAGGGATATAATTTCAGCAAAAGATCTTTCAAGAGAGGAAGTTGAATTCCTGATTAAAGAAGCAGAAACATACAGAAATATCTTAAAGTTCAGGAAGCCTCTGTTTAAAGCTGAAGATAAGACCGCAATAACAGTTTTTCTTGAACCAAGCACCAGAACAAGGCTTAGCTTTCAATTCGCGGGAACGTACCTTGGGATAAAGGTGCTTGACTTTGGCGCCACTGAAATTTCAAGCATACAGAAGGGGGAGACTTTTGAAGACACCATGACCATGGTTGACGGCTATGAACCGGATGTCATAATTCTAAGGCAGAGCGTGGCTGGAAACGCCGAAAAGGCCGCCAAGATATGTAAAGCTACGCTGATAAACGCAGGGGATGGGATAAATGAACATCCAACGCAGGCGTTAACTGATGTTTATACGCTTTACAGAATTTTCGGTCGCATTGACGGGCTGAGGATAGGAATAATGGGCGACCTGAAGTACGGAAGAACTGTAAAAAGCCTTTCAATAATGCTCGACAAGTTCAAAGACATAAAGCTGTATTACGTTTCACCTCCATCTTTAAAAGTGAGGGATGATGTGCTTA
Source organism: Conexivisphaerales archaeon (assembly GCA_030756715.1). GTDB lineage: Archaea > Thermoproteota > Nitrososphaeria > Conexivisphaerales > UBA164 > CAYFFZ01. Next base: position 787 of record JAVBJD010000032.1, read on the forward strand.
ACGAGATAAAAAACGTAGATTATGAGTTTGCTGAAAAAGTTGAAGATGTAGCTGATAAGATAGACGCCCTTTACGTTACAAGAATACAGAAAGAGAGGTTCGCTGATCCTTCAGAATATGAAAAATTAAAAGGAAGTTATAAGGTTACAAAGGATATGTTGATGAAGCTAAAGAAAATACCGTATATTTTGCACCCGCTTCCTCGTGTGGACGAGCTGACTCCTGACGTAGATGAGCTTCCGCAGGCAAAGTACTTCGAACAGGCAAAAAATGGCATGTTCATAAGGATAGCTCTTCTAAAAAACGTTCTTGGAATTTAAACGCTATTTTTACAGCTAAACGTTCTTTTTTATAGAAATTAAAAGCTAAGAAATATTTAACAGATCAGCGATTTAAAGATCTGACGGTACTGAGAATTTCTTCAGAAAGCTTGCCTTCTTTTTCCACTGCCTCATACCTTACAAAGGCTATCGGTTTGTTAATGCGTATAAACAAGGAGAGGTTAGCGGGGGTTCCCAGCACTACAAGGTCTGCCGGGACGCTGTTTATAGTTTCTTCCAGTTCCTTTAATTGAAGCTCGCTGTAACCGAGTGCTGGAAGTATCTTTCCCATGTGCGGGTACTTTTTATAAGCTTCAGCTATGCTCCCCACAGCGTATGGCCTTGGATCCACTAACTCCGCCCCTTTTTGCAAAGAAACCCTTGCAGCGACTCCTTCGCTCAGGCCTCCGTGCGTCACAGTTGGTCCATCTTCAACGGCCAGAACCTTTTTTCCTCTCATATCTATATCTTTCGTCAAGAACGGTACAGAATCGGTTACAAATATCTTTGCCTTTTCGTTTAATTCCTGGACCTTTTCCTTAAATTCTTCTATCTTTTTCTTATCGACCAGATTAGCCTTATTTATAACTATCGCATCCGCCATCCTGACACAAGCTTCGCCCGGAAAAGATCCTTTGACGCTGTTCTCTCTGGTCGGGTCAACTACGGTTATCATGTAATCTGGTTTATAGAAGGGCATGTCGTTGTTTCCTCCATCCCATAAGATTATGTCTGAACTCATTTCAGCGATATCAAGAATTTTCCCATAGTCAACTCCCGCATAAACTGTAGCTCCGTTTTCAATGTGCGGCTCATATTCTTCAACTTCTTCTATTGTTAACCCTTTAAGGTCGTCAAGCGTTTTAAAAACCTGCACGGCTTCTTTTTCCAGATCGCCGTAAGGCATAGGGTGCCTTACAACCCCAACCCTGAAACCTTCAGATGAAAGTGTTTTATAAACAAACCTGGATATTGTGCTCTTTCCAACGCCTGTTCTCCCTCCTGCAACAGCTATTACTGGCTTCTTAGATTTCAGCATCGTGTCCTTGGGCCCCAATAGGTGAAATGATGCGCCGCTGGCAATTGCTATGGAAGCAAGCCTCATCAGGGTATCAAAATCCACATCGCTGTAAGAGAAGTAAACATCGTCAACATCAAATTTTTTTATCAGCTCAGGAAGCATCTTCTCTGGATAGATAGGGATGCCTTCAGGGTAGTACTTGCCTGCTAAAGAAGCAGGGTAAAGCCTGTTTTCGATAAACGGTATTTGAGTTGCGGTAAAGGCCACTACTTTTATCCCAGCGTTTTCCCTGAAGAATACGTTAAAGTTATGAAAGTCCCTGCCAGCTGCTCCCATTATGATGGCCTTTCTCAATTCTTTCCAGCCTCCTTTATACCTTCTTCAATTACATCAAGCGCCTTTTCTGCAAGATCTTCTGTTATTATAAGAGGAGGCGCAAACCTGAGCGTGCTTATCCCAGCAGTTATCAAAAGAACGCCGTGTTTCCAGCTATATTCAACTATTTTATTTGCCCCTGCTGGATTGGGTTCTTTAGATTTCTTGTTTTTTACGATCTCAGCGCCTATCATGAGCCCTTTGCCCCTTACATCGCCAACTATTTCGTGCTTCTCTTCGATCTCTTTTAGCCTCTTCATCATGTATGCCCCAACCTTTTCGGCGTTATCGAGAAGCTTCATCTTCCTTATAGTATCTATAGTGGCAATTGCCGCTTCAACCGCTACTGGATTTCCCCCAAAAGTTGTAGCGTGACTGCCAGGCGGCCAGCTCATCAGCTCTGCCCTCGATACAAGGGCCGAAAGGGGTAATCCTGATGCAAGGGCTTTTGCTACAAGTATGACATCAGGTTCAACTCCAAAATGCTCTATAGCAAACCATTTACCGGTTCTGCCCATGCCAGCCTGAACTTCATCATCGACGACTATTATCTCGTTATCTTTCATTAGCTTGAAAAATTTCTTAAAATAACCGTCCGGTGGAACGACGTACCCACCTTCACCCTGTATGGGCTCTATAAAAGCAGCCGCCACTTCGTCAGGAGGAACGTATTTCTGGAAGAGGTTCTCCTTTATATAATCCACACAGTAAAGGTTGCACTCGGGATAAGACATATGGAATGGGCACCTGTAACAGTAAGGATAAGGCACGTGCTCAACGCCAGAAAGAAGCGGCGAAAAGCCCCTTACCTGGGCTGGTTTGCTTGCCGTAAGGCTAACGGCTCCCATCGTCCTTCCGTGAAAAGCGCCTATAAATGCAAGAAACCTTGGCCTTTTTGAGTGATACCTTGTAAGCTTTATTGCCGCTTCAACTGCTTCCGCTCCAGAGTTCCCATAATAGACCTTTTTTTCAAACCTGCCAGGGGTGATCTTGATGAGCTCCTTTGCAAGCGTTACTATGTTCTCATAGTAAAAATCTGTATATGAATAATGGATGAACTTTCTGGCCTGGCTTTCTATGGCCTTTACAACTGGGTCTGGTGCTGTGCCCAGAGCCAGAACCGCTATTCCAGCATTCATGTCTATGTACCTGTTTCCGTCAACGTCTTCAAGTATCGCCCCCTTTCCCTGCTTTATGACAAACGGGTAGTTCCTCTGAATTGAAGGGGAAAGGTACTTCTGGGTCTCTTCGACTATCTTTTTTGCTTTCTCCCCTGGAGGTTCAACCCTTATCTTTGTCCCCTGCATATTTAGTAGTACACAACCGCAAAAGATAAAAATTTCGAATTCTAATACACATATTTTTTACGCATTTCGAAACAAAATATGAAAATTATGCCGATTATCGTACAAGCAAATTGCATGTGGCAAATGTCTAACTAAAATACTCGAACAGAAAGCGTTAAAAAGGCTAAATGCGTCTTTGAACCTATGCAGGTTGTAATATCAGATAAAAGCACTGATACACTTTTACAGGAACTTAAAGAGGCTTTGAGAAGCGAAAAGGTCATAGGGCTAGCAAGGCTACCCGAGCCAAGGCCAGGAATAAGGTACAGGGACATCATCAAGAAGGTTTTTAGCCTTGCAGGAAGCGTGGAGGCTATAGTTTTCATTGAAATGGAAGATGGGGAGAAAAGGGTTTACGTCTTTGACCTTGAGGCTGTAATAAAGGCTGGAACCACTCTGATGAACTCCAGCGTAAAGGTAAGGGGGAAATATCTTAAATATAAAGACGGGCTTTCTCAGGTAGTTTACTATAAGGAGACATCCGAAGGAAAGGCCGGAGAAGTCTTTGAAAAGGTAAACGAAATGGCAGATCTTTACGAAGCCGCATACGAACAGGCGTTCTCAAGAAAGGTTTCTGCTATAGACATTTACTACTGGTTAGAATAGAACCTTTTAAAGAATAAGCCCAAAGAGTTTGGCTATTCGCTCTTCTGTCTGACCTCTTTCCGCCTTAAAAAATGCGGGGTTTTTCACTAATTGCAATAAACGGTTAAATTCTCAGAAAAACAATTAAACATTATGAGAAAGTTCCAGAACCCTGTTATAAAAGAAATAACAGAAAAATACAGAAGGATCTGGGCTGTAAATCATGCCAACAGCCTCCTTAGCTGGGATTCAGAGATCTACATGCCAGAAAAAGGGGTTTCCGAAAGGTCCATAGCTTTAGCTGAGCTGAGCGTTCTTTACAGGGAGCTAATACTTAAAGACGAGTTTGTATCTCTGGTAGAAAAAGGAAAAAACGAGAAGGACCTCAACCTATGGGAATCCGGGATTATAAGGGTTCTCGAAAGGGAAATAAACAGGATGAAGAAGATACCTCCTGAACTTCTGTTTGAGCTGCAAAAAACCTCATCTGAAGCTTTTCAGGTTTGGAAAAACGCAAAAGCGCAGAAAAAGTTTGAGCCTTTTCTCCCATACTTACAAAAGCTCGTGGATTTAAACATACAGATAGCTGAAAAACTGGGTTACGAAGAAAAACCCTATGATGCTTTGCTGGACATGTATGAGGAAGGGTTAAGGACCAGGGACGCAAAGGCCGTCTTTGACGTGCTCAAGCCAGGTTTGAAGAATTATTTGGAGAAGATAAGGGGTGGCAAATTTTATGGAGAACATGAGCTGGAAAGGATAAAGTACGAAACTCTATCGATGAAGTCTGTTAACGAAGAAGTCTTAAAGATGATAGAATACCCTGAGGAAAGAGCCAGATTGGACGTTAGCCCACACCCGTTTACGATAAGCATGGGCATAAACGACGTCAGGATAACCACTAGGTACGAAGGCTACGATTTTAAGAGATCACTCTTCAGCGTCCTGCACGAGTTCGGACACGCAACTTACGAGCTGCAGATAGATCCTGAGCTTGACATGACGCCGATAGGCACCGGGGTCAGCCTGGGCATTCATGAAGGCCAGAGCAGGTTCTGGGAGAACGTAGTCTCAAGGACTCTTGCTTTTACAGAAGTCGTAAAGCCTGTTTTAGACAAGCATCTGGGCTTTACCTCAAAGTATTCAGCAGAAGACATTTACAGGTATTTTGCCATGGTTAAACCTAGCCCGATAAGAACCGAAGCTGATGAGGTTACTTACAACGTTCACATAGCTTTGAGGTTTGAAATTGAGCAGATGCTTATTGAAAGGGAGCTTAAGCCTGAGGACGTGCCGGAGGTATGGGACAACATGATGCAGGATCTGCTTGGCATCAAGCCGGTTGATGTTTCTGAAGGGGCCTTGCAGGACGTACACTGGGCCCACGGTACTTTCGGTTACTTCCCTACATACACTCTTGGAAACATAGTCGCCTCTATGATGATGAAGAAGCTTAACGGCAAAAGCAGAATATACGAGCTGGTAAGAAGCAGGTCGTTCAATGAAATAAAGGAGTTCTTGAAAGAAAACGTGCATCAGTACGGCTCAGCTCTTTCGCCAAAGGACCTGCTTGCGAGGTCTTTTGGAAAAAGCTATTCTCCTGAAGACCTTCTTGATTACATACAGCTCAAGTACGTAAAAGACAAGGAATACTGATGTTGCAGAAAATTTAAAAACTAAATTTATAAAACATACGCTGAAAAAGCGGGGGTCCCCTAGCCAGGTCGATGGGGGCGGACTTAAGATCCGCTGGCGTAGGCCTTCGTGGGTTCGAATCCCACCCCCCGCATAAAATTTCAACTCAGGCTCAAAAACTTCTGAAGATCTTTAGCTGTTCATCTTTTTGAGGTTTTCAATGAGAATTTCCTCGTTGTTGGGGGCCTGTATGAAAACAGGAACGTTCTTTTGTCTGGTTGCTCTGTAAGACACAAACAACCACTGACCGGTTTCTAGCTCCGTAGTCCTCTCTATGATGTCAGTGTTAAGGGAGAAAGCGTCTGCTATGACGAGCCTGTCGTAAAGCCTGGGCAAAGTGCTCACAAAGTAACTGTGAAGCTGCTGAACAGCGTTAGTGTTAAGGTGAGCTAGCCTTTGAGTGCTCAGCCAGCAATGTGCCCTGTACTTCCTTCCCTGCCTGAGGAGCGCTTCAACGGATCTGTTAGATATGTCTGAATAGTCGTCACGTGAAGTTTTATCCGGTATAAATTCCTGAGCTTCATCGAGTACAACGAGTATCTTTTTCCTGCTTCCCGTGGTTTTCTTTAGATAAAGCAGCCTGTCTATGAAAGCTGAAGCTATTGCCCTTGCTTTCTCCGGTTCCGGCACGTAAACTACGGTTAACCTCTTTGAGTTATCTTTCAAAACATAGTCAGCTAGGTCTTCAGGGTTTACAGCTATGGTTTCCTTTTTGTTCTGAGCTTCTGAGCTGTTCAGGTATTCGCTCAGGCTCTGCATCGATTTGTATACGTTGGATTTTTCGCTTACATAGTTCATGAGAGATTCTAAGATGTTTATCAGCTCGGCCTTATCCTCATCCTTTAAAGCCGTAACGTCAGTCTCCTCAGTGTACCCTTTGCTGGTAATTAATTCCAATAACCTTTCGAGTTCTCTTCTCCCTGTTCCGGCTTTGAGTTCCTGCTGCAGCATTTCATACAGCTGTCTCAGAGTTGTAGTTGGGGGCTTGAGAGTAGAAACGAGTTTAACTGATTTGTTTTTCAAAAAAGCGTTTATGTGTATTTTTAGTTCTTCAAGAGAGACCTTCTCTTCCAATGTGTCAGGCAACACCTGTGAATCAAGGAACGCATCTGCGCTGTCTAACTTTTCCGTAGAAAACATTTCCCCTTCTTTAATTAGTTCATCGAGGAGGTGTATTCCGTATTCGCCAGCTATGTCAAATACTATGGCTTTAAGCTCTTTATCAGCTTCAAGAGATTTCCTTATCAGGTAAGATAAAAGGTTGGATTTGCCCGAGCCGGTAAACCCGAAAGCCCCCATGTGGTACTTTACCATCGAGTTCAGGTTTACCTTTAGGTCAAGCTCGAAACCGAGCAGCTTCCCTATAGCTATACCATCTTCTATGCTCAGGAACCTTTCAACTGATTCCCTTGAAAGCAAATAAACTCTGGAACCGGGCAGAGGGATCGAATTATCTTTTACAAACTCGATGTTTTCATCATATACAGTCATCCTGTACTTTGTCGGGACTGCCCAGACGTTTATCCAAGTTTCGTTGCTTTCTTTCCAGCTTTCGTGAACGCTCTCCATCATCTCCCACCTGATGTCCCTGGGTATTCTTTCGTCCATCCCAACCATCTGATAGTGAAGCGGTTTTATGCTTGCTATTTCATATATTAAGTACTGGTTTCCCTTCTTTTCAACGGCAACAAACTGTGGCTCTTGTAGCTTTTCAAAAACCTCATCATCAAACTTTACTTCGAGGAGCGCTACCTGAGATGATACCGTTATTTCGCCTTCCCTTCCCCTTGTGGATGTTATCCTTTCCCTCTGATCCCTGAGCCTGGCTTCAAACTTACCGTTTATATCATCAAAAACTTTCAACTTTTCCAAGTTCTTTCGCCCCTTCTTCTCTGACCCTTTCGCTTTCGGATCTTATGTCTCTAAATCTCCTCGACATCATAAATATTTTTTCCTTTCTCGCGTAAGATTCAAGCTTTAAATCAGCAATGCCTCTTATGGACCATTTTACTGTAGATATTTCCTGTTTTACCTTTTTGTCCGCCAAGAAAAGGAGGTGATTGTGGCCATAAGCTTCAAGTATTTCCGGGTTGTCAGAGGCGTAGAGGATTCTTAGGATCATATTATCAAGGGCGTTTAATCCGTTTTCAATGTACATTTCTACTTTTACAGTTTTGCCCTTCACGTCAACGTTTAGCTCAGTGAACATCTGATCATCATAAGCAGGATCTATGAACCTGTCATATGAAAAAACGGGAGATCTCATCATAGGATCTCTGGAAAAAGTTCTCAACTGAAAATAAGCCTTGGCAAAAAGCCCTGTCCTGCCCACGGATTTTTTAGAAGCGACAAACCTGCCCTGGTACGAGGTAACGTATGAAAAGCCGTAATCATAAGATAGAGTCCTCCATGGGGTTCTTACTTTATCGTGATGAACTGCCGATAGAACGGTCAGAAAGGCCTTGTCGTTCTTTAGCTTCAAAACGCTTTTATCGTTTTTTAAGACAGAAGGAAGCAGAGATCTAGTGAACTCAGAAGCTGATGTGTCTTTGGTTATACCTATTATCAGGTTCCTGTTCTTTAAGGCCATGTCGTAAATCATGTATATTAAATAAACGTTGATCGCACCTACATCGTACACTGACAACCAGTTTTCTTTGTCTATTCTCAGGGGGTGCTCGTTTCCTTCAAAAGCTTTAACTGTCACAGCTTTTACCATGGACGTTACTCTTTTCCAGTAATCCTTCACGTCTTCTCTAAGCTTCAGTTTTCCAAGTTCTGCAACGTCAAACAGCTCTCCGTTATATTTTTTGTCCATCTCTGTTAGGGATTTCCTCAGCTTTTCTATTTCATGTTCGCCCAAACCTAGACTTTTACCTATTTCATCTACAGAACCTTCATCAATATCTATAAGAACCTTTATCGCAGAATACGTTAAATACGGAAAACGACGGGGCACAGGAACGTTACCGGAACCAAGAACAGAAGCTATCGACAGGTCAAGCTTTTTCGCAAAGCCTTCAGGAGATCTTACCTTTGTCAGGTTTGGGTTGTCTGACTTTAAAGTTACTCTCAGATCTTTAAGAGAAGTAGCAAAGGTTCCTGATATTGGCCTGTCCATAAAAACGATCCCATTTTTTAAATTCTGCGTGACCATGTAAGCTGACCACAGCTCGGCCGTGGTCATCATAGAGTAAGGTATCCTTTCGATCGATGTCTGCAGTTCAAAGTCAGAAAAAGCTTCGGTTTCCTGATAAACTTCGGTTAGATCTTCTAGCCAAAGGGGTATGGCAGCGTATGAAGAAAGTTCTTCTTCTCTTCTGGCCTTTCTTATGTTAAATTTTATACCTTCTTCAGCGATATAAAAAGGGCAGGAATAAGCTGCAGAATTAACGTAAAATATGAGGGTTTCAAGCCTTTCATCATAATCCATGGATCCGTCTATGCCATAAGCTCTGTGTTCCCCGAGTCCAAAGTAGGATCTGGCTATCTCAGCCGCGCCTTTATCATCGAGGTTTTTAACAGCTTTTTCAATGACTTCAGGGTAACCCCTGACCTCTCTGACCCTTTCACCAAACCTTTCTATAAGCTCGTTAGTTTCTTCTTCTATTTCCCTTACTAACCTTGAATAAGCTGAGCCTCTGTCCAACGCTTTAATATTTTTTAAAACTGAGATATAAATTGTTGCTGAAAAATATATTCATTCTCTGCACTCTATTAGCTTCTCAACTTCTGCTAGCTGGTCAAATCTAACCAGAGAAAGGATCCTGTCTCCTTCCTTTATTTCTTCTTCAGGGTTCAGGTACTTTACAGGCTTACCTTCCCTTATCAAAACGATATAATCAAAAGGAAGATCCTTTACCTTCTTACCGTTTATTGCTGAACATTTCTTTACATCTATCTCAACCATTTCCATGCCCGAAAGCTTTCTGGAACTGTCGGCTATTACGCCAACCACGCTTTCTGTAACTGTTGCAGAAGCTATTATACTACCTATCATCCTGTAAATAGGCACTACTACGTCTATGCCCGCTTTTTTAAGTCCATCGTACATCTGCTCGGAGTTGTTTATCGCTATGGTCTTTATTTTTGGGTTTAGGTGCATAGCCGTAAGGGCATAAAGCATGTTCATTTCATCGCTCTCAAGTGTCAGAACTATAGCGTTTGCGTTCTGTACGTTTGCGTCGTTGAGTGCATCGATTGGCGATGAAAGGTCAGAAATTATGTAAGGTATGCCCAGCTTCTGCAGCTCATTTACGTTCTCTTTTTGCCTTGTAATCACGCAGAAATCCCTTTTAGAACTTATGAGCCTTTCTGCGACGTACCTCCCTATATGCGTGTATCCCAGAATTATTATGTGACTTTTCATGTATTTTACCTTGCTCTTCTGAACTTCGTCAAGCCATAGGTCGGTTTTGACCACACTGTTCACAACGCCTTGAACAAGGGAAGCCGCAGAACCCACACTCGTCAGAATTATGCCTATAAGCAAAAACTTTTCTATAACCGGTATCTCTGTTATTGGAGGTGCGTAAAGCCCTATAGTGGAAATAGTTGATACTGATGCAAGCAAAGCAGAAACCGGGTCAAGCTTTTGAAAGTAGTAAAACACATAGGCGCCAAAGCCTATCATAAAGGACAGGACCGTCAGCTGTTTCCATATATGCTTGAACACAGAGTACGGATGAAGAAAAAGGGTATCAAGGAAAACCCTTGCCCTTATGCTCATCCTAAGCTTGTACCTCGGCCTCTGCAGGCTTGACATGCGAAATTCTCACAGGGCTTGGTTTATAAGCTATATGTTATAAACGTTTTTTGTTTTCGTTTGCTTTTAAATCGTCCTCATACACGTACCTTCCTCCCCTCATGTATGAGAATATGGAACCTATGAGGACTAGAGCTACTGATATGTAAAGCGAAAGCCGGAGCGCGTTTATAAAGGCAGGCCCCAGCAAGCTTGGCAGAAAGCTTTCAGAATCTATCAAGCTCAGCACGCTTTTTGGAAGGATTTGGGCTATGCTTTTAGGCAAAGCCGATGAGGGGTCTATGCCAAGGAAAGCCGCGAAAAGAAGGCCGCTTGCGGGTATGTTCTTTAGAAAAGATATGAGAGATATGGGCAGGCCGTATTCTGTGCCTATTGTAACTATCTCACTTGGCAGGTCTGCTACAAAAAAGCTGATAGTTATCGTAAAAAATAACGCCATGCTGATGGTCGAGCCTATGTTGTTAAAGGTCTGCCTCATACCGTTTCCTGTACCCCTGTCTCTTGACGGGAGGCTGTTAAGTATGGCTGTCGTGTTTGGCGCAGAAAAGAGCCCGTTACCGAGGCCGTTTATGAAAAGTATTATCTCAAATTCTATAAGGTTAAAATTGTACGGAAGTAAAGTCAAAGCGTAAAGGGATAAAGCTACTATTATCATGCCAATAGTAGCGAAGATTCTTGCCCCGAACTTATCTGTCAGCATGCCTCCTATGGGCCCCATTATTACCGTGCCTATCATCATAGATAACATATATACTCCTGCCCAGAAAGGCGTCTGCGTGTAGCTTATCCCGTGCAGAGGAAGGTAAATGCCCTGAAGCCATATAGCTACCAGAAACATTATAGCTCCTCTTGCTAGAGCGTTCAAGAAAAGGGCAAGAACGCCATAAGAAAAAGGCCTAACTTTAAACAGAGAAAGCTTGAAAAGCGGGTCTCTTGCTTTTCTTTCATAATAAACGAACAGAATCAAGAAAATAAAGCCAACCGGAAAAGATGCAAGAACCCATGGATTTCCCCATCCGAGCTGAGAACTGCCGTATGGCATTAATGCGTAAGTTAGGCCAAGAGAAATAATTATCAACGCGGCAGCGAGCGTTACGTTTCCGATTATGTCAAAGGATATGTTTTCAGCGCCTTTGGTTTTCTTTAGCTTGAATATCGACCAGAGCATTCCAGCCAAAGCAAAAGGGACGTTAACAACGAAGATAAGGTGCCAGTCATAACCCGCTAAAAGACCGCCAAGTATGAGCCCTAAAAAGGACCCTATAACCATCGAAACCTGGTTGAGTCCCAGAGCTTTTCCCCTTTCATTTATAGGAAAAGCATCAGTCAGAAGCGCGGAGCTGTTCACCATTAGGAAACCCCCGCCAAGAGCCTGCACCATACGAAAAATTATGAGGAGAATGGCGCCCAAGTTTCCTGTATAGCTAGGTATAACAGATAAAAGGATAGAAGCTACAGTAAAAATCACAAACCCATACGTATAAACCCTTGCTCTTCCATACTTATCAGAAATTCTACCAAAAGTAACAAGAACGGATGCAAGGACTATGCTGTATCCCATAAGTATCCATAAAAGATATATGAACTCTCCCGGAAGGAACGGGTTTATGTTAAGGCCTCTGAAGATCGTTGGAAGAGATATCAAAACTATGTACATGTTCATCGAGGACATTATTACGCCAAGTGTTGTGTTGGTCAGCACTGTCCACTTGTATTCCATGATGCTATGTTTTT
>JAVBJD010000005.1 GCA_030756715.1 Conexivisphaerales archaeon
TATACTATAAAGAGTTACACTAAATTGCATACAAAGTTTGGTTGTTTATTTAACGTAAATGTACTGCGGGTTTAAAAAAGTTTATCGACCGTTAAAAATTTTATTATAAACTTGATGTGCTAAGGGCTAACAATCCTGTTATCTTTAAAAAAATTGCTTTTAAAAGGGGTTTTTAAGTTCGGGTGAAACTTAGGGAATTTATTACCTGCGTGATCAAGAATTATAGGTTTTTTAATAACCGATAAACCTGAACCTTAAAGTCCGGTAGTTCACATCAATTTTGATTGGTTTTTTTCGTTTTCTATCTGTTCTTCAAATTTACTTTCAAGCAACTGCTTTACCTTTTGCGCTTTTGCATAACCAATAACTTCGGCAAGAGCTGTTTGCGAAGCGTTAAATGCTTTTATTGGCGTTCCAAAATGTTTTAAAAGCTTTTCAGCTAGTTTTTCACCAACGCCTGGAAGGGATGCCATAAGGTTAAGCTGCTGTTCCCTTATGCTCTGTCCTTTCTCCTTGACTATGTTATGAGGCCTTTGTTCTTTATTAAGGTTATAGACTAGTCGCTCTATGAAAATTGCGCTTTCGTTTAGCGACGGGACAAAAATCAACTTAATCGGAAAATTGATTGTAAGTGAAGCAAGCGCTCCATAATAAACTTTCACATTGTTCACTAGGCTAGGTATAATTGTTATGTCGCCCTCTACTAAAAGCACTGGTTGCCTGTAAACACTCGTTAAATCGCTAACCTGTCTGAATAACCTTCCATCAAAGAGAGACGATATAAAATCATTAATGGTCTTTCTTTCTATAGCTATTTCATCTGAAAGAATGTAATCTCCAACAGCTAACTGTTCAAATCTAACGTTTAAACCAAGCTCTTTTAAAAGAGCAGGAAGATTAGATGCGGCTTCTCGGTTGTCAGCTATTATTTCATACATAGTTGTCGATAATGGTTTCTTAAAATAAAAGTTTGTACATATTTTAAGAATTCTGTTTTGAAATGTAACTGATTATAGCCATCTTTAAAACCTTTACTGGAAGGGCTACGCACTTTATCCTGTTTGGTCCAAGCTCTTTAATTCCCAACTCATTCATAAGATCTTTTTCGCTTATTTTTAACGCATTGTCCAAGCTTTCTCCATCAACCATTTCGGTCATTAAAGATGCTGAAGCCATTGAAAGCGCACAACCGTTCCCTTCAAATCCTATCTTTTTTATTCTGTTTGCTTCAATTTTAATGTAAATTTTTACATTATCCCCGCAGGTTGGATTGCTATCTCCGTATTCTGTATCATAAGAGTCTGGTTTGCCCTTGTTCCTCGGGTTCTTATAATGATCCATTACGTTTTCATAAAAGAAATAGCTCATACAATATTCACTAATTCTTCTAATGCGGTCCTTAACTTATCTATTTCTGAAAAAGTGTTGTAAAAATAAAGGCTAGCTCTTGTTGTTCCATTCGAAAAACCAAGCTCTTCTTGCAACGGCTGTGCACAGTGCCATCCTGACCTAACCGCTATGCCTTTCATATCTAGATATGCTGCAACGTCGTGAGGATGAACCCCTTTTATTTCAAATGCCAATAAAGCGGCCCTGTTATTTTTTGGACCTGCGTATCTAAGTCCTTTAATGTTTCCAACGTTTTCTAACAGGTATTCTGAAAGCTTTTTTTCGTAAGTTTCTATCTGATCTATCCCTATTTTCTTAATATATCTTACAGCTTCAGCAAGGCCTATAGATCCAACATAATTAGGAGTCCCAGGTTCGAACTTCCAAGGAACGTCATTCCACGATTGCCCATCCTTATGAACTTCCTTGACCATTTCTCCACCAGTAAAAGGAGGTTCAAGTTCTTCAAGAAGATCCTTTTTCCCATAAAGAACTCCGATGCCTGTAGGTCCTAGCATTTTATGTCCCGAAAAAACATAAAAGTCGACTGCAAGGTTAGATACGTCTACTTTCATATGGGGCGTTGCCTGAGCTCCGTCTATAAGAACAAAGGCCCCTCTTTCTTTAGCTTTTCTGGCAAGCCTTTTAACATCAACTATGGTTCCTGCAACATTAGATACATGAGTAAAAGCTACAACCTTTGCGTTTTCTATCTTTTTTTCAAAATCTTCTTCATCTATCAAAGCTTCGGATGTAACTTTAACGAGCTCAAGGTTCAACCCTGCAATCTTTGCGATCTTCTTCCACGGCAAAAAGTTACTGTGGTGTTCAAGAAGAGTTGTAACTATTCTGTCTCCTCTTTTTAATTTCTGAAGCAACATATAAGCCGCTAAATTGATGGATTCCGTTGTATTTCTAGTAAATACTATTTCACTTTCAGAAGCGTTTATAAAACCCGAAATCTCTTTTCTTGATCGCTCATATTCTTCTGTAATATCTTCAGCTATCTTGTATATTCCTCTATGAACGTTTGCGTTCAAATTTTTATAAACCCAATCCATCTTTTCAAGAACTACAAAAGGTTTTTGCGATGTAGCTGCACTGTCAAGGTAAATAAAACCTGGACGCGATAAAATAGGGAAATCTTCCCTTATATCTTTAATATTTTTTTCAATATAACCCATTTTCAAACCCCAAAGCTTCCCTTATATCTCTCAACAGATTTTTTGCTAAAAGAGTTACAGAATCATCTCTAGAAAGACCTCTAGACATGAGGTAAAACATCTGATCTTCATCGACGGGAAATACTGCCGCCGAGTGCTTCGCAAATATGTCGTTTATCTCAAGTTCCATACCAGGTATGTTCTGTACACTCGCGTCTTTGCTTAATAGCAAAGCTTTCTGCTCTATGTACGAGTTTCCTTCTACTCCGTTAGATGTATTTATAACTAAACCCTTGTGAATGGTTTTTGAATATTTTCTCACAACGCTCTTTTGGTAAGATGTAGCGGAAGATTTTGGTGAAATAAGTTTGGTTATTACTGTGGAATCCGTTGAAGAAGCTTCTTCTAAATCGTACCCAATTTTTGCGTTAAAAGAACTCATGTTGCCCCTGTTAAACGAATAAATTCTTTCCCTTACATACATTTTTCCCGAAGCTAGCGAATAGATGTTTACAGAAGAGTAATCTTCTAAATAATAATATACATTATAAAGGAAATTCCCACTTCCTTCCACCTTTTTTAGGTGATTAAATTTTACGCCTTTGTTTACGTGGAAAATAACGACTTCTGATGCTAAATCTGCTGAGGAAAGTGAAAATGAGTCGTATAGCGTTAAATCTTTTTCTATATCTATTATTTTACTTAAGAATCCACGACCAGACTCGTATTTTCTTTCAAATTTTGAATCTTTATTTAAAACAAACTTTTTTGCGCCCTGTGAAAAGAATAAGTTCAGGAAAGCGTTTTTATCAAACATGTCTTCCTCGAGTCTTATTTCGTCGTTTACATAATCAGCTGAATAAGTCTCTGAAACTTTAGATTCATTAAGCGAAAAAGGATCCACAGTTATTGGGATATAGTTTCTTAAAAAAAGCTGATGTGTCTCATAAGGGAATTTTTCAAAAGCCTCTTTTAGCTTCTCCTTTATTGTTACGCTCATCCAACAGCCCCTGTTAACTCTAGCTCAATTAATTTATATAGCTCTATTGCAAAATCAGGCGGTATCTCTTTTGTGAAATCTCCGAGGTATCCAGAAACTATCAGAGATTGGGCCTGTTGTTCCTTTATTCCTCTGCTTTGCAAGTAAAACAGTTGCTGTTTTCCTATTTTTCCTGCGGTTGCTTCATGAACAATCGATGAATCTTCTTCATATACGTATTCATAGGGATAAGTAGTAGAAGTTGACTTATCATCGATCATAAGAGAGTCGCACTTTACCGCAGATTTTGCCTTTTCGGCGCCTTTTCCAACCCAGATCATACCTCTGTAAATTGTTTTGCCTCCTTTCATTGAAACCCCTTTTGATGATATCAAGGAGCTCGTTTCCTTGTTAAGATGGTAAACTTTACCGCCGGAATCTATTATTTGGTTGTTTGTTGCCAAGCTTAAAGAGTTTATGAATCCTTGGGATCCCTTTCCAAAAAGATATATTGAAGGATATTTCATCGTAACTTTGCTTCCTATGTTACCATCTATCCATTCCATTTTGCCATCATCATAAACATGAGCTCTTTGGGTTACGAGGTTGTAAACATTCTTAGACCAGTTCTGAATAGTAGTGTACCGGACGTGCGCGCCCTTCTTTACTACGATTTCCACAACGCCTCCGTGAAGCGTGTTCTGAGAATAAACTGGTGCTGTGCATCCTTCTATATAATGAACGTCGGAATCCTCATCAGCTATTATCAACGTTCTTTCAAAGTTACCAACGTCAGGAGCGTTTAACCTAAAATAAGCGTATATAGGCTTTTCAAGCTTAACTCCTTTAGGTACATATACAAAGCTACCTCCGCTCCAAGCCGCATATGTAAGCGCGGCAAATTTATTATCACCTATCGGTATCACTTTCCCAAAATACTCTTTAACAAGATCTGGGTATTCTTTAACTGCAGTATCCATGTCCGTGAATATTACTCCCTGTTTTTCCAGTTCGTTTTGAATGTTATGATAAACTACTTCCGATTCAAATTGCGCTCCAACCCCAGCAAGAAACTTTTTTTCGGCTTCTGGTACCCCTAGCCTTTCAAATGTTTCTCTTATTGAAGGAGGAAGATCCTCCCAACTTCTGGCTTTAGATGAGGTGGGCTTTGCATAATATATAACATTGCTTAGATCTAATCCAGAAAGGTCGGGTCCCCATCGAGGCATGGGAAGCTTGTAAAATTCTTTGAGGGCTTTTAACCGCATTTCTTCAACCCAGGTTGGCTCATTTTTTATAGAAGAAATTTCCTTTATGAGTTCTTCGTTCAAGCCCTTTTCCGCTATATACTTATAATCAATTTGAACAGAAAAGTTGTACTTACTGTAATCTATCTCAAGATCCATAAATTGTGTTTATGCCTATCTTATAAAAGCTTTTATTAAAAATTATAACAGTGTTATAATTAAAAAATAAAAAGAAAGATTGTTTATTTACGGCAAAATCATCGACATTATGGCTTTTTCTGTATGAAGCCTGTTCTCCGCTTCATCGAAGTAGAGTGAGTTTTCATATGAGTCAAGTACGGCGTCTTCTACTTCTTGTCCTCTGTCTGCAGGACCACAATGCATGTAATATGGATTACCAGATTTCTCAAGTAGATCTACTGTAACTTTCCAATCTTTGAACTTTGCTTGGTACTGCTTTGCGGCTTCTGGATCTGTCTTTGGACCGTACGGCTCCATGAAACCTTTAGGAGACCATGCCTTTGGATATACGAATGTAGCACCTTCAAAAGCGGTCTTCATGTCATATTCTACTCTAAAGCCCCCTCCATATCTGTCAGCGTTCTCCTTTGCTTGTTGCAGAACTCTATCATCTAGCTCGAACCCTTTAGGATGCGCTAGCACTACGTCCATTCCCATCTGGGTTGCTGCCAAGACAACGCTCTGTGGAACAGCTAAAGGTTTTAAACCACCGGAATAAGCATATGACATAACAAACTTCTTTCCTTTAAGTTTTGGTTTTACGGTTCTAGCCGCTTGCATATCTGCGAGGGCTTGAAGCGGATGGTACATGTCGTCTTCCATGTTTATAACTGGTATTGTTGCGTACTGCGCAAACAGATTTATTATTTTATTGGCTCTTCCGATTATCCACTTTGCTGCATCTGCGTACATTCTTATTGCAATAGCCTGTCCAAATCTACTCAAAACTCTTGCAACATCAGAAATGTCTTCTGTTTTATATGGAACCCTATCTTCTGGCAATGTTGGCGTGTATACATCTGAAGCCCTGATAAAGTGAGCGTGTCCTCCCAGCTGGAAAATTCCAGCTTCCATACTGTTCCTTGTTCTTAAACTTTCGTTGTAAAACATCAGGAATACTGTTCTTCCAGGGAGATAAGGTGTTGGAACTCCAGACCTAAACTTGTTCCTTAGGTCATCTGCCGCGTCGAGAATCATATTTATTTCTTCTTGAGTGTAGTCTTGGGTGTTCAGGAAGTCTCTGCCTTTCCAAATCCCTACATAACTCGGTAAGCTCATTTTCGCTCGTTTTATCCTTGTCCAGTTAGTTTAAAAGCATATCGGTTGAAAGGATATAATTTTTTTAGCTCTTATAAATAGTTTATAATACTGTTTTTTGACCTTTAATTACTTAGAAACAAAAATTGTTATTAATCTCAGAACTCCCGTTCGTGAACTTTATAGAACCATTCTAGTATAATAGCAGAAAACATGAAAAATAAACCGGCAACAAAGAATGTAAAGCTATACCCTCCATAATAAGATATATAACCAGAAAACAAAGAACCTAAGAAAAGACTAAGATTAACAAAAGAGCTATAGACCCCAAGAGTTGCCCCTTGATTTATGGTTGGTAAGTTATAGTAAAGAAGCGAGCTCAAACCAACATAAATTGGTGTATAAGCTAATCCTAATATTGTAAAGATTAGAAAAGTGATATAAAAGCTGCCCATTCCGTATACATATGAAGCAACTACTGAAGCACTTATTGCCCCTATGACCCTTATCAGCAACATGTCAACTATAAATGCGACATCTGCTTTCTGAGCTCTTTGTCTTATTTTCGGCAACATGCCGATCGAGTTTACTATAAGAATGTAAGTGCTTACGGTTAATACCATCCAGTAAGGTATTTTATTATAAACCAGATAAGGAGAATAAGAAGTAAAGAAAAGGTTTGTTGCTAAAAAGAACATGGAGCTTGCTGCTATTATTACGGGAAGCTGAAGTGCAACCGAACTTTTCATGCTTTTGAGTATCTTAAAATCGCTAAGCCTAGGAGCTCTGAGCGTCATTGCCGGCCACTTTAATATTCTGTGAAGAAAAAGGTTAAAGTTCCTGACTTCGCTTCTTCTTTCAAAAGCTATGGGAG
This sequence comes from Conexivisphaerales archaeon, assembly GCA_030756715.1. Classification (GTDB taxonomy): domain Archaea; phylum Thermoproteota; class Nitrososphaeria; order Conexivisphaerales; family UBA164; genus CAYFFZ01. The sequence continues at coordinate 6,931 of JAVBJD010000005.1, forward strand.
GATCTTTTACATAAAGATAATTAAACAGAAACGCTAGCATTAAGTACATAATTATTATATAAAGCCCGTAAAATATAGGAAATTTTATAGAGACTATTATTGTGGGTATCATACCAGCTATGTAGCCTGTAAGCATGAACATAAAAGACCATGAGTTCCCTTGTCCCCACATGTTTTTTGGTAACGTTTCGGTCAAAAGTAATCCTATTACCGGTATTGCAAAAGAAAAACCAAACGAGAAAAGGGTTGTAGCTATTATGACTCCTGCTATTGTTTTCACGAAATACATTATTAAAAAGGCGATCAGCGTTATGCCCAGACTTATCGTTATTAAGTTTCTTCGCATGCCAGTAACGTCAGACAGTCTGCCACTTAATATAGAAGTAAAAATGGGAACTATGTTGTAAAGAGCCAATGCATAACCAACCTCAATTACGTTGCCTCCTAAGTAGAGTATATAAAGTGGTACAATGTTTACGACGATTTCTTGCGCAGCATAATAAGGTATGAGGAAATTAAACCAAGCTGGTCGCTTTGGAGATGGTTGCATTATTTGGCACCCCACAAAATTTCTTTATATTTCATTTTAAGATACCACCCTTAGTAAGTAGCGTATTATATCAACTTCTGTAATAACACCAGCTAATTCCCATTTTTCGTTTATAACGAAGATGTGGTCTTCATCTGACCTAAGCATCAGCTCTATCGCATCTTTTAGCTTTGATTTTTCGCTTATGATTAGGCCTTTTTTGATCTCAAGTTCGGCAAGAGGGAGCGATCTGTAACGTTCTGGAAGCGATGCTAGGTATTCTATAGAAATATAACCCAGAAAAGCTTTTTCTTCGTTAACAACTGGTAAAGTCTTTATTGTTTTTTGCCTTAAAAGGTTAAACGCGTCTGAAACCGTCTTGGTGTGTTCAATATAAACTGGTTCTTTATTCATTATCTCACGCACGCTTGTTTCCAACACTTCGGGGGAAGTTTTTAACGCTTTTGTATAGAATCTTTCTAGCGCAAAAGTTCCTTTGTCTAATTTGTTAGATGGCTGGTACTCATAGATAGTAAACTTATAGCTTATAAAATAACTTGTAATTGATGCTATAAGGAGAGGTATAGCTATACTTCCTCCAATAAGCTCCAGCATAAACGTAACCGGCACAAGCACAAGCTTGTTAACGCCAGCCGCCATTGTTGCCATCCCAAGCAGGACGAAAACCACCAAGTACTTTGGGTAAATTAAATAACCGGTTATGTATCCAAACAAAGCGCCTATTTCTATGCTTGGAAGCAGGAGGCCCCCACTTGCTCCAAAGTTTATAACAGACGAAACGCTTACTAGTCTTGCAATTAAAATTAATATTGCAGCTAAGACGCTTAATTTCATGTAAATGGTGTTATTAAGTAGTAAAAAGCCGGGTCCGATCGATGGCTGAATAATATAACCCAAAAAGCCCACCAGTAAACCGCCTATAAGTATAAGCATGGGAAAACTGGCCAGCTTCATTAAACGCTGAGCTAAATAAGTAAACCCTTTGTAGATGCTTATAAAAGCTATTGAAAAAATTCCAGAAAGTACTCCAAAACCTAAGGATATTGCTATCAAAGTCATAGAAACTCCTGGAATTTGTATGTTTTGTACAAATATTATTGATGGAGTTTTCAGAACAAACGACGTAAGATATGCTGTAGCTGATGCCAAAGCCGAAGGTAAAAATGGGTCTTTTTCCAGATCTCCTTTATAAGGCAATTCTAGAGCTAATAAAAAGCCACTTATAGGAGCCTTAAATAAAGCTGTAAAACCAGCAGCTAAACCAGTCAAAAGAATGGTGTTGCTTTCTATGTTTACCTTAAATATGTCTTTTATCTTTTTTGCTATGCCGCTTCCCAGCATCGCTGCGCCACCTTCTGGACCCACTGGAGCGCCAAACGCAAAAGACAAAAACGAAGATAGAGAGTAAATAAGTGACTCTTTAAATGAAAGCGATGCCGGAGAAGTATGGTAGTACTCGAGTATTATATCAAAAGAATCCTTTGGCCTCCTTTTTAAAAACATTCTCAAAGGGAGGCTGGACAGAATTATACTTAGAAAGATAAATGAGAAAGAAAGCTTCGGGATTTTAACCAGAGCTTCTTCAAATATCTTCCAAATGCCATAGAATATATAAAAAGAAATTGAAACAGCAAGACCGATTAAGATTCCCATCATCAGCGGAGCTATCCAGACATTTATTTCTTCCCAGCGGAATTTTGATGTCATTTTAACATATGCTAACCTATTTATCTTCCTTTTATTTAAATTTCAAAAAAATCATAAAAATATAGATTGCTACTTCCCCAGTATTCTGTATAGGGTTGTTCCACAAACTGGGCAAACTCCTTTTATAGCTTTCCTGCCGTTCTTCAGAGTTATTTCTTGTGGGTTTTTGATTTCCCTTTTTGCCCTGCATTTAACGCAATATGCTTCTACCATTTTTGATCCTTACACATAAATATCTAATCCTCTATTTAAAAACGTTAGCATAATAAAGTTAGATTTTTTGTAAATTTATTTTAAATAGCGCAATACTTACGCCAAGCTTTTTCATAAATTTGCCCGTTCCTCAGCATTACCATTATTATTCTTACTGCGTCTTCGTCAGTGAACTTTCCTGTTTTAACCAGTTCTTCTATCAATGTTTTTTCATCAACTGGTTCGTTGTTTGGGCCGCATAGCTTTTTTATTGTCTCAAGCGCTATCTGCAATTTGTTTCTTTCGCTCGCGGGTTTTCCTTGTAAAATGCCTCCTATGTCTATTTTTTTGCTTCTCACATCCAAGCCGACCGTTTCGAGCATGTTTTTAACTAAAGCTATTGCTCTATCTGCGTCTTCTTCATCCGCAACACTTTTTAACAATAGCCTTGCCCTTGCTAATGCAAGCCTTATTAGAGTTTCTAACTGTCTTGCGGTTATCGTTATGGTTCCTTCTTGGCTTAAAGATCTCATCTGAAGATAGAAATCTTTTATTTTCTTAGAAGCATCTTCACTAAGAGATGGGTTTACTCTTTTTGTGTAAGCTATATATTTTCTTAAAAGCATAAAATCTATAGGGGGCGCAATTTTATAGGAGCTTTTCCTTCTTATTTCAAGTATGTGTTCTGCAAGCTTTTCGTCGCCTTCTTTGTCTGGAACGTCTCTTACTACATATATAAGGTCGAACCTCGTTAAAAGGGGTATGGGGAGGTTTACGTTTTCATAAAGGTTTTTGTAAGGATCATACCTACCAAAAATTGGGTTTGCGGCAGCTAGTATTGAGGTTCTTGCATTTAGCATTGCAACAATTCCTCCCTTTGCAACACTGACCGTTTGTTGCTCCATAACTTCATGCAGAACGCTTCTATCTTCGGGTTTCATTTTATCAAATTCATCAATACATGCAATGCCTTGGTCTGCAAGAACTACTGCTCCAGCCTCAAGCATCATCATGCCATTGGTTTCCTTAACTACTGCGGCAGTAAGCCCTGCTGCCGTGGAACCTCTACCGCTAGTGTAAAGAGCCCTAGGCGCTAATCTAGAAACGTATTTTAAAAACTCCGATTTTGCAGTTCCAGGATCTCCTACAAGCAATATATTTATGTCCCCTCGTAAGGTTTGTCCATCTGGAAGCGTTACTTGGGGGGATCCTACAGCTAAAAGCAAAAGAGCTTCTTTGATGTCTTCGTGGCCATAAATTCCAGGCGCTATAGAGTTTTTTAAAATCTCATACGCGTTTGGGTTTCTTGCTATTTCTAATATCTTTATTTCGTCTTCGGGTGTTATTTCTATTTTTTCGTTTCCTCTGGCGAGTTCTTCGATCCAAAGCCCTTGTAGTTTGATTTTAAATAGGCTCTGTTGTACGATCCTTCTTCCCTTTTCTTGATCAGCCCTTATTATTCCAGTTACTACTATTCTGTCTCCTGGTCTTGATATATTTACAAGATCGCCTTCTATTTCAATATCTATGTACTGTGGCAGTTGGCCAGCCGGAAGTTCTTCTGGCAATTCTTGTATTCTTATAACTTGATAATCAGTAAACGTGCTTTTTGTTTTGTCCAGCTCTAGATTTTTCTCGCCGCACTCCGCGCATTTTGCAGGTTTTCTTAAAATGGTGTCTGATTGCGGTACATAATTTATATGTCCAAGCGGGCATACAAATGCCGCGACCTTCATCAGCGGCATAACTTCCGATGTCCTTACTACCATTCCGCCTATTGAAATAAGTTTATCAATGTATTTTGAACTCACGTTTCTTAAATTGAGCCTATCTGTAAGACCTCTAATTCTTACTCTGAATTCATCCTTTATTTCTTCTGCATAAGCCGGATTTTCAACTTTTAATGTGTCAAAAGCAGCTTTATTAAGCTCTTCAATTGTTGCATCCGGAGTTTCAATCAACATTATCGCCAGATCTGGGTCGAACTTGAGTATGTCTTGATAATCTATTACTATAGATTTTTTATCAAGGGATGCTAACTTCGCAATCTGTTCCCTGTACTTATATTTTCCATCAGGAGTAGTTATGCTCTTTAAAAATAGTTCAAACTGATCATAAAGTTTTGATTGTGTGTACACCATCACCCATCACTGAAAACGCTTGAGTACCAATCTTCCAAATCGTTCTTAACTTTCTCGTAGAGAACCGTTTCTTCGGGCGTAAGTAATGTCATTAATTTATCAAGTTCTATACCTTGAAAGGCCATCTGAATTATTTTGTTTATCCTCATTTTAATCAAATCATAAACATACATTTTTATCTTTTGGTCATCTTTTTTTAACCTAACATAAAGGTTAAATTTTTGGTAAAAATCTTGGGGGAGAGGCCCCAATTGGTGCTGGCCTAATATTTTTTCTTTATTTATTGCATTGAAAACCTCTGCTTCAAAATCTTCCAATCCTACCTTTATCAGGCCTCTTTCGGCCAGCGTCGGAGCAAGCCAAAGCCCTATATCTATTATCTCGCCTTCTTTCGGTCCATTCATTTTAATATAATCAAACTTAAAATCGGTTTTATCTTTTGTAAACTGCGCCTTAATAGAATTAAGCGCTCCTAGCATTTTGATCATAGAAAGTCTTTCTTTTAACTCAGTTGACATTTCATTAAATTAACGTAAAAAGTAGAATATATTTATTTAGTTAAAACCACAGTTAGCAACATTATGTTTATAAGCAAATTTGTATTTGCTAAATAATGAAATGTTCAGAATGAATAGGGACATGAGAAGGATGCTCGAAAAAATGGGTGTTGAGATAAAGGAACTTGAAAACGTAAAAGAAGTTATAATAAAGACCGATAAAGAAGAATACCTAATAAAACAGCCCGCGGTTAACATTGTAAAGATGCAGGGCGCACTCAGTTTTGAAATAATGGGCGGAGAATTGACAAAAACCCAGCTCGAGTCTAAAGAAACAACAACTTATGAAATAAAAGAAGACGACGTGCTTTTAGTGGCTAGAGAAACCGGAGTGAGCAAAGAAGAAGCTGAACAGGTTTTACGGGAATCAAACGGTGATATAGCGCTTGCAATTTTAAAGATACAAGAAAGGAAAAGCCATAACCTTTAAATCATCTAATTTACTTTTTAGATTTAGTTGTTTTAAAATCTATTTCTATACTTACAGATTGAGGTATACTTAGCTTTGTTATTTGCGCCATAACTCTGTCATTATAAGGAACTTCTATCAACCTTCTGTGCAATCGTAATTCCCATTTATCGAAAGTATGTGTACCCTCACCTGAAGGTGCCTTTCTAGTTACAATGAGCAATTTTTTTGTTGGTAATGGAATAGGCCCACTAACTTTAACCCCTATTTTTTCAGCCATATCTTTTATAGAATTGCTTACGTTTTCTAAGTCCTCTAAATTGTTTGACATCAGTTTTATTCTAGCTATTTGTTCCATCCTAATATACCAAAAGACATCTATTATATTTATTTTACGCGTTTCTTGAAATTTAGCCTATCTTTCCAGCGTTGAAAGCATCAACAAACTCGTTATAAACGTCTATATATTCTTGGGATGTAACTGGTTTTTCGTACCTTAAACCACAGTTACCACACACTACAACCCACTTATCGTCTTGCTTTTTTACTATTACTGAAATTGCTCCACACCTTGGGCAGCGTAAGATCTTAGGTAAGACCTTTTTAACGGGCTTAATCACTCTTCTCTTTTTTCTTGTCATGATTTCCTTTTTAAAAAAGGGACTATTAAATTTTCTTTTTAAGCATTGAAAAAACCAATTTAAAATTTAGAAAAAAGAAGAATTTTACCTGTATGATTTTTGTTCTCTTCTTCTTGCTCCAGGTCCACCGAACTTCTTTGGCTCTTTCTGTCTTTTATCTCCTATGAGCAGATGACGATCGTAACTCAAAATCTTTTCTTTAAGACCTTTCTCGTCTTTAAAGTAATCTACAACAGCGCGCGAAACTGCTATTGCAGCCGCATATGCTTGTCCTATTGGCCCTCCGCCCTTTGTCCTTATCTTTACGTTAACTGAAAACCTCTTATCCCCTATTAGTTTTATTGGAACACTAACTACCGCCTGAAGGTATTCAGGTAGCGTCTCTAAAAGCATACCGTTATATCTTACTACTCCAGTTCCTGGCTCAATTCTTGCAAACGCCTTTGCTTTTTTTCTTGAACCTGAACGTATCTTTGCTAATTTGGTTTTAGTTGACATCTCCGCTCCACCCTAACTCTCTAGCTAGTTCTCCTAGCATTATATAATCTGTTGGGAAACCTTTAGCTATGGCATCTTCAGGTTTATCAAACTTAACAGCATTAAGTTCTTGAGGAACACCATGAAAAACCATCAAATTTTTAAAAGCGTTTCTCCCTTTTGGTTTCCTGTAGGGTAGCATTCCTCTTACAACTCTTCTGAAAATTCTATCAGGCCTCCTATAGTGAATTGGGTTATGCTTAGGGTTTATAAGACTGTTTATCTCGAGTTTTTTCTTCCATTCTTCGATTATTGCGCGTCTATCGCCTGAAATCAGTATTTTTTCTGCGTTCACAACGTATACTTTTTTTCCTTGCAAAAGCATTTTGACTATTTCACTTGCCAGTCTTCCCATTACAAGTCCAGCGCCATCTATATAAATTACATCATTACTTGACAATTATTATACCACCTTGATCTTTATATTTTTCAGCAAACGCGTCTATTAAAAGCGCTTCTCCACCCGCTTTATTTATTTTTTCTCTTCCTGTTTTTGAATATGAAAATGCGCCTACATGAATTTTTTTGGTTAAAGATCCTCCGCCAAGAACCCGGCCAAGCACTATGACGTATGCTCCATCTGGTACAAGCCTCTCTAACTTAGATACATTTACTACGTGGCTGGGTTTGTTTTTTTCTCTCACTTTATATACAGCCCTCCATATTGGTCTTTTTGTTTCTCTATAAGCGTTTTTGAGGACTTTTAAAGTTTTCATTTTTTCAATCATAATGAATCTAGCCTCTTTTCTATTTCATCTAAATCTTTAATTATTAAATTTGCACTTTCGATAACAATGTCTTTAGCTTCGAGCTGCCCTATGCTTTCCACCCCAAAAATATAACTTCCTGGTTTTTCTGTTATTTCCAAGCTTTCTTTATCGACTTTAAGGCATTCTTCACAATATGTACACGAATATGGGTTTTTCGCTATGAGATTTCCGTCCGTTATTTCGAAAACATTTCTGGGGCATGAATCTACTATTTTTTTAGCGTTTTCAGTTTTCGGATTCTTAATGTTTATTACTGGCGTAGGTTTAACAATTGCCTTTGAAGTTGGACTATACTTGCTGTGTTTTTTGCCTTTTCCAAGCCTAGCATATGCTTCAAGCTTTATGTTTTGTTTGGGGGCCAATTTTAAAATCGGTATCTCATTAGAAACTGGTTTTACTTCTTTATCTTCAACCGGAACTAAATCGCCTGAATAAACTGTTCTTACAGAATCTTCTGCACTTGCGTCAAGAACCAGCATTAACTGCGCATCTTCCATATCTAAGTATTTCTTTGGGGTTTTAAGCGGTACTAGCCCTAATCGCTGAGCTAAACTTTCGTCATAAACAAGGGAACTATTTTCAATAAAAACTACATCTTCTATAGCTAATGTAGGTACCTCTGACATAGCGTACCTTCTTAAACCGTTCACTAAGTCTAATGGGTATCCTTCTACTTTAATAGTTAAGTTTAATTTATCTTTTTCAAGAACTTCAACAGTCATTTACGTTCTCCTTCCTCTCCTGCCGCCTGGCGGTCTTGTGCTATCATGAGGAATTGGTGTCACGTCTTCAATTCTCCCGATTTTAAACCCCGCTCTTACAAGCGCTCTAATAGCAGCTTGTGCCCCAGGACCGGGTGTCTTTGATCCTGTGCCTCCTTCTCCACGTACATAAATATGAAGTGCCGTTATGCCTTTTTCTTTAGCGACGGCCGCTGCGGCTGATGCGGCCTTCATTGCAGCGTAAGGAGACCCCTCAAGTCTATCAGCCTTAACGTGCTGTCCGCCGCTGCTGAAAGATATGGTTTCCGCGCCCGAAAGATCTGTAATATGAACTATTGTGTTATTAAAGCTACTGTAAATATGGGCTATCCCCCATTTGTCTTCCTGTGTACTTTGCTTTACGCTTTCACTTTCTTCTTCTTTTTTAGATAATTTTTCTTCTGGAGCTTTTTCTTCACTCATTCTTCTTTCACCTTTATAAGGTTCTCTTCTTTTCTGCTGACCAAATAACTTGGTCTGTTGATTATTCTATCCCCAACTATTACTTTTTTGTGCGCTACTATTTGTCTAGCATTATGCACGGTTTTAGCTAAGCCTTTTTTATAGACCATTGTCTGTAGCCTTCTTTCTAAAAGATCTTTGACAGTAAGATTGAGAATGCTATCTAAATTAAGCTCGCCTTCTTCTAAAAGACCCATTTCATAAAGCCTATTTATAAGCATTTTTTCGCGAGATTTTCTAATTTCTTCTGGAGCACCAAGCAACATTCTTGCTTGCCTTCTTATGTTAGAAATAATTGTAGCGGCTTTCCAGAGCTCTTTTTTATTTTTTAATCCATACTCTCCTACAAGCATAAGTTCTTGCTGTAGTGTTGCCCTATCCCATGGGTTACGGGGTGTTGTATAAGTTTTTTTAGGTTTTTTAGGGTCTCCCATTTACTTTCCCTCCTTTTCTTTCTCTTTTTCAGGAGCGGTCTGTTGGGCCGCTTGCTGGGCTTGTGCTGCTTGCACGGCTTTCTTTCTAACCCCAACGGTGAGTCCTTTTCTTCCAGTCGTACGCGTCCTCTGTCCTCTAACCTTTAAGCCGAGTGAGTGCCTGAACCCACGCCAACTGTTCATAAGCTTCTCTCTTTCAATATCATCTTTTACCTTTAGCATTAGGTCACTTTCAAGCAAATGCAAATCTTGCCCTGTCTCTAAATCCTTTCTTCTGTTCAAAAGCCATCCCGGTAGGTTAAGCGACCTTGGGTTCAGTATAGCCCTTTCGAGTGTTTGAAGCTGAGCGTCGTTAAGTCGACCTAATCTTATTGATGGATCGAGCCTTAACGCCCTTATTATTGCCAAAGCTAACGTGAAATTTAGACCCTTAATGTCGCGCAAGGCTACAAGTAATGGTTTGTTTCCATTAAGATCCCTTCCTGCCATCCTAATAATTGCCCTAACCTGAGTTTGTGAAGACATCCGCTTTCGTTAATACGCACGATATTTATAAATCTGACTATGAACTTATGAAGTGATGGCAGAATCTTATGATTATGAAGTTATTGTCATAGGTGCCGGGCCCGCTGGATCGCTTGCGGCAGCAGAAGCTGCTCGCGCAGGCAAAAAGGTCTTGATTGTAGAAAAAGATACAGAAGTCGGAATTCCAGAAACCTGCGGCGGGCTGGTAAGCGCAAGCGGGCTAAGCAACATAATTGAGGATACAAGCGTAATAAAACGTAAAATAAACAAGGGCTCTTTAATTGTTAAGGACGCATTGTTTGAGTTTTCGTTTGAAAAGAGTAACTTAGTTGAAATAGAAAGACAACTTCTGGATAAAAAGCTTGCGGGTATTGCTGTTAGAGAGGGCTCTGAACTAATTTTAGGATCGTATGCGTTTTACAAAAAAGAAAACGGCGTAAATTTGGTTTACATAAAAGGAAAAAAGCTCACGGCCAAATACATAATAAACGCAGGAGGAAGCAGTTATTATTTAAAAAAAGAGGGAAAGGTTCTAGCAACTCAGTACATGTTTGCGTTAAAAAATGGATATTATGATGGGATTGCGGTCTACATAAACAAGGAATTATATCCAAAAATGTTTGGATGGTACATTCCTTATGATGAGGGGCTTGCTAAAGTTGGAGCTCCAGGAAGCCCAGACGTTGCAATGCTGGCCGTTAAAAAAATATTTGAAAAACTAAAGTTAAATGGTAAGGCGGTAAAAATGTTAAGCGCTTATTTGATAAACGGAGGGCCTTTTTATCAATATAATACGCGTGATTACGTTATGGTAGGAGATGCTGGGGGACAAACTAAACCCACGACCGGTGGCGGTATAATTTTTGGAGGTGTTGGAGGTAAAATTGCGGGAAAACTGGCAGGAAAAGACGCCCTTGGAACCTACAATAACGAGTACTATGAACACGGCCCAGGCAAGGATTTAATAAAACAGGTTAAAATTAAGGATGTCTATGAAATGTTAAGCGATTCTGCAATATTTAAAATTGCAAGTGTTTTACATGAAAGAAACATAAGTTTTGTGGAAGATGAATTCGATTACCATTCTAAGCTAATTAAAAAAGTGCTGCAAGATCCAACGCTAGCTTTTAAGTTAGCAGAGGTTATGCCATCCGTTGCTTTTAGTTATTTAAAGTCATTACTGCTTAGTTGAATTATCTTCTTTCCCTTTTCCTGCGGCATAATTTTTAATTTTGCGTTTTCGAATTCTCTATAAAATTCTGAACCGTCAAAAACACGATCCAAAAAAATCGCCAGTGCCGCAACTTCTGAATGAGGCTGGTTTCCTATAGATATATTGTAATCAGAATGCATATATACATCAATGGGCACCTTTTCAGATCCTACAATAACCAAAAGATCCTTGTTTTCTGTTTTTAGTCTGTCTAGAACTTTAGGTAGTGGTATTCCATACATAGTTAGATTTACGATTGTTTTACCGTTTTGTTGAGCCTCTTTAATTAGGCTTTTCCAGCTATCAACGAACACAACAAAAAAATCACCTCCCCATGTTTCGTTTACTTTTTTAATCGAAGACGCTACTTTTTCATCTTTATCGCCATATATATACATACCAGAGGCACCAAAAGCTCTTCCTACAAGACCACAATGGGTGGTAACTCTTTTATCCCTCTCGGCTCTGTGAAAGAGCCTCAAAATTTCAACCTTCATTTTTGGTTTTCATTTCCCTTAAAACCTTTAAAGCGTTAATATAATTTAATGTTATAATTGATGTTTTTTCATCATCCGTTTGTTGTTTTAAAACGTTAAGAAGCCTTTTTAAAATTAGATCGTCTATTTCTTGTAGCCCAGCAGGTTTTGTCTCACTTGCGCCCTCTAGTTCTTCTATGCTGTTTACGTTGTCACAGTTTGGACAGAATGTTTTACCTTTATACTTTAGCATTATTCCTCCGCATTTAGGACATGGTTCAGCTAATAAGGTTCCTCCTCTTCGCATTACCTCAGCAACTAAAGCTCTTTTTTCTTTTGAAAGCATAAAGTAATTTATTTTTAGTTCAATTTAGCTTTAACTTTAATTACTAATTATAAAAATTATAAAGAATATTTACTAAGACACGTTTTATAAAATAATATTAGTTCCATACAACAAAATTCAACTTGATAGTTTCATTTTATCTTTACAAAATGATTATAACGCTTAAAAATACGTTTTTGCTTTCTTTGATCAGGTGCAAAAAGATGCAAATTGAGACGATCTTTAACGAGTTAATTTCTAACGTTATGCCTAATTTTGATGATGAATTCAAGAAAAAATTACTGAATTATGATAATGAAACGCTTGTTAAAATGGTAAATTATGCTCTTGGGGGTGGGAAAAGAATAAGGCCCCTTATACTTATTTTAATAAACAAAAATCTTGGCGAACGATTTGATATTTCAAACGCTAGTTATTCTGTTGAACTTATGCACAGCTTATCATTAATTCATGATGACTTTATAGATAAAGAAGAAAAGAGAAGAGACCGCGTACCGTTTTATAAAATTTTTGGTTACGATAGTGCTTTACTTATTACTGATTATGTGTTTGGTATTGTTATAGACCTTATAAATCAATACAAGATACCAGAGGCTACCGATACGCTGGCAAAAACTAGTCTTAAAATGAGTGAGGGTGAGTTCGAGGAACTTAATCTTTTTAATAAAAAGGATAGCGTCAGTTTAGATGAATATTTAAAAGTTATAAATTATAAAACCGCGTCCCTGTTTGCTGCATCTGCAAAGCTGGGAGCACTGCTTTCTCAGAACCCTCAGTTTGCTGAAAAAGCTTATTACTTTGGAGAGAACCTCGGTATCATATATCAGGTAAAAGATGATTTAAAAGATAGAAAACACGTATTTAATGAGCTTATAAACAAACTTCCGCAAGAAGAGCAGAGATTTTTAGATAAACTATTAGAAGAAAAATATCTTTCCGCATTAAAATATTTGAAGGAGTTCCCTCAGACCGAGTACAATAAAAAGTTATACGAACTTACTGACCTGCTTTTTAAGGCTTAAAATTGAACTTTACAGTAGAATTTAAGGGGCATCCCAACGTAACAGCTAAACATAAAACTACTTTAGAAATAACAAAAGAATCGCATCTTACCTTAAGGGGTGATTGTATTATTGGAGTTAGCAGTTCTGCTAGCGTTAAAGATCTACCTGAAATTATGAAAAACAAAATAAAAAGCGGTAGTCGTATAGATTTCTATTTAATTGTAGGAAATTTGGGTTTCAAATTTTTTGGCTATGGTCATAGTGACTTAAGTTTGTCTCACCCTACTGATATAGTAATAAGAAAGAGTTCTTTTACATCTGAAAGAACACTAGCAATAAAAAGCTCTGCCGCGGCAATTGATGTTCCAAGAAATATTATAGAACTTTTACAAAAAGAATCACGTGGAGAATTAATCATTTCAATTGAATAAGATTATTAGCATTTCTCGTTCTCAATTTTTAAATAAAAATGATTTTAGTTTACGCTCAAAAGTTATTCCCATTTAATATTTTCGCCTAAAAACCGCAACGCGTCGATCAAACCTTCAGCATATGAAGCCTGCATTAAAGCAGTTATGAAGTCTCCTTTCTGTTTAGCGTCTTCTGCGTCTTCGGTATATAAAATTGCGTTTTCAAATATTTCTTTATACCTTTCAGTTAGGCCGCTAGTTTCTGCGTTTTTTATAGCAACTCTGCATTTGTCAATAACTTTCTGAACCCTTATTTCTATTGTAGATGGCTTAACGTTTTGAATGGGTTTTATATTGAAAACCTTTTTTAAAACTTCTTCTTCGCTAAAATGTAACAAACCTGGGACTATAAGGGTAAAAGGCTCATCGAGTTTGGTCTTTGTTTTAAATAGATCTTTTATTGTTCCTCCTAAGACTTTTTCTTCATCCGTACCAGCTCTACTTATAAAAATTAGAAATCTATCATCAGGAAAAGTTTCTTCCTTAAAATTAAGCTCGGCCTGTTTTAATTCTGATAAAAGAGAACTTGTGTCCCCCTCATATCCTGTCGGAATTATTATAGAGTGTTTTTTTGATTCAAGCGCTGTTCCAACTTGTTTGTAAATATAGTTCCTCGAATTTATATCATTTTTTATTAAAGACCCAACAAATCCTATTTTATAAATGTGTAATCCGGTTTCTCCAAATATTGCGTTTATAAAGCTAGAAGAGTAAACTGTCTTCACTTTAATTTTTTGTTCGGTTGCATAGATTCGTAACGATTGATGTGTTGTTGCAACATATGGATCACCATAAACATATAGACATACATTCTTATCTTTGGCTTCTTCAACAAAATTTTTTATATCTTCAAGCAAATCCCTGTTCGCCGGAACCGCTTTAAGCTCTTTTTTTATCCAATTTAAGTAATCATTTGCAATAAAAGTGGTATATATATCAATGTAGCTTTTTTCGCAAAGATTGGCCGTACTTTTTATAAATGCCGGTGCGGTATTTTTGGGGTCGACACCTAAACCTATGATGTATAGCATGTAATTTATATTAAGTAACGCCCCTTTAAAATTTAATTTTATAAACGCTTAATTAAAAACCCAGTATAATATTAAGTAAAGATATCTTTTTTATTCCATTACTATCATTGAGAGCGTTGATCTTACTTTTTCTAGCCTTCTTATTTTCCATGTTATTATTTCTTTTACCTGTTCCATAGTATCGGCTTCAATTTTTGCTATTATATCATAAACGCCGTAGACTAGATAAACTTCTTTTACTCCTTGCATATCCTTAAGTTGCTTTAAAACATCTCCTTCGTAACCCATATCTGTATTTATTAATACATACGCAGTTGCCATAGAAAATAATTATAAAACAGTCGTTATAAATTTTACCATTAATAAAAACGCAATTCAAGAAGAAAAGTGAGATTTTTTCGCAAAAACAGCATTCAGATAAATTTTTATTGTTCAAAAAATCACGCAAATATGTATGTTTATTAAAAGCAAAATGATCAAAGAAGCAGATTTTTATGTTAAGCTGGTCGATGCAGAATTTTTAAAATTAAGTAAAATTAGTGGTATTAAAATTATTTTAACGGAGGGATTTAGTAGAGAATTAAACACAGCGGAAATTAATATATACAGGTATAAATATGACCCTACAAAAGATTTTAAAGGACCTTTAATAGTTGCAAACACAAATAATTATAAACCGGCGTTAGAATATATCAAAAAGCATCCGAACAGAGTTTTTGCTATAATCGCTGACCTTAATAGTTTTGTGAGCGATGAGATATCTCATTTGAATTTTGTAAAATCGCTTAGTAAAATTTATTCTATACCACTACTTTATGGAAGCGGAGCAAAAAACGGATTTGGGTTTGTTCCGCCGATTGTTTTAAATTACGCACTAGAGTTTTTTTATGGAGAAATAAACGTTGAACGTAAGAAGCTATATAAGGCTTTATCTGAACGTTTTTACCGCTTATTAGGAGATGAAAGATATTTTGAGAAAATATAGAACTAGATACGTTTTAGTTAAGGTAGATCCTGAAAGGGCCAGCCCTATAAAAATAACTGAAGATATAATGGCAGCTATAAAGGAGCTTATGGGGGATTTTGCAATTTTTAGAGTGGAAATAAAAATTGTTGATTTGAATAAAAAAGGATATGTTCTTTTAAAATGCAGATATTATGATATTAATCCTCAATTTTTGTATCTTGCAATAAGTTATGCAAGAAAATTCGATCTGGCTATAGTACCAATAAAAGCTTATGGAACGATAAAATCTGCGAAATCGGCATTTGAGTTTTTATGAGTATATGTTAATGCCCTTCTTTTTAGGTAAGCTTTTATAATATACCGTTTTTATCTTATATTAGAAAATTGCAAACACAACAGAAAAAATATGAGAGCGTAGCATATGTTTTAGATTTTAAACCTAACTCTGAATCATTAACGATAAAAGGTAAAAGAGGCACTATAGTACAAGCAATAGGTAAAGATTATTTTATGTTGCTTGAACTTTTAGGTATACCGGGAGCAAATTTCGTAATACTGGAAAAAGTGAATATTAGCAAGGATAAAAGAGAAAAAGTACTAAGCGTTCTTGGAAAGCTAAAGTATGAGAATCTTTCATCTATAGCTAAAAATGCGTTGCCTCAAGCCGTTGAAACGATAGTTTTAGAAAGCGAACAACGATTCGTTAATTTTTTTAATGCGGCCATGCCAGTAACACCGAGATTAAATTCTTTAGAACTAATACCTGGAATAGGTAAAACTCTTATGAATATAATTATAAAAGAAAAAGAGAAAAGACCTTTTACAAGTTTTAAAGACATAGAAGACAGGGTAGGTTTAAAGGATCCGGCAAAGAAAATCGCTGAGCGCATTTTGGAAGAATTAAAAGGTAATCAGCAAATTTACCTTTTTGTTAAACAATTCAAAGAATAGCTGTTGATTTTAAATAAATATTTTATATTTGCGCGAAGTTCTTTCTATCTAGCTTAGGTGATATAATTGAACGAGTTAGAGATCATCGAAATAATTCGAAAAATGTTTGAGGTGCGTGAATATCCTTTAACAGATGATGTGGCTTATTTGCCAAATGGCTGGGCATATAAAGTCGATATGCTAGTTAAAAGCACAGATGTACCAGAAGGCATGAATGGTTTTCAGGTAGGAAGGAAATCGGTTGCTGCGGTTCTTTCTGATTTATCGACCAAGGGCGTTAAACCAATATTTATGATGCTGAGTTTCGCATTCCAAACGGGGATAACAAACGCGTATATTACAGAGATTCTTAACGGAATAAAACAATTGGCTTCTAAATATAAAATGATTTTAGTCGGCGGTGACGTAAATAAAGCCAATGATACAGTCATAGATTGCATTATAGCAGGCAAATACAAAAAAAAGGTTTTAAGAAGCGGAGCACGTATTGGTGATAGCGTTTATGTAGCAGGCGATTTTGGATTAACAACTATAGGGCTAGATTATCTGCTTAACAAAAAACCAATAGTTAATGAAAAATTAAAAAGTTATGCTTTAAAGGCCGTTTATGAACCTGATCCACCTGTTAACTTTAATATCGAAGTAATAAACACAGGTTATGTGAGTGCTTCTATGGACTCAAGCGATGGTTTGGCTTATACACTTAATGAAATTGCACAACAAAGTAACGTGAAAATTGTGATAAATAATTTCCCAATGAGTGAAGAAATTAAAAAATTAATTGAATCTGAAGGTAGAGATCCTTTAAATGATTCGCTCTATGGGGGAGAAGAGTATCAAATGGTATTTACGTTTAATCAAGAAAAAGATTTTCTTTTGAATAAACTTGCTAAGAAACACAACGTAAAGGTTTTTAAAATAGGCAAGGTAGAAAATGGAAACGGTGTATTTTTGAGCAACGGTAAAAAAATAGAAAAGAAAGGATGGGTTTTTAATTTTTAGCTCTTTTGTCTTTTAAAATAATCTTTTCTATCTTCTTATAGAAATAAACCCATTCTCTACCAACTTTTTTTCTCGAGAGCTCTCCCTTATCATACATTCTTCTTAAATAAGTTGAGATTATAGGTAACTTAACGCTTGTTTTAAAGCGATCTTCTAACGCGTTTTGAACATCTTTTGAAGTAAACCCATTTAGAGGCATGTCTTTAACTAACGATCTTATTTTGTCGTATAGATCTTTTTCAGAATTATCTTTCAGATTACCTTCGTTTGAATTATCTGACGATGATAAAAGATCGTATAGTTCCAGAAGCCGCAATACTTTACTTTTTTCTATATCCCCCTCTACTTTAAAAGAATATCTTGCACCATTCTCATCTTCAAATTCTAGTTTTATGGCTTTCTTTGGCAAGCCTCTTTGATTTTGTTAACAAATTTAAATAATAAACATATTTAGTAATTTTTGTTAACAAGTTATCAAAGATTCTAAGAATGGTCTATGACCTTAATTAATTATTAACTTATAATTGTTTATTTTTAGTTATATAAAAAATTATAGTGGCTCCAGTGGAAACAGAGGGGTTAATTTACAGTTAATGATTGATAATAAGGCTGCATTTGCTCCAGTGGAAATAAAGGGGTTCGATATCTATATAGTTAAAATATCATATTAACAAAAAATTAACAATTTAAATAATAAACCGCTCCACCCCTGTATTTCATCTGTATCTATTATTTTTATTAATCAATCATTGTTTTTATTTTTAAAATAATTAAATATCGTTTAAAAAAATTAACTAATAGTAAAATTATCTTTATTTTTACCTTTTTAATTTCTTTTTTACTTTATTATTTTTGTTAAAAAAGATGCAATGGAAATTAAGGGGTGTAGGGGACTTTGTCTGAATTTTTAGATGATATATTTAATAAAATATCTTCCGGGAAATCAATATTTAAAAATCGCGAAGTTTTAAACATAGATTACATACCAAAAAGAATACTTTTTAGAGAAGACCAAATAAAAAAGATAGGAGAAACGCTTTCACCAATTATTAAAGGTGCTAAACCATCAAATCTTTTACTTTACGGCAAAACTGGAACAGGTAAAACCATGGTAGCTAGATATGTTATAAATAAGCTTAACGATTATATAAAAGATCAAAACACGATTTTTGTTTATCTTAATTGTAGAATAGATGGAACATTATACAGAGTTCTAAGCGAAATTGGAGAGTATATAGGATTAAAAATTCCTTTTACTGGTTTATCCTTAAGCGAAGTAGAAAAAAGAATATTTAACCACCTTGTAGATAAAGGCATAAAACTCGTTTTGGTTTTAGACGAAATAGATTTTTTGGTTAACAATCCAGCTAAAAGGGATATAGGAAACGATGTACTTTACGATTTTACAAGATATGACAGCATATATAATAAAAGCGGTTCTAACAGCTTCATTACAATAGTAGGTATTTCAAACGATTTAAAATTCATGGAATATCTTGAAGGTAGGGTTCAAAGCAGCCTTAGATCAGAAGAGATATTATTTCCGCCTTATACAGTAGAAGAAATAAAAGAAATTTTAAAGGACAGGGTAAAAGAGGCATTTGTAGAAAATTCAGTAAATGATGAAATAATAAACCTTATTGCAGCTTATTCAGGCAGTGAACACGGTGATGCAAGGCGAGCCGTAGATCTCCTTAGAGTATCAGGCGAGTTGGCTGAAAGAGAAGGACGGGATAAAATTTACGAAAAAGACGTGCAGGAAGCATTAAAAAATATAGAGAAGGACAAAGTACAAGAAGCCATTTCATCTTTACCTATACATGAAAAAGCAGTTATATTTTCTATCGCTACTTTTCCAAACGGCGAGACTACAGGCCATGTTTATTTAAAATACCAAGAAATTTGCAATCAATTAGGTTTGCAGCCTTTAACGCAAAGAAGAATAAGCGCAATAATAAACGAACTTGACATGTTAGGTTTAGTAACGGCACCTATTATAAATAGAGGTAGGCACGGTAGATCAAAAAAAGTTCAGCTAACTGTGGATAAGAACCAAATAGTTGGAACGTTAAAAAATGATGAAATATTTAAATTACTTTTTAACTCCATTTAAAATTTCGTTTATTTTAAAAAGTGTCTCAGTAGGAACTATTTTTTTCCAGCCAAGCAAGTAAGTTCTTATTTCTTCAGGTGTTTTAGGCATAATATTAACAAGTTGTATTGCGTATTCTTCTTCTAGACCAATTTCTCTTTCCAGCGCCTCTACAATCTTTTTTGCGTTTTCGCCGCTTATTTTTGAAAAAACGTTAACATAGTCAAAAGTTCTTCTTTGTAATTCGTCCATTTCACCAGATGACTGAGACAGTATATCTTTAGCTTCATGGATTGTTATTTTTTTGCTCTTTACCATCTTCATCTATAGATTCACCCTGAAACGGTAATACATGATCTGGTCTTGTATAAAGCAGTTTTTTCTTATTACCTACTTGAACTTCTACAACTAAAGATCTTTTTCTTACTTCAACAACTGTACCAACACGTCCGTGAAACCTTCTGTGAGGCATACCCTTGGGTTGCGACGGATCGATCTTTATAACTACCTTATCTCCAGGTTTAAATTCATTTAAAAGATAAGAAAGCCCTCTCTTGCTTTCCAATGTTAATAACTTTCGCGTCTTTCTTCTATAACCTTTATAATGTGGCATATGTCGAAAGATAATAAGTTTATCTATTTAAAAATTTACCTGAATATATTGAATTTTATCTATTCTCCATAAACATCTCAAAACAGCAGATGGTAGAGAATCAAATAATAAAATATATCATAAAACCATTATCAATATACCTATTAACTTAATAGCTAGAAACGGAAGTATTACACCACCTAATCCGTAGATAAGAACATTTTCTAAAAAAACTCTTTTTGGTGATCTGGGTTTGAAAGAAATGCCTTTAATGGCTATAGGCATTAATATTGGAATTATTAACGCATTATAAATAAGCGCCGCAATAACAGCAACGTGTAGTGGTAAATGCAAAACATTAAGTGTTTTTGCAACGCTTAAAAAACTAAGTAGCGCGGGCAACACTACAAAATACTTTGATACATCATTAGCAATGGAAAATGTAGCCAAGGACCCTCGCGTAATTAGTAATTGCTTACCTAATTTTATTACATCGATAATTTTGGATGGATCCGATTCTAGATCTATCATGTTAGCGGCCTCTTTGGCTACTTCAGTGCCTGAATACATAGCTAGTCCAACGTTTGCTCTTGCAAGAGCTGGAGCGTCATTAGTACCATCACCAACCATAGCTATAGTTTTTCCTTTACTTTGTTCCTCAATAACTTTTTTGTATTTATCTTCAGGTTTTGCCTGCGATATAACGTTGTTAATACCAACTTCAGAAGCTATAATTTGTGCAGTTATAGGGTGGTCGCCAGTGACCATGTACGGCTCTATTCCCATGGATTTTAATGCTTCAATCTGTTCTTTCACACCCTCTTTTAAAACGTCTTTAAGCTCAACTAGTCCAATTATTTCGTCGCCTACAGCAACAGCTAATGGGGTGCCTCCTTCTTTCGCAATCTCCTCTAACTTTTCGTCGAAATCAGGAGGGGCTCTAAAAATAGACTTCATTACATCTGGAGCCCCTTTAAAGATAGGCATCTTTTCATTTAAGTACACGCCATAAAAATCCGATTTTCTTATTAACCTCATCTCTTTATAAATTTCTTTTCCAGGTAATCGTATAGATTTATAATAAATACCGCTTTTTCTGGTTTTCGCAGAAAATTCCTCGTATGATGATATAATCGCTTGATCTATCTCGCTTGGCAGATAGTTTTTGCTTTGAAGATATCTCAAAATGGCTTTTCCCTCTTGGGTGTCGTCTTGAACAGAAGACAAAAAAAGGGCCTTAGCTACTTCTTCTTCTGTATGTGAACCAAGTGGAATTATTTTTACTGGTTCTCGTTTACCCACAGTTATAGTGCCCGTTTTGTCTAACAAAACAACATCTATATCGCCTGCTGCCTCTATTGCCTTCCCAGATTTTGATACTACATTTATGTTCCAAAGACGAGTCAATCCTGAAATACCTATAGCTTCTTCTAGCGCGCCAATCGTAGTAGGCAACAAACAAACGTAAAAGCCCAACAGAATTGGCAGATTTAAAGAATAACCTAAAAGATTGATGGTTATGCCTAAAGAAAAAACAACAAAGCTTAACAACAACGTTAGACCATAAATTAAAATATCCAACTGCTTTTCGCTTTCGCCTTTGGGTCTTTTAGTTTTTTCAATCATTCCAGCAATTCTATAAACATAAGATTCTTTTAGTGTCTTAGTTACCCTTACTTTGATCCAGTCGCTTACTACTTTACTGCCTGAAATAACTTCATCATTAACAGATTTAATAACGGGCAACGATTCACCGGTAACTAGTGATTCATCTATTGCGGCAACACCTTCTACGATAACGCCGTCTAGAGGTATAATCTCGTTTTCCTTGACTAAAATAACATCTTCTGCTGATACCGCATCTGGAGGCACATAAACTTCAGAACCATTCGGTAATATTTTTCTTACAGAAAGGTTTGAAGTTACTTTCAAAAGCGATGAGGCCGTTATTTTAGCCTGATGTTCAGAATAAGAATCTGCAAAAGTGCCGAACCAAACAGTTGCAAATATAAGAACTGTTATAGAAACGTAGAAAAAGCTAAACTCTTTTATAAAAAACATATACATTAAAGACAGCAAGAAAGAAATTTCTGTAAGGAACATAACAGGGTTCTTTTTAAGATAAATTGGAGATAGACGTATTATGGAATTTTTTATTATTTGAAAATAATCTTTTAATTCCACCTTTTATCACCCCATTGAAAGAGGCCCTAAAGCCAATAAAGGCAATAATGAAATTATAACTAGCAAAAATATAAAGAAAACTAATGAAAAGGAAAAGTATAAAGAATCTAGCTTTAAATCTGATTTTGTAAAACTTTTATCTTTATTTATAAATGACTCAGTCATTTTTATCCCAAAATAGAATGGTACATAACGCCCTAACAGCATTAACATGCCTGTAATAATATTAAGAGCGCTTATATTGCCGTTTACGCCATAAAAATCTGAACCGTTATTTACGCTAGCTGAAACAACCTCCCAAAGAAGTTTAGTAAAATCATACCCAGGCGAAAAGTTGAACTGGTGCAAAGTAAAAATAATTAATGGTATAGCAGTAAGAACCAAAGCAAAATGAAATATATAGCCGAGAACTGCATATTTAATTTCTCTGTATTCTAACTTGTAACCAAAAAGCTTAGGCATCCTCCCGCTCATTAAAGCCGAAAAAAAGATTGTTATAACGATAATAAATATTAGTGAAATAAAACCGCTGCCTACGCTTCCTGGCAGAGAATCGCTTAGCATCAATGTGATAAAAGCGGCTAATTGAACCGGAGATAAAGCATTTAATGGAAAAACAGCCGCACCGGTATTTGTAGATATGGAAGAATAAAACAGGCTTAATGAAGAATATTCATTTAGATCAGCTGGTATCAATGAGTTGAGTATTACATAAGTTTTATCTAAAATGATTAAATTAAAAACAAAAAAGAACGTCAAAATTGCTATTAACAATGAAACGCTCAATTTAATATTTTTTGTTACTATGCCGATTAGAAAAATTAATGAAAAAGGCAGCACATTTAAAACTATTATATCTAAAAACGCGGTTAGAGAATTTGGCATTAGCGGTCCAGCAGCTATACCTTCTGTAATATATGAACCGCCGTTATTGCCAAGCAACGTTATTGCATTATAAAGACTTAATGGGGCATTTTTGATGCCTGCCATAAAAGAAAAAGAATAACCGAAGGACAAGCCAAGTAAATTAAATAAAATTGTTACAACAAATGTTAAGGCTGAGAGCAATAATATACTCATAATAAAGTCTCGATAAAAATTACCATATTTTTTTAAAAAAATTGATCTAAACATAGATAAAGAGACCGATAATCCAGTGGCTGGAGCCACAAATTGCAGATAATAGAGGCTAGTGGTTTGAGTGAAATAAGTAAGCTGTTGGTTAATAAAATGCTGCAAGTTGGTATTTGTTATGTATGATGTGATGATATTAAACCATAAAAATTGATCATGTGATATTAAATATGTGATCCATAAAATCACAAAAGCTATTATAACTGAAAAGACATTAACAATAATAACGCTTGTTAAATATTCGTTTGCGCTCATATCCCAGTTAAAAGGCTTTTGTAAATAATTTTTGTCGAAGAAAATTTTATGCATTATTATGGCAATAACAAAAGAGAACAAAATAGCAACAAAATAAACAAATATGAACCAAACGATATATTGAACTATAGCTATACTCAATTCTACTCACTCAAGTACATTTTTCCTTTTTCATCGATTATGTATTTATAAGGTTTACTATTATTAACTCGTTTTAAATAACCTTGATTGGCTAAAGCAGATAAAAGCCTAGATGCATGTTCTCTTGTGATATTAAATTGTTGTATCACATCACGCGTTGTGATTTCTGATTTATAAGCCAATTTTATGATCTCTATCTGTGTGCTATTAAGATCCCCTTTTTCAACATTCCTTTTTTTAGTTTTTATAACATTCTCAGCCGTCATTTCATTTAGATCAGTCTCGATTTTTTTGTTTATTATTAGTTCTTTTGATATATCTTGGAATAATTTATAATTTTCATCAATTTTTTTAATTTTTAAAAACAAATAAAATAAAGTAGATAGTGACAATGATATAGATGCTAGTGAGATTATCACAATCAGCGTTGTGATGTTCATATATTGATTAAAATATTATCATGTGATTATATAAACATTGTACTATCCCTTTTAATTTGTTATGACCGAGTATTTTATTTAGCTTTAATCATAATATCATAAAAACATTTAAACTATACAAACATGTATAGTATAGCGTGTCCGTTCCTAACAAAAATGAAGTAAAATCGCTTATAAAACAAATCATAGAAAATTCATGTATAACAGAATTAGAATTTTTATCGTTAATTAATCAAAAAAGTGGAAGATTTCAAAATGAATCGAGTAATATTTCTAATATATACATAAAATTTTTAAAAAAATCTTCAGGAGAAAGGTCAACAATCAAAAGGCGAGCAAGACAAAACGTTAAATCCTGCTTTATGACGTTAATTTTGTTTATGTCACTAAATTTAATAACAGATAAAAACCTAATTCAGTTAAAAGAAATAAGTGATATGATAACAAGAATAATAAACGTTGAAAATGAAGAGCTTTATAAAAAATTAGATGAGTTGTTGGAGACGATGATTAAAGAACTTTTTTAATCTCTTTACAAATCTGATTAAATTTTTCTCCCCCGCCTTCTTTTTCTAATAAATTTCCTATCACTAAACCATCTGCTCCCGCTTTAGCGATTTCATTTGCTTTGTTTATATCTGTAATGCCTCCTCCTACCAAAAGCAGGCCTTGATACAGCCTTTTACTCAAAGCGACGGCCTCTGAAGTTATTGGCGTAGAAGTTCCCGAACCGCCTTCTAAATAAACAATTTTAAACCCAAAATGTTTTGCTGCCAAGACATAAAGCGATATGAGCTCAGGAATAGAAGGTATAGGTCTAACATGACCTATATGAGATACTGCGCTATCTGAATTTACTACTATATATCCAGTTGGTATTGTTTCTAATTTATATCTTTCTATTAAAGGTGAAGCAAGCACCTGTGCGTCAATTATATAATAAGTTAAAGCCGAATTCATTAACATCATATAAAAAATCGCATCTGCCTTTTTAGAAATAGCATTAATGTTATTTGGAAATATAATTACCGGCAGGTCAACGCTCTTTTTAATGCATTCAATAGTTCTATCAAGGTCTTCCTGAGCTATTAGAGTTGAACCCCCAACTAGAAAGGCATCTATCATGCTCGTATCTACCTCTTTCAGTTTTTTTGCTATTTTTGAAGTATCGGGGAAATTCACAGGATCTAAAAGAGGAAGGCACAGCCTGCTACTTTCTCTACTATTAAGTAATTTCTGATACACAGATATTTTACTCATCTGTACTTAAATAACATAATAATAGGTATAAAAACACTTATGATTATAGTTCTTTTAATTCAGGTAAACCAAGAACATTCATGGCATCTAAAATTATTTGCTTATAAGCATAAACTAAAGCTATTCTCATTTTCTTTAATTCTGAATCCTTTTCATCTAGAACCCTTTTCTTTTCATAAAACACATTAAAAGCGAACGCAAGTTCATGCACATAATTGGCAAGTGCAGTGACGGATGTTGAAGAATAAGCTTTAAACAAATAGTAATCATATTTGCTCATTTGAAGTAAAAGACGTTTTTCTTCTTCACTGAGTTTTATTTGATTTAATAAACTAACTTCATTGTTACTTTTTTCAAGTATCTTGGATGCCCTTGCGTAGGTATATTGTATATATGGCCCCGTGTCTCCTTCAAGCTTTAGGGCATCGTTTATATCAAAAACGATCTGTTTGTCAAGATCGGGCCTCATAAGCGAATATCTAATTGCAGCTACCGCAATTTTAGAAGCAACTTCTTCTTTTTCTGGCAACGTTGGATTTCTCTCGTTTATTAACTTAAGCGCAACCTGTTTTATAGCTTCCATAAGATCATCTAAATTGTAATATATACCACTTCTTCCAGACATATGGACTATCTCTTTTTCAACTTTACCCTTTACTATTTTTTCAGCTGTATTTTTTGAAAGCGCCACTAAACCATAAGCTATGACTTTATAATCTTTAGAAGCAGACAAAGCCTTCAATGCATCTTTTATCAAATTTTGCAAAGGCAACTGTCTTTGATCTATCAATATATAAGCCTCGTCTGCAGGTTTATAAAGACCCTTTAGCCCACCATCAAGGGAGGTCGAATATAATTCCGAGCCATCAGGTTGCTTAGTGAATACGGAATAATAAAACTCATCTGGTATTAAACCCAATTTCCAAGCCGCATATGTAAGATCCTTGGCAGTATAAACAGCTGTGCCATCGCTTCGTACAAGTACCTTCTTATCTAAAAGAACCCAACAATTTTTATGTTTGCCTTCGGTTACAAACTTTATAAGTCCTTTTTCTTTTAAAACTTCAAACATTTTTTTCCAATAACCACCATGCACAAAATGACTTTCCCAATTAAGCAAATCGTATCTTGCTCCAATATTCCACGCACTTTTCAGCTGCTCTTTTACAATTTTCTCTATAATGGGCCTTGCGTATCTATATATTTCGCCACCTTGCTCTAGATCTTTTAAAACTTCCCCCCTTTTTTTCTTTAACGCTTCGCTTTCTTCAATAGCTTTATTAGCATTGACATATACAACGTCACCGCAATAATGATCATATTTTTCATCACTTTCAAGTGGGTATCCTAGATATTTAAATCCAACAATAAGATCTGCAACTTGTACCCCAGTATCGTCTATATAGTTTAATACTGTAACTTGATGCCCTAATCTCTTAAAAAGTCTATAAAACGTGTCACCCAAAACAACGTTCCTAGCATGGCCAACATGTAATGCTTTATTAGGGTTTACGCTCGTATGTTCAATAATTATTTTTTTCTTTTCTGGAACGGTTATTTTCCCATAACCTTGATTTTTTATTATTTGATTAAGAAACTTTAGATAAAAAAGATCGGTCAGTCTAAAGTTAATAAATCCGCTAGAGTGTAACTCCACAGCAATATCTTCTTCAGAAAACTCAATTTTTTCTATAAGATCTTTTGCCACCTCATAAGGAGATTTTCTAAGAGTTTTAGACAATACAAAAGCAGCATTTGTAGTAATGTCCCCAAAACTCGTTTCAGTCGGTTCTCCTACATAAATAGCCGAAGTGGCTATTCCGTATTCTTTTATGGCTTTGTTTATTGATTCAGAAAGCTTATTTAGTTCTGTAAGGTATGAGATCATTGTTTATCAACCACTCTATGGCTTCTATTATACCCATAGGTCCCTGTCTTTCAGTTATAATAAGTTTTGTGGTTTCTTCAACCTCATTGGTTTTTATTCTATAGTTTTTGTTAACTAAAAAAGAAAACCCAGATTCTGCAAACATAGGTTCGTCAACTTCGCTGTCTCCGATGCTAGCAATCTCCTCTTTTTTTAAATTCATTTTTTCTGCAACATATTTTAAAGCAACCCCTTTATTTACATTAACGCTTGATAGGTGATATGCCACACCGCTGTCAAGTATTTTTGCTTTATACCCGTTTTCTTTAAGTATCCTGTTTGCAGCATTTATATCAAAATTTCTTTCAAGCAAAATTTCTGTAAGCCTTGGCATCCTTTGATTTATATTTATTTTTTCAATGTTTTTTGACAGAAACTCATAAGCCAGTAAAGAATCAGCATAGTCACCAAAAATCTTTATTTTTGTTGGTTCATTAAAAAATATCACTCCGCCATTTTCACTTATACCGAACTTAGCAAAACCTAAAAACTTTGAAAGAGTATACGTTTCAAAAACGCTGCGTCCTGTAGCTAGAACAACTTGCAAACCATCCTCTTGCAGTTTTCTTAGCAAAAAAGTCGCATCGAGGTTGATACGACCATCTTTTTCAGTCAAAGTTCCATCTATATCGATCGCTAATAATTTGATCACGCGCAATACTATTTTATATTAATATTTATTGATAACTAATAAAAGCTCACGTTTTTAACTCGCAATTGGTCAGAAAAATTTATAAAAACAAGATGCTTATCAAAATAAGCCGGCCATAGGGGTAGGGTCCTACCCGGTCTCACCCGAACCCGGAAGTAAAACCTACCACCGCCGCTGTGTTAGTGAGGTGCGCAAGCCCTCGCGAAGCAGTGGTGCCGGCGCCCTATAATTTTCAAGGTTTTAAATGGCTTTCCATTTTTGAATAAATTGAGTCCACGATGTTACCCTTAATTGTTCTCCTGTCAAATTCTTGTAGAATCTTAATCGTTATCCCTGAGGGCGTGGTAACTTTTTTTATTAAAGCGTGTAAATCTATGTTGTTTTTAAGTATATAATCTGATGTTGAATAAGCTACAAAACTGACAATTTTATCCGCAAGATCTTTTTCTATGCCAGCAAGGACCATGTATTGAGATAAAGAATCTAGAAAATACGCAAACAAAGCAGGACCACTTCCGGCTATTGGCACAAGAGCATCAACGACTCTTTCATCAAATAGGTAAGGCTCTCCTATTCTCTTCAATATATCCTTAAGGTTCTCAAAAACTTCCTTGGGACAATATGCGAGTACAGGTGCCTTTCTCGTTTCGGCCGCTACGCTGGTCATAATTTTACATATCTTAGCGTTTGGAATTTTTTGTGAAATCTCTTTGTAAGGATAAAGCGCAACTAGAGAAACTAGGATTTTACCCTTTACATTTAACGATATTTCATCGAAGAGTTTTTCTGCATCAGCTGGTTTCACGGCTACAAAAATTATGTCTGAACTTTTAACGAGATCTAGTACGTTATTTACGCGACTTATATTTTTGGATTTTGGTATTTTGTATTTACCTCTGTCATAAACAATTATACTGTCATCTCCCTTTTTTGAAAGCGCTGCGCTTAATGCATACCCCATATTACCTATTCCTATTATGCCTATATTCATCCGATTGATCTAGCCTAAATATAGGCAACTTTTAAATCGTGCTGTTATATGTATAGATTATGACTTCTGGTATTGCGGAATCCGAATTTGCATTTATAGTTCTAGCTGCAGGCGAGTCTACAAGATTTGGTGAAAACAAGCTTTTGTATAAAATAGAAGGCAGATCAATTATAAGAAGGGTTGTACAAGAATGTTCGTTAGAAAATTTTAAAACTGTAGTGGTTATAGGTCATGAAAAGGATCGAATTATAAGAGAACTAGAAGGACTTAACGTATTTTTTGTTATAAACCCAGAATATAAAAACGGAGGTATGAGCTCTTCAATAAGAATCGGAGTATCGAGCGTAAAACCCTCAAAAGCATATTTAATCACGCCAGGGGATATGCCTTATTTACAGAGATGGATATGTGAAAAAATAATTGATTTTTATATGAAATCTGGAGCAAAGATTGTTGTTCCTAGTTACGAGGGTAAAGGGGGACATCCAATACTTTTTGACGCTTCATTAAGAGAAGAACTTTTAGCTATTAATGAGGCAACAAAAGGATTAAAGGGCATTTTAAGCAAACATACCAACGACGTTTCAAAGTTTGAAATAGGTACTTCAAGGGTACTTATAGACATAGATTACAAAAAAGACATTGATACAAGAAAACCCGTGGATCGATTTTTAACATGATGATAATATATCTCTAAATTATATTTTAAACTCAAAAGAAATAATAAGGTAGAAAAATTTTATATTCTAACTTTTCAAAGTTAAGGCAATGGAGGCAAATGTGTCGTTCTTCTTAAATGGTAAAAAAGTAAGCGTAAAAGCGCCTCCCGCCAAGAGTCTTCTCCGTGTTTTAAGGGAGGATCTAGGTGTAACGAGCGTTAAGCCAGGGTGCGAAGCGGGTGAATGTGGTGCCTGTAGCGTATTGCTTGATGGTCAAGTTGTAACATCTTGTTTGGTGATGATATCACAAGTTGAAGGGAAAAGCGTTATTACCGTTGAAGGTTTGGAAAAGGACGGGGAACTCGATCCTCTGCAAAAAGCTTTTGTTGAAGAAGGGGCCACACAGTGCGGTTACTGCACCCCAGGTTTCATAATTTCTGCGAAAGCGCTTCTAAATGAAAACCCAAATCCAACCGATGAAGAAATACTAGAAGGGGTAAGCGGCAACATCTGCAGATGTGGCGCTTATCCAAGAATATACAACGCTATCAAAAAAGTGGTGAAAAAAGATGGCGTATGAAAAAGTAGAAGTTTATTCACCCCGTAGCCTAGCTGAAGCGTTAGAGCTATTATCACAAAAAAGAGAACTGATAAAACCAGTCGCTGGCGGCACTGATATAATGGTTATGCTAAAAGACGGCGTTCTGAAAGAAAAAGAGCTTCTAAATTTGTCTTTTATACCTGAGTTAAGTTATATAAAAGAAAGCGAAAATAGGGTCTTAATTGGCGCAGCTACAAAATACAGGGAAATAAGGAGATCACCTCTTATTAACGCTTATTCGCCTATTCTTATAGAGGCAATACGACAGATAGGATCCCCTCAAATTCAGAATTTGGGAACAATTGGAGGTAACCTTGGCACTGCGAGCCCAGCAGGAGACAGCATACCACCTCTTTATATTCTTAATTCTAGAGTCAAGCTACAGAAGCTGGGTAGTTCAAGAGAAGTCCAGATAGATAAATTTTTCTTGGGGCCGAGAAAAACGGTGAGGGAGTCAGACGAGCTGATAACCGAAATATCGATTGAAAAGATGGACCCTGGATCTTATTATTTTTTTGAAAAACTGGGTTTACGCAGCGCTAATGCTATATCGATAGTTAGCGCAGCAGCAATACTCAGCTTAGAAAACAACACTGTAAAGTATTTGAGGCTATCTTTGGGAGCCGTTGCACCAACCGTTATTAGGGCTGTTGAGGCTGAAGAATTAGCCAAAGACAAAGAGCTAAATGAAGAATTAATAGACAGGATAGCTAAGCTTGCCGCCGAATCTACGAAACCTATAACCGACATAAGGGGGACTGCAGAGTACAGGAAAAAAGCAACATATGGAATAATTTACGAGGCCTTATATAAAATAATGAAAGGTTATGGGAAAAAAGTAGAATATGGTTTTGAAAACACAAGCTGATGTATTATGAAGAACCATTTTGTTGGATCAATTAGCATTACACCAAGCGTTAAAGACGTCTTAAAAAATTATAGTAGAAAATTAGCATGTTTAAAAACGAGCGTTTTAATCAAATTGTTTTTAATTTATATAAAACAGGTGAAAAACGATGATTACTGAAGCTGTTTCAAAATATAGTTACATAAATAAGTCAATTCCAAGGATAGATTCTAATGACAAAGTAAGGGGCACTCTGCAATTTTTAACAGATATAAAGTTAGAAAACGCGCTTTATGCCTATACTTTCAGGAGTAAAGTTGCGCATGGTAAAATAAACGGGATATATACTGAAGACGCTGAAAAGGTAAACGGCGTTAAAGCCGTGCTTACATATAAAGACATACCTGCGTTAAACGGTTATGGCGCGATTGTACCTGAAATTCCGGTATTGGCTTACGATAAAGTCAGATACTATGGAGAGCCACTGGCTCTTGTAGCGGCTGAAACACAAGAAGCAGCAATAGAAGCCCTTGGCAGAATAAAAGCGGATATAACGCCTTTACCAGTAGTACATTCTATTGATGAAGCGCTTGAAGAGAATGCTCCAAAAATACACGATAAGGGGAATATAGCTCGGCACACCATTGTTAGGAAAGGAGACGTTGAGAAAGCAAGGTCATCGGCTTACATTGTGCTCGAAAGAGTATACGAAACGCCCATGCAAAAACACATGTTCTTGGAACCAGAAGGAGGAGTTGCCTATATAGATGAAGAAGGGGTTTTAAACGTTTTAGCTGGAGGCCAAACGCCATATAGGGACAAGATTCAAATATCGAGGGTTCTTGGCATACCCCCTGAAAAAATTAGAGTAAAGAACACTCCTACTGGAGGCGCCTTCGGTGGTAAAGACGACATAACGGTACAGATACACTTGGCTTTACTTGCATATAAAACTAAAAGGCCAGTAAAGCTCGTTTGGTCCAGAGAAGAAAGCGGAGTAGCCGGTTTTCACAGAACCGGTTCTAAGATTAAGCTGAGAACTTCAGCAAACAAGGATGGAGCCTTGTTGTCAAATGAGGCAATAATATACCTTGATTCTGGTGCTTATCAGAGCTTTGGCCCCACAATTCTTGATGTAAGCATAGAAACAATAAATGGGCCTTACAGAATTCCAAATTATATAATAGACGCTAACCTAGTTTATACAAATAATGGCATAGCTTCAGCTTTTAGAGGATTTGGCGCTCCGGAGAGCAATTTTGCCATCGAGAGTATGATGAACGAACTTGCTGATGAACTTAAAATAGATCCTATTGAAATCAGGTTAAAGAACATACTTAAGAGCGGCGAAATAGGACCATTTAATAACGAAATAAGGCACTCTAAAGGTTTAGAAGAAGCTCTCAACAGAGCAAAAGAACTTTTCTACAGGCTCGATCCTTCGGGCCCCTTTCAGAGAACCGGTGTTGGGATAGCTGTGTCTGTTAAAGGTGTTGGGTTTGGTACTCTTCCGGAGTTTCCCGCAGCTGCAATCGAGATTATTCCAGAGGGGAAGGTAAGAATTATGTTCAGTAATGTGGATTACGGTCAAGGAATAAACACCGGCAACGCGCAGCTTGTTGCAGAAAAACTACAGGTACCTTTATCCCAGATAGAAGTTTTGCATTCAGACACGAAGTTTGCACCTGATACAGGAGGTTCAAGCGCTTCAAGGTCAACATTTAATGGAGGAGGAGCCCTTCTTCTGGCTTGTGATAAGGCGTTATCTGAGCTCAAAACAGAAGCGGCGTCTTTCTTTATGACAAAAAGCGATTCCTTGAGCTACAAAGACGGACATTTCTATTATAAAGACAAGTCGGTCTCAATATATGAAGTTGCCAAAAGGCTAAGAGTTAGAGGCAAATCAACCCGCTTTGAAGCAACGTTTGAGGTACCTAGATATTCAGAGGCGGTAGAAGGAACGCTTGAAGTTCCCCACATGGTATACATGTACGGGGTTATAATAACAAAGGTAGAAGTAGATGAGCTCTTGGGTAAGGTAAAGCCGCGTGAAGTTGACTTTATAGCAGATATAGGAAACGTTATTAACCCGGCAATAGCGGCAGGTCAGATAGAAGGCGGTATAATTCAAGGGCTAGGATACTCTTTGATTGAAGAACTTAATTATGATAAAGACGGCAGACCTTTAAACATAAATTATACAACGTACCCAGTTCCTATAATAGCTGATTCACCCTTAATTAATGTAGAGTTCATAAGAAGCTATGAAGAGCTCGGTCCTTTTGGCGCAAAAGGTGTTGGAGAAGTAAGCATAATACCTGTAGGAGCGTCTGTAGCGGATGCAGTAGCAGACGCTATAGGTAAGAGAAATTACAAGCTTCCACTTTTGCCTTGGAAAATAGTTTGAACAATCAATTTATTTTTTAACTAAAAATTATTTATTTTTAAACAAGAACTAACTTAATTGATAGATTTTTTATAAGTAAATTCATATTTTTATCAAATTTTATAATAATAACACTTATAAGTATACTATTTTTATATATTTTGATGCGAAATTGACAAATTCAAATTCTTCTCAAAAAGCATCTCCATGGGAAATGGCTCTCCAACAGTTAAAGAAAGCTGCAGATTTGATAAACCTTGAGGACGATCTGAGAGAGGTCCTTTCACATCCACAAAGGGAAGTACAGGTTTCGCTCCCAGTAAGAATGGATAACGGAAAAGTCAAAGTTTTCACTGGTTACAGGGTTCAGCATAATAACGCAAGAGGTCCTTATAAAGGAGGAATAAGATATCATCCTAACGTCTCTCTGGATGAAGTTAGAGCTCTTGCAATGTGGATGACCTGGAAAACCGCAGTTCTTGACCTTCCATTAGGTGGTGCGAAAGGAGGTATTATCTGTGATCCAAAAACTCTTTCTCCAAGTGAAATGGAAAGACTTACAAGAAGGTACGCTTATGCAATATCTGGAATAATAGGTCCCTATGAGGACGTGCCGGCCCCAGATGTTTATACTGGACCGCAGCACATGGCTTGGATAATGGATACATATAGCGCTTTAAAGGGCCACTTAGAACCAGGAGTTATAACAGGTAAACCAGTAGAGATAGGAGGAAGCTTAGGAAGGAACGAATCTACTTCAAGAGGCTTGGCGATAGCCGTAGCTGAAGCTGCAAAGAAATTAAACATAAACGTAAAAGGAGCTACGGTCGCCATACAGGGCTTTGGAAACGTAGGCTCAAACGCAGCAGTTATAATGGCCAAAGAATATGGCATGAAGATAGTTGCTGTGAGCGACTCAAAAGGAGGCATTTACAACAAGAACGGGCTGAATGTTGACAAGGTTCTTACTGAAAAAGAAAAGTCTGGGACAGTAACCACATATAAGGACGCAGAAAAAATATCTAACGAAGAGCTCCTTACGCTAAACGTTGATATTCTTGTGCCTGCCGCTCTAGAACAGGTTATTACAAAGGACAATGCGGGTAAGATAAAGGCAAAGATAGTGGGAGAAGGAGCAAATGGGCCAACGACTCCTGAGGCTGACGAAATACTTTATCAAAAAGGAACAGTAGTAATACCTGACATACTAGCTAACAGTGGAGGCGTAACAGTAAGCTATTTTGAATGGGTACAAGACCTTGAGAGGCTGCAGTGGTCTTTAGAGCAAGTAAACAAGATGCTTGAGGAAAAGATGGTTAAGGCATTTAATGACGTATACGAGACAAGCAAGAAATACAAGACTGACATGAGAACAGCGGCTTTAACTTTAGCTGTATCAAGAGTTTCTCAGGCCATTAAGCTTCGTGGTATATGGCCATAAACATTAATTAATTTTTACATTTTTTTGTTCAATTGTAAAAAATGTTTTTAAATAAGTCCTTTTAATGCAAAATTATGGTATTAGTAGAACAAAAGCAGCAAGAGTTTCAAAAGCCAAAAGTGAGATTCATAAGAAAGACAAGAAGCATATGTCCAGAATGTAACAGAGTTATTGATGCAGAAATATTTGAAAGAGATGGGGTTGTTTACATCGGCAAAACATGTCCCAAACACGGGTATTTTGAAGATGTTTATTTTGGATCGTATGAAATGTATGAACGGTTTTCAAAGTATGCTAGAGACGGCATAGGAATATCGAACCCAAAAACACTCGTTAACAACATAACATGTCCTGCAAGCTGCGGGCTATGTAGCAACCACCTTAGTCATACAGCCTTAGCCAATTTGGTGGTAACAAACAGATGCGACCTGAATTGTTGGTACTGCTTCTTTTATGCTGAAAAAGCAGGATACATTTACGAGCCTAGCATAGACCAGATAAGAAGGATGATAAGAAATTTGCTTAACGAAAAACCGATACATGGTGTCGCTGTTCAGATAACAGGTGGAGAACCTACAGTAAGAGATGATATAATAGATGTGATTAAAGCAATAAAAGAAGAAGGAATAACGCACATTCAGCTAAACTCAGACGGCATAAACCTCTCAAGAAAACCAGATCTTTGTAAGCAAGTAAGAGAAGCAGGAGTTAACACGCTTTATGTAAGCTTTGACGGTGTAACTCCAGAAACTAATCCAAAGAACTACTGGGAAGTCCCGGATCTATTAAACAACTGCAGAAAAGCTGGACTGGGAATGGTTCTGGTTCCTACAGTAATTAAAACTGTTAACGATCATGAAGTAGGTGACATGCTAAAGTTTGCTTTTTATAACATGGATATAGTTCGAGGGATTAATTATCAGCCAGTTTCGCTTGTCGGAAGGGTTCCAAAGCATGAAAGGGACAGGTTCAGAATAACTATACCGGAAGTTATTGAAAGGATAGAAGAACAGACTGACGGTGAAGTAAAGCAGGAAGATTGGTTCCCTGTTCCCGCGGCTATGCCATTATCCCGCTTTATAGAAGCGTGGACTGGAGAGCTTAAGTACGAACTAACGACGCATTTTGCATGCGGGGCTGCGACATATATTTTTAACGATGATGGAAAGATGGTACCCATAACAAGGTTTGTAGATGTTGACGGACTTTTAAAATTCTTTGAAGATAAAGCAGAAAAAATAGAAAGAGGCGAAAATAAGTTACTCGTAGGCTTATCAGTAATATCCAACCTGCCCCGCTTTATTAATAGAAGCAAAATGCCCTCAGGTCTAAACCTAACTAGGTTGTTAATTAACATCATAATAAACCACGATTACAGTTCTTTAGGACAGCTTCAGATGAAGTCCCTATTCGTTGGCATGATGCATTTCCAGGACAAGTACAATCATGACGAAGAAAGGGTAAGAAGGTGTGACATCCATTACCTTACACCAGATGACAGAATAATACCTTTCTGCACCTTTAACGTTATACCTGAATGGTATAGAGATAGAATACAGAAGAAATACTCTATAAGTATTGAGGAATGGGAAAAAAGGACAGGAAGAAAGCTTAAGAGCGATTATTATGTAAGGCCAAGCTCGTACTATCATTACCCTAAAGACGAGAATCTTTTTAAGAGAATGGGAATAAATTATACGCCAAAAAGTTTGTTAACAAAAGAAATCTCATAAAAGGATTTTAATAAAAATAATTTAATTTGTAGATAACCTTTTTAATATCCTATCAATAGGATTAAAACGTCATGGGCGATTTACAGTTAGTATTATCAGATCCGAAGACTAGAACAGCTAAGAAGATAGAGATCAAGGGTAACCTGAGTTCCGTCCTGATAGGAAGAAAAATAGGGGAAGTAATTGACGGTAGTGCTCTAGGCTTGGGCAACGTAAAATTTAAGATAACTGGAGGTACGGACAAGTCCGGAATTCCGCACGTTCCAGATATAGAGGGACCTGTTAAGAAATACGTTCTACTTTCTGGGCCTCCCGGATTTAGGCCAAAGAGAGAAGGTGAAAAGAAAAGAAAGCTCGTTAGGGGCAACACTATAGCTGATGATACATATCAGGTAAATGCAGTTATAGTTGAGGGTGAAATAAAGGATGCCAAGGTTTAAGACTACAGCGGAAGCTCTAAAAGTTATTTCAAATAAAGAACAGATAAGGAACTTTGGTATTATAGCTCACGTTGACCACGGAAAAACAACGACATCAGATTCTCTGCTTGCTGCTGCCGGGATGCTGAGCCCTACGGTTGCAGGTCAGGCACTTGCTCTTGATTATATGGAACTTGAACAAAAAAGGCAAATGACAATCAAGGCAGCTAACGTCACGCTATATTATGAATATGAAGGAAGGCCTTACGTATTTAACATGATAGATACACCTGGCCATATAGACTTTACAGGAAAAGTTACAAGGTCTTTAAGGGCTCTTGATGGGGCTGTTGTAGTAGTTGATGCTGTAGAAGGAGTGATGACTCAGACAGAAACAGTTTTAAGACAGGCACTGGATGAAAGGGTAAGACCCGTCCTTTATATAAACAAAATTGACAGATTAATAAAAGAACTTAGGTTGACTCCTGAAAAGATGCAGGCATGGCTTTCTAATATAATAAGCGACGTAAATAGGCTTATAGATATTTATGCTGAGCCTGAGTTTAAGGAAAAATTCAAGATAAGCATAACAAATGATAGCGTGGCGTTTGGCAGCTCAAAGGATAGGTGGGGATTTACTCTCAGCATGGCCAAGTCAAAGAACATGGGTTTTAAGGATGTTTATGAGGGTTACAGCAGCGGTAATATTTCGCCATTAGTTGAGAATTTCCAGCTTCATGAAGCTATACTCTCTATGGTAATAAGGCACATACCGCCTCCTAATGTAGCTCAAAGGTACAGAATACCAAAAATATGGAAGGGTGACCCGGCGAGCGAGATATATAAGGCGATGATTGAATGTGACGATAACGGTCCTACAGTAATGATGGTAACAAACGTAGTAGTTGACCCTCAAGCTGGACCTGTTGCCGTTGGGAGGCTTTTTAGCGGTACAGTAAGAGATGGAGACTTGCTATATCTTATAAACGCAAAAAGGCAGGAAAGGGTTCAAAGCGTAAGCATGTTCATGGGACCCTTTAGAGAGATAGTTGGATATCTGCCTGCAGGCAACGTGCCAGCTTTGCTTGGTCTTCAGCATGCGTCTGCAGGAGAAACTCTTTCAAGCGTTAAAGACATAGTACCTTTTGAAAGCATAAAGTACGTTAGTGAACCAGTTGTTACTATAGCGGTAGAGCCCAAAAACCCGAGAGATCTTCCAAAACTTATAGAAGCCCTCCAGAACATGCACCTAGAAGATCCTAACCTTGTTGTGACGATAAACCAAGAAACCGGAGAAACGCTTCTATCTGGAATGGGCGTTCTTCATCTAGAGATAGCTACAACCCTGATTCAGGAACAGGGTATAGAAATAATAACAAGTAAACCGCTCATAAACTATAGGGAAGCTATAACTACCAAGGCAGGTCCTGTAATGGCTAAAAGTCCCAACAAGCACAACAAAGTTTACATAAGAGTGGAGCCACTTGACGAAGAAACTATTAACCTGATAATAACAGGGCAGATAAACGAAAACATGGACAGAAAGCAGATAGCAAAAGTACTTAGGGATCACGGATGGGACGCTGATGAAGCGAAAGGCGTTGTAGCCATAGACGAACGCGGAAACGTGTTTGTTGATGAAACAAAAGGCGTTCAGTTCCTTCAGGAAAGTATGGACAGCTTAAGGGCTGGATTTGTAGACGCGATGACGAATGGACCGCTAGCTTATGAGTATGTCAGGGGAGCAAAAGTAATATTGCACCACTTCGTTCCGCATGAAGACCCAGCGCACAGAACGTACGCGCAGCTTATGCCGGCATCAAGAAGGGCTATCTTGGGCGCCATGCTTTTAGCAAAACCCACACTTCTTGAGCCTATACTTTCTATAGAGGTAAAAGGCGTTGCCGATATACTCGGTCCTGCGATAGGCGTCATTACTAGTAAACGTGGAAAAATAATCAACATGACGCAAAAAGACGTTTTTGCTGTTGTGCAGGGAGAAATCCCCGCAGCCGAAACTTTTGACCTTGCAGAAGTAATGAGAGGTGCAACAGCAGGTAAAGCCGTATGGAACACAAGCTTCAAGGGATGGGCACCAGTACCTGCTAACATGCTCGGACAACTCATCGCGTCAATAAGAAAGAGAAAAGGTTTGCCACCTGAAGTGCCAAAGCCAGAAGAATTCATAGATGAGGAATAAAGTTGAGTTATTATTATGGTACGGGGCCTAGCAGAAGAGAGGCTTTAAACCTTATAATAGGATCTTTTATAGTCTGGGTGGTAGGAATAACTTGGATAAGCGCGATATCAACTTCAGGGCTTATAATAAACAGCATCCTTTTCATTCTTGCTTTTATACTTCATGAATATGCGCACAAGCTATCTGCAATAAGGAATGGCTTGTACGCGGAATTCAGGATACAGTGGATGTGGGCAATATTAACTTTAATAACCGCAATCCTTCCATTCAAAATAATAGCCCCTGGGGCAACCGTAATTTATGGAATGGCAGACGAGAAAACTATGGGGAAAATATCAGCGTGGGGACCACTGGTAAACGTAATAATGGCTCTTATAATTTTACCCTTAGCATTATCTGGATTTTATTTCCTGATAACAGCAGTTTATTTTAACTCATTCATAGCGCTCTTTAATTTGCTTCCAATAGCTATACTTGATGGCAGGAAAATTTTTGCTTGGAACAAAAAGATCTGGGGGATACTCTTTTTGGTTTCAGTACTGCTATTTATAATTTCTCTACTTGGCTTTTATTGATAATTGAGCAGCAAGCAGTTTAATAAAACCATTTTTTAATATTGTCTGGATGCAGGTAAAGGATCTCAACATACCGACCATAATAAAGGATAGACTTATATCAAAAGGTTATGAAGAACTATGGCCCCCTCAGGAAAAAGCCGTAAAGAAAGGGTTGCTTGAAGGCAAAAGTTTGCTTGTAGTGACTCCAACAGCGAGCGGTAAAACGCTGATAGCTTTGCTTGCTACAGCTAAAACTGTTATAGAAAGTAGGGAAAAGGCAATATACATAACCCCACTTAAGGCATTAGCAAACGAAAAGTATGAAGAATTTAAAGATTTTTTTGAAGGGGTGTATCTCGGCAAAGGCAAGCAGCTTAGCGTGGGCATAAGCACTGGCGATGACCTAAATGTAGACCCATCTTATTTAAGCAGATACGATGTTATTATTACTACAAACGAAAGATTAGATTCTATTATAAGGCATAAGGTTAAGTGGCTCAAAGAAGTCGGGCTTTTTGTATTTGACGAAGTCCATCTTTTGGACGATGAGACTAGAGGAGGAACGCTTGAATTTGTACTGACTGAAATAATGTCATGGTTCAGCAACACCCAAGTTCTGGCTCTTTCTGCAACGGTAAAAAATTATAAGGAAATTGCCTCTTGGCTAAACATGCAGGTCGTTTATGATGACTGGAGACCTGTAAAACTTTTAGAAGGCGTTGCTTATGATGATAAGCTTGTTTATAAAAGCGGAGAAGTAGACATCATTGAAAGAAAAGGAACCTTATTGCAGGACGTTGTATACAAAGAATTAAAAGAGGGAGGCCAATGTCTTGTCTTTGCAGAGACTAGGAAAAAGGCGCTTGAACTGGCTAAGACTCTAGCTTACGTAGCAAGAAGATATTCTCAGGTTCCTATTGAGCAGGTTTACCCAGAAGAGGAAGAAGATACAACTTTAACAAAGACATTAAGGGGGTTGATACCGCTAGGAGTAGCATTTCACCATGCAGGGTTAACTGCAAGTTACAGACGGTTTGTTGAAAACCTTTTCAGAGAAAACAAAATAAAGGTTATATGTAGTACTCCAACTCTAGCTGCAGGGGTAAACCTGCCTGCAAGAACAGTTATAATAAACTCCGTTTACAGATTTAATGACGAGGGCAGAGAACCTATTAAAGTTATTGAATACAAACAAATGGCAGGCAGAGCTGGGAGGCCCAAATATGATAAAATAGGTAAGTGTATAATACTTGCTCAAGATGAATACCAAGTTGACGTTTACCTTGAAAGGTACGCTTCAGGAGAACCAGAACCAATAACTTCAAAGCTCTTGCTTAAAGGTCCTTCGTCAATGGTACTTGCTTTGATATCTGTCTTTGGATATGCAGCAGCGGATGAAATAAAGGATTTTTTCAAAAAAACTCTTTATTTTAAACAGAAAGGCAACCTCGAGTTACAGGTTTCTGAAGCTTTAGAATTTTTACATAATAACGGGTTCGTAATGCATGCTAAGAACGGGAAGTACAAGACTACGCCTTTAGGTGATATGACAGCGAAGGTTTACATCTCTCCTCATACAGCCCTTTCTTTTATAAAGGTGGCAGAAGAGCTCAAAAAGTGGAAAGATCCCACTCTGCCTATACTGTGTTTACTTTCTGCTTCAGAAGATATGGAACCAAAGCTTTCTTCGCGTAAGAAAGATGATATCGAGTTAACTCAGTTTCTTAACGCAAACTTTGAGCTTGAACCTTTTTTTGATGAAGATTGTTCTTCAAGGACTTTTCTTGCCCTTTATGGATGGGTAAATGAGTTTTCTGAACAAGAGCTCTTGGACAGGTTTGGGGTTGAGCCTGGGGATCTTTACAGAATAATAGAATCAGCTAGATGGATCGTATATTCTTACTCGAAGCTAGCAAGGATAATTGGAATAAGCAGCGAAGCGTTCAATCTTCCATTTATAAGGATATATAAGGGGGTAAGGGAAGACGTTGCCAGCATAGCAAGCTTGAGTGGGATAGGCAGAAAGAGGGCCAGAGCCTTGTTCGATGCCGGTTATCATAATCTGTTAGAGCTTTCCCAAGCAAGAGAAGAAGAATTGGCTTCAAAAGTAAAAAGCATAAGCTCGATTACAGCTAAAAAGATAATAAGGGAAGCGAGGGAAAAACTTGGGCTCCAATCTTAAAGTTGAAAAGGTCAGGGGGGGCTATTTTAAATTAAAAAGCCTTGAAGAACATGAGATTAATGAA
Organism: Conexivisphaerales archaeon; assembly: GCA_030756715.1. Lineage (GTDB taxonomy): Archaea > Thermoproteota > Nitrososphaeria > Conexivisphaerales > UBA164 > CAYFFZ01. Next base: position 48,834 of record JAVBJD010000005.1, read on the forward strand.
GAAGATATTCTAAAGAAGATAGAGGAAGAAGAATCCCAATTTTTTGTAAAAGCCAGAGGAGATTGCGAAGAGCTTGTTAGCTTTGACTACACTGGTATATTTAAAGAAAGGAGGTACCTTTACCCTGAAAGCGTTTTTGAAGAAACAGAAATAAAAAATAATTATAGAATAAAATTATACAGCAGCAAAATTGCTCCATCAAAGCAGGCTTCTTTGGAAGAACTGGCGAAAACGCTCAAAGCATATTCAAATTTAGGTCATAACAAGAAGATAGCTATAGCATACTCAGGAGGGTTAGACAGTTCTCTGTTAGCATGGATCTTTAGAGAAAGAGAACCTTTATTGATTACGGTTGGTTTTGAAGAAAGCGAAGACATTAAAGTCTCAAAAGAAAGGGCAAAGTTATTAGGGTTAGAACAAACAGTGCACAAAATCGAAGTTAAAGAACTCAAGGATTCGCTGAGACAAGTTTACGATCTTGGTTATACCATAATGGATCTAGCCTTAGCGGCTGGCTTTTATCTAGTTGGCAAAATAGCTCGAGAAAATGGCGCAGATATCATTGTTGTGGGGCAGCTTGCAGACGAGCTGTTTGGGGGTTATAGAAAATATCATAGTATACCAATTGATATGCTCGAAAATGTTCTTTATCAAGATATAAATAAAGCAATAGCTGGCATGAGAAGAGATAGTAAGGCGATAACAGCCGCAGGCGTTGAGCCAGTTTATCCCTACGCATTTAAGTCATTCTTTAGAATGGCTAGAGCGCTACCATCTATGTATAAGGTTAATAAGCTTGGTTTGAGAAAGATCGGAGAAATTCTTGGCCTACCTAATGAAATTATAAATGCCAGAAAAAAGGCTTTCCAATATGGTAGCAGAATTGAAAAAGAAATAAAAAACCTTTTGCATTAAAATAAGTTAAAAGATAAAAAAAGATTATAAACTTCTAGCTGTATCTAACTTAAGAAGCGGGGTGGGGGAGCCAGGTCTACCCCGCCGGGCTCATAACCCGGAGATCGGTGGTTCAAATCCACCCCCCGCTAAAGCTTTCTATACTATTCCGGCGGAGGCAGCGATATCTGTAACAGTTTAACGTGCTCATCTGTGAGTTTTTCTTCCTTAAACTTTGATAGCTTTGGCGTTTCTTCAATCTTAATTTTGTGAAAGAGAAAGAGTTTGTTTTGTAGATCAGCTGTAAAAACGCGAATTTCCTTTAAAGATAGCAAATAGTCTTTAAGTTCTTTTTCTGCAAGAATATTGGAAAGCTGTTTTGTTGCAAGCCATGCTCTGACGTGTATTGCTAAAGCACCATTAAAGCCAGATCTTCTTAGCGCTTCTATAATTTTCTTGGTTGTTTCAGAAACATAAGACATCTTCTGTTCCCCTCCAAGCGAAATATAAACAGCGTCGAAACCGCCTCTAGATATCTTTTCTGACATTTCATTTAACTTATTCTCTTCATAAGCAAAGACCATACCTGCCTCGTTTTTATAACCGTAAACGCTCATATAACTTGAAAGAAGAGCTGCGCTCATAGCTGAACATATCCTGTCTGGATATGTTATTACGGCTATTTTTTTGAAACCGTCAAGAAGGTTTTTACCTACAAGATACCCTGTTAGGGATCTTAGATAAATTTCTTCTTCTAAGGAAGCTCTACTAATTGTGCTCATAAAAAACAATACAGTCAACGCATATTATAATTTTTCTATGATTATTTAACTAAATAATAAGTTTTATTTTATAAAACGAAAAAATTCTAGGAATATTGTTAAAAATAGAAAAGGATCTTTAAATGTGAAATAAAGTTTGTTTAATATTCAATGTATTTATCTGAAGCATATTATGCTCAAAAGTAGCAACCTCTGCTAACTAATTAATTTTTGCATATGAGAGCTTTAGCTAAGAACAAAATTCAACGCAAAAAGTTTATGCTCTATTAGAAAAGCAACATATAAAATTTGTTTAATATAACTCTAAAATCAATTAGATACATC